>DHFM01000077.1 GCA_002400405.1 Candidatus Moranbacteria bacterium UBA4824
CCTGAAACGAGTTCAGGATGACATAAGAATGGAAAAAAAGGCTAAAAAAATATTAGATGACATTAACTTTCCAGTGGATTTGAAAAAAATTCCAGCTGAAAAATTGCCGGAACTTTGCGATGAAGTCCGCAATTTTTTGATTGAAAGTGTTTCACAATCTGGTGGACATTTTGGTTCAAATCTTGGGGTAGTGGAGCTCACAGTGGCTCTGCATTATATTTTCGATACCCCACGAGATATTTTGATTTGGGATGTGGGTCATCAAGCTTATCCGCATAAAATGCTTACCGGGCGAAAAGATAAATTACACACGATTAGAAAAAAGGGAGGGCTAGCGCCTTTTCCCAAAAAAACAGAAAGTGAATACGATGCTTGTAGTGTTGGGCACACTAGCACCTCAATCAGCTCTGCAGTCGGAATGGCGATTGCTAACAGACACAAAAAAATTACTCCCCAAATTGTGGCAGTGATTGGAGACGGGGCACTGGCTGGCGGAATGGCTTTTGAAGCCTTGAATCACGCGGGAGATGTCGGCGCTGATATACTGGTAGTGCTTAATGATAATAAGATGTCGATCTCACCGAATGTAGGAGGATTGGAAAAATATCTCACAAAAATAATTTCATCCTCTTCTTTTGTGAGAGCGAGAGAAAAGGGGCGGAAATTTTTTGGTCATGTTCCAATTTTGGAAAAATTTTTGCGTCGGGCGGAAAAACAAGCTAAGGGAATGTTGGTGCCTTCCACTCTTTTTGAACAATTAGGTTTTGAATATTATGGTCCAATCGATGGGCATGATGTGAAAAATCTGATGGAAGTTTTAGAAAATTTGAAAAAAATTAAAGGTCCGAAATTTTTGCATGTAGTGACGACAAAAGGTAAAGGATACAAACACGCGGAGAATGACGGATTGTCTCTGCATGCGGTGTCGCCTTTCGATCCAGAAACTGGCAAAAAAAATGGTGATAGTGTCAAAAAAATAACTTTTTCAGACGTTTTTTCTGATTGGATTTGCGAAAAAGCCAAAAAGGATGAAAAACTTCATGCCATCACTCCGGCTATGGCCGATGGTTCAGGACTAATTGAATTTCGCAAAATTTTCCCCAAACGTTTTCATGACACGGGAATTGCTGAACAGCACGCTGTCACTTTTTCGGCAGGGCTTTCTGCACAAGGTGCCAAGCCGGTAGTGTCAATTTATTCTTCTTTTTTGCAAAGAGCCTATGATCAAATCATTCATGATGTGGCCTTGGAAAATATGGATGTGCTTTTTGCGATTGACCGATCGGGAATTGTTGGACCAGATGGCGCTACACACAATGGAAGTTTTGATCTTTCTTTTCTTCGGGCGGTTCCAAATTTGGTCATTATGACTCCATCCTCGGAAAATGAATGTTTTGCTATGCTCAGTGCTGGATATAAACACAATGGGCCAGCCGTGGTTCGTTATCCACGAGGGGGCGGAAGCGGAAAATATAATCAAGAAAAATATAATTCTCTTGAAATTGGCAAAGCCAAAATAATTCGCACTGGAAAAAATGTGGCGATTTTGTCATTTGGCACGCTCCTGGAAAATTGCAAAAAAGTCGCGGAGGAATTAGACGCGACTTTGGTGGATATGCGATTTGTGAAACCTTTGGATGAAGAACTTTTGAAAAAAATATCTGAGATGCACAAATATTTTGTCACTATTGAAGACAATGCAATTTCCGGCGGAGCAGGTAGTGCGGTCAATGAATTTTTGGCAAAAGAAAATTTGGAAATGAAAGTTAAGAATCTTGGGCTACCGGACAAATTCCTCGAACACGGAACCCGCGAAGAACTTCTCAAAGAAGTTGGTTTGGATGAAGAGGGGATTTTGGAAGCGGTTAGAATTTTTATTTTATAAATCCAAAATGTTTTAGGGTTGGCAAGATATTTGGCGCAAGGTCTTCTGGTAGATTATCGATGTCCAACCAATCCCATTTTCGAATGTCTTCTCCTGGAGTTATTTTGCCAATCCTCTTGGCTAAAAAGTGAACTAGAATGACATCAAGATTCTCCTCAAGGGTTTCTTTTTTCGTGTGAAGCAAAAATGGTTTTTCATCTAAAATTTCGATCTCAATTCCCATTTCTTCCTTGACTTCGCGTCTGGCATTTTCAATTAGATCTGTTTGAAAATCTTCCACTCTTCCTCCGCAAAATTTCCAAAAAGTCGTGTCGCCGTGCTGATTAAGGAGCACTTTATTATTTTCCACTATCACTGGACCAGATGCAATGATTATTTTTGGCATATAATTAAAATTAAAAAATTAATATGAATCTATTTATTTGTCATTCCTGTGTATACGGGAATCTAGTGTAAAAACTTAATGATTTGAGACTGGATTCCCGCTTTCGAGGGAATGACACAAATGGTGTAATATTTGGATTACAAATTCTTCACCATATAACTATCTTTCAATTTATATCCCAATTTTCGATAATATCCACGTACGCCGACGCCTGAAATTACTACAATTCTATTAAAGCCAAATTCTACGCGGGCGATTTTTTCGGCTTCGAGGATTAGTTTTTTTCCAAGGCCGATGTGTTGAGGGGAGAGCGTGTCTTTTTGATTGATCTGATTCATTTTACCATAAGTATGTACTTCTCTTATTATAGCAGAATTTTTTAGAACATTTGGAATTATACTTTTTTTGCCATTTATTCTTAAACGTAAAAGCGCAAAAAGTTTTGACCTCACCCCAGCCCTCTCCTTATTAAGGAGAGGGAGTGTTGAATACTCCAGGAATATTTCTTGGCCGTCGCTAGCGGGATAGTCAATACGATGCAAAGTTATTTTTTCTTTCAAATCATAATTCGAACGCACTTCGCGACAACGAATACAAGGGCAAGTGGAATTTTTGGCAATTAGTTGACGGAGATTGGAAATCTTTGGTCCGGCGATAATGGAACTTTCCGGCACATCGCGTACTAGACGAGAAATGCGAACATAGGGTGGAATAATTTCATTTTTGACTCGCAAGATAAATTTTTCAAAACTTTTGTTAGTAAGTGCTTTATATTTTCCCGCTTTCCAGAGATGGTAGAGTGGGCTTTGCTTGATCACAACAGTTGGATAAATTTTAAGCATATCTGGTTGAAAGGCTTGATCGGAAAATAATTGTTCAAACATTTGAAAATCTTTTTTAATGCTGGAGCCAAGTAGCCCTGGCATAATATGATAATTAATTTTAAAACCAAAATCTTTGAGCAGTTTTGTGGCCTCGATAGTTTTTTGAACGTTGTGTCCGCGTTTATTTTTTTCTAAAACATCATCAAAAATACTTTGCACACCAAGTTCAACTCGAGTGCATCCGAGATTTCTAAAATTAATCAATTCTTCCGCATCGATATAATCCGGTCGCGTTTCAAGTGTTAGTCCAACGACCCTATGCTTAGCCGTCTCATTTTTCTTTTGTTCCGCTTTTAAATTTTTTTCGGTTTTGTTATATGTTTCATGTTTCATGTTGCATGATTTAGGGTATTCATTACAAGCTCGAAAACATTCCAAGATAAATTTATTCTGGTAAGTTTTTGGCAAATAGGAAAAAGTTCCGCCCATAACGATAATTTCTATTTTGTCAGTTTTGTGACCATTAAGTTCCAAGGCATAAATTCTTCTTTGCACTTGAAGATAAGGATCAAATTTAGCGGAAATGGCGCGCATCACAGCTGGTTCATTTGAGAGATAGCTTTTAGGCATTTCTTTTTCGGTTGGGCAATAGATACATTTTCCTGGGCAGGGGTAGCTTTTAGTAAGCACTGCCACTACGGCTACGCCAGAATCAGTGCGAATTTTTTTGCTAAAAAGACAATTTTCTAAATCAGGATTACGCTTGATTTTTTTTTGAGCAATCATTTTTTCATAAAGTTCGCGAATATCAGCGTTGGTTGGCAAGGGAAGTCTCAATTCCTTGCAAATTTCTTTTTTGCGTTTCAAAAAAAGATCAGGAT
>DHFM01000071.1 GCA_002400405.1 Candidatus Moranbacteria bacterium UBA4824
GTTTGGCCGACGTTATCCCCGGAACCCCCCATGTGGCCGAGGTGGAATCCATCCGAAACGGCAATGCCCAAATCTGTCTTTTGATCGGCAAAGATTTGTTACCTGTTTCCGGAATTTTCAATAGAAGCTGACTTTTCTCCTTGCGTAATTTGGATAAAAAGCCGGGGATTCTGTTTTTTCTCTGTGACCTATTATCCTTAAATTTTTTAAATAATAAAATATCGGACGGCCCTGTAGATTGATCGCAATTACAGGGCCTTTTTTTCTACAGTTGGATGCTAATGAAAACAGAAAAAAACTCAAGAACTCTCATATGGCATGATGTTTTCTCTTACTCTATGCGGAAAAGACTTTGGTTTTATATTCGCGCCTTTTTTTATGAGCATTTTTTCCTGTTATTGGCAATCGGTATTTTTTCTCTGATAGTATTCCTGATTTCCTGGAAATTTGGAGTAACGGACAAAATTAGAATTGGAATCTATTCTAAAGGCTTCCTTAAACTGACATTTTTATATACCCTTCTATTTTTTGTATTCCACGCTTTATATATCATGGCATTTATTCGTCCGAAACGTTTGACAAAATATATCTTTAGCTATTTAAAGGCAAATTACATCTCATATAAAAGAATCGTAAATGGAATTTTAGGCCTGATAAGTTTCCAGATAGCCGCCTCTTCATTCACTTCATTGAAAGCGATGATACCTGTCATCAACCCCTATTCATGGGATCCTTTTTTTATAAATATTGATTCAATCATACATTTGGGTTACCATCCGTGGATATTACTTCATCCTATTTTTGGCAAACCGCTTATTACTTTTCTTGTTAACTACGCATACAACTTATGGTTTTTTATACTTTATTTCATTTTGTACTACCAACTTTTCAGTCTAAAAGACCAGAGACTGCGAATGCATTATCTTTTGGCGACAGTAAGCACATGGTTCATAGTAGGAGGAGCGTTCGCTGTCTTTTTTTCTTCTGTAGGGCCCTGCTTTTATGGTAAACTTACCGGGGATTTTGGAACATTTCAACCGCTGATGGATTACTTGGATAGTGCCAATGAAACCTATCCCATTTATGCCTTGAATACACAAAATTATCTCTGGGACAAGTTTATAGCTAATGAAATGGGCCTTGGTGTTGGTATTTCAGCCATGCCGAGCCTTCATGTAGCGCAGGCTGTTTTAATGGCTTTGCTTGCATGGAAACAGAATCTTTTTTTTCGATTTTTTTTTATACCCTACGCTTTTATCGTAATGATAGGATCAGTTCATCTCGCTTGGCATTATGCTGTGGATGGATATTTTTCTATTATACTCACTCCTGTCATATGGTATGCCACCGGGTTGCTTACAAACCATATTAATTTTAAAGAATAGATTACACATATGGTCTTTAGTACTATCTTCAAGAAGCAGTCTCTAAGGTTTCCAGAATTGCCAAGCCTTCTTTTTATCTATTTAGTTATTGGTTTACTCTCTATCCGTCAAAGCTTTCTTCTTAATGATCTGGATGTTTGTTGGCTGATTCGTACAGGGGAACTCATTTTGCAAACAGGTAATTTGCCTGAAAGTGATATATTTTCTTTCACATATTATGGAAAAGCTTGGGTCTTGTATCAGTGGGGCTTCGAGATTTTTTTGGGGGGCTTACACTTGCTCGCCGGCCTGGGTGGTGTAATATTCGGTGTTACTATTCTGATCGCTTTAGCATATTCTCTACTTTTTAATTTTCTTTTGCGCACTGGCATTCATCGAGGGATTTGCATTGGTCTAGTCTCCCTCACCATGTTGGCCAACAGCTTCCACTGGCTTGCCCGTCCAAATACTGCAAGCATTCTATTTTACATAACCTTAATTACAATTTTAGAAAATTATAGGAATTTTCCTAATCGTCGCATTTTTTTACTTGTTTTTCTATTTATTTTTTGGGCAAATATCCATCTCGGCTTCATCTTCGGATTGTTGGTTCTTTTTATTTATGCTCTGTGGGCATTTTTAATTCCCAATAATTTCAGACCAAGTTGGAACAGGAAGGATTACAAACTACTTTTTGTTTTTACACTCTGCCTAATAGCAACTTTAATCAATCCTTATGGCTTTCAGCTGTTTAGTTATCTTTGGGATCTTTCTCAAGCAACTAACATGAATGCTCATATTGGAGAACTTCACAGCCCCAATTTTCATTCTCCACGGCATTTTGCATTCATAATTCAACTCATTTTACTTTTTTGGTTTGGTGGCATTAACTACTCCGGAAAAACCCTTTTTCTTACAATAATGTGTATCACCTTAATCATGGGGCTTTATTCTGCAAGACATATACCTTATTTTTCAGTACCTGCTTCAATCCATATAGCTTACTCTTTAAAAGGAAAAGAAGGTGAATTAAAAAAACTGCTTTTTTCGTCAAACTTCAAAAATGGATGGGGCTGGGGATTTACAGTATTTTTTTTGTGCTTTATTTGGGTTATATTGATATATAGATTTCGTCCGGAATTTTATTATTTCAGTGAAAAAAAGATACCTATAGGAGCAACAAAATATTTCGAAAGCGTTATTGATGATAATGAGAAAATAAACATTTTATCAACTGGTGCTGGTGGGCAATGGAACGATTATTTTCTCTATCGCTTCTATCCCCGTGTTCGCGTATTCATTGATACTCGGTTTGACATATACGGAGATACATTCTTTAAAAATTACCTTACACTGAGGAATAATCTAAAATGCGACCTATCAAGCCTAAAAGCTTGGGATATTGATTTTTTGGTGCTAAAGAAAAACAAAAAAATAGAATCACAAATAAATTTGTTACTTGAACCACTTGACCGGCCCTTGGCCGTACCACCTTGGAAGCTCGTATTTGAAGATGAACAAGCGATAATATATCACAACCAGAAACAATAAATTTTTACAAAACGTTAATCCTTTATGGCCAACACAGTTACCATTATTCGTCTTTTTTTGGTCTTTGTCCTTGTTGCTTTATCATATCGTGATCAACCTTGGCTAAGGCTTATGTGCTTCCCATTGGTGATTGTTATTTTTCTTGGAGATGCCATAGACGGCTACGTTGCCCGAAAGTTAAATGAATCATCTCAGTTCGGTGCTATTTTAGATATAACCATAGATCGAATTGTTGAAAACGTTCTATGGATAGTTCTTGCCGATCATAAAATGATTCCAATTTGGATTCCAATTCTTTTTATTACTAGGGGATTTTTGGTTGACTCGGTACGCTCCACGTCAAGATCACAGACCCCTTTTTCAATGATGAATTCCCGTGTCGGTAAGTTTCTAGTAGCAGGACGACTTATGAGAGGATTTTACGGGGCTACAAAAGGAGCCGCTTTTTCCACAATGTTCTTGGTTTATGCTTTGCCCGGAATTATGCCTGGTTACCTTAAACCTTGGCAATATATATTGGAAATTGCTGCTTATATTCTAGTTTTTTTGGCGGTTTTGCTTTGTCTAATACGTGGAATACCTGTGCTTATAGAGTTTCACCTTAATTTTCGAAGAAATAATCCATAGCACACCAAAAAATTTCTATTTTGATTTTAGTTGCGTATGAATAACAGTATCACTCTTGTTTTAATAGATCTTGACGGAACCCTTTTAGCCACGAAAAGGTCAGAGGTCTTCTTTGCATGCTATTTATTTAAAAGAGGTTTTCTTAAACCTAGGCAGATATTTTCCTATTTTTTATTTTATTTTCAATGGACCAAAAAATTCGGCCTTTCAGTGTTTAAAAAAAATAAAGCTTACCTTAATGGATTAAACTGTAATGAAATTGAAAAAATAGGAACCCACTTTGCGAAAAACTATCTCCAAGCTAATGTTAGATCTAAAATCTATCATGCACTTGAACTTCACCGCCGTTTAGACCACCGCCTCGTTCTTCTGACGGGAACTCCTAATTTTATTGCATCTCCTCTTGCCGAGGCATTTAATATTGGAAATGTTCATGCAACCAGATGTGCCATAAGAAATGGAAATTTTAGTGCCGAACCTCCTCTTACACATCCTTTCAAATCAGAAAAACTGACTATCGCTAAAGTTCTTGCAAAAGAATTAAAAGTTGACCTCTCTAAGTGCTGTATTGCCTATGCTGATAGTATCAACGACCTGCCTTTGCTTCTATCGGTTTCTATCCCAATAGTAGTATCTCCTGACAAACAGCTCCTTCACCTTGCAAAGAAAAAAAAATGGTTGATTTTGTAAAGTTTTTGAAAAATTAGGAAGAATCTGTGCATGAAAAACGACTCAGCCTTAAAACCAAAAAATGAAATTTATCTTTCTTTTTTGGAAAGAGTTTTAGGAGTTTTTATATTTTTAACACTGTTTCTGTATTTTATTAATATTTCAAAAAAAAATATTAACTGGGATGAATTCAACTATCTATCTCAGATATATAGCCATAAAGAAGGTAGGCCTTTAGTTCCTTTACAAACTTTCCATATTCATTTTTTTTCTTGGTTGTTGGAATTTTTTGATAACGAAATCTACCAAATCATATTGGCAAGGTATATTGTCTTCTTTTTTTTCCTAGGCGGAGTTTATTTATTATTTAATCTTTCGCTTAAATACGGTAAAAAAACTGAAGCTCTTTTTGTAATATTTTTGGTTTTAAGCCATACAGATATTATTCGTCACGGTTACTCTTTCAGGCCTGACCCAATCTGTCTTTTCTTTTTTTTACTGACTATATATTTTATAATTAAAAACAGTTTATTTTCATTTTATTTTTCTGGTTTTACTTTTTCAATTTGCTTATTGTTTTCTATAAAATCAATATTCTACATACCAACAATTTTTTTAATTTTTTTCTTTTTCAAAGATGAGAAGCCAAAAAACTATTCTTGCACAAAAAAAATATCGCTATTTCTTTTTTCGTTGATATTATTTTTTTCTATATTATTCTTGCTTCACAATTTTTCATTAATCGGACAAAAATCTTCTTCGAACTTTTCAGGAGGAATTTACAAAGCAGAAAATCTTGCAAGTTCTGCAATCGATAGAATGTTTTGGACTGGAAAACTTTTCCCTCAACGCGGTTGGGTCATTAGATCTTTAATAGAAAATTATATTATTTGTTATATTTTTTTATTTGGTTTTTATAATTCAATTAAAAACATTATTAATAAAAAAAATATTTTGAAATACTGCTTTTATCTATCTTTTGCATTACCATTGCTCACTATTTCATTTTATCGAAACTCATTTCCTTATTATTGGGTTTTTGTCCTCCCCCCAGCATTACTTACTGCGGTTGCTTATACTGCATTAGATGAAAACCTTTATGAAAAATCTCGAAAATCTATTTTCATAATTTTATTTTTACCTGTATTATTATTATCTTTTAACTCCATAAAATTTTTAACACAAGAAATCAAGAATAATTCTATAAAAAACCAAAAAAAAACAATTGAATTAATTCATCAATTATTTCCTACTCCAACTCCGTATATTGACGGCCGTAATATGGTTCCATCATTCCCACAAGCTGGTATTTGGATGAGTACGTTAGGAATGGAAACATACCGGTCCAATGGAATTCCTGTAATGCGGAATCGAATAGAAAAATACCAGCCAAAATTGCTTTTAGTTAACGTCCCTGCCCTTGATGTTTTCGATGAAAACTACTTTTTGAAAAAAAATAATCAGCAAAAACTTTTTTATGAAGATTATTCTGTCCTTAAAAATAATTTTATTGAACACTGGGGATTAATATATGTTCCTGGAAAAATTTTCGACAAAATTAATTTTTTAAAAAAACAAAAATTTGAGATTTTAATTGAAGGCATGTACACCATTGAGTCAAACGGAAGATTAAAAATTGATGATAACCAATTTAACTCTAATGATAAATTATTTTTAACAAAAGGTGAACATAAAATAGAATCATCAAATGCCACCTTAGTCGTTTTACGTTTTGGATCTAATCTGATTCGCCCGGATTCCCCCCCCCCCAAAAAACCCTTTTTCGAAAATCTCTAAATTTCACATTTGGGAAACAAAGATAATAAACGCATTGAGAATCCGCTCCTCCATCGCCCCCGAAA
>DHFM01000023.1 GCA_002400405.1 Candidatus Moranbacteria bacterium UBA4824
GTGTCTACCAATTCCACCATCCGGGCAGATATTAATTTTTTGAGGTCGCGTCCGGACTTGAACCGGAGTAAAGGGTTTTGCAGACCCTTGCCTAACCACTCGGCCACGCGACCATAACTATGCTCTATACTATCAAAGTGATTAGTTTCAGTCAACAAAAAACCCCTACCCGAAGGCAAGGGATTTTTTGTTATATGTTGCATGTTTTATGCTACATGATTATAGAATCACTTCCGCCTCAAGATTTCGTCTCCCAAAAGCAAAAGCTTCTTTTTTGGTTTCCATATAGATATCTATATGATTGCCTTTGATCGCACCCCCACGATCCTGACAGATATAAATTCCCATATCAGAAATTTTGATTTTAGTTCCCATTGGAAACTGTGGTGGACAAGCGATAGTTTCTTTTTCTTTGACTTTGAGACCTGAAGCTGTGATTCCATCAGATTTTCCACATTCATCAGCGGCAGCTGTATAAGCCGAAGCATTGATGGTGAATTTTCCTTTTGGGTAAACAGCCTTTTTTCTTTTTTCGGCATATCTCTCCAAGGCTTTTTCTCTTTTCAACTCTTCTTCTGTTTTTTGCGGTTCTTTCTCTTTTTTGAATCCTTCAAACTTATTGTCATTATAAGCTAGAAAAATGTTACTTTGAGAAAAAATATTTAAATTTGTTTTTGTTTCATTAGATTCTTCTCCTTCAGTTGCCATTGCCGAATTTGAAAAAATGATGACAACAGCGACTAAAAGCACAAAAGATGCACTAATGATACGCATGTAAGATGTTTTAAATTATTAAAAATCTACTCTAGGTCAACTAAAAAAGGCTTTTCAACCTTATTTAATTAACTTAGGAGTATAACAGATTATACGCCTATCGTCAATAGCTCCAAATGTATTTTAGGTTTATATAAGCCATTTATGTTTTTCAATAAACTTTTTTTGGCTTATATAAAACAAAATAAGCCTTTTGGGCTTATTTTTGACTTTTGGCTTATTCTAGCCTTATTTCTTGCCAGCTAAAATAGAATTAATTATCCCTTCGTCTTGGCAAGAATATTTATTACTAGCACTATAAGATCTTCTTTTGGGACCATAGCATCCCCCATTGTCCTTGTTGAGTGTCGCCGTCATCGGCATTAGAAATCCCATATTACGAGAAGTGAAATAGCCATATAACTCTTTGAGTGTTTTAGCCCTTTTATCCTTGTCCATTCGAGCATATACACTCATATCATCAAACAAAAGACCACTCCAATCCAGATGCAACAGAACATTATTCGCTTTTTTTGAATATTTTTCATGCCAAAGTAATGCCCAACAACTTTCCATATGACTCCAGCATGGCCCTTCTTCAATTACCCCATCGTCTCCAATTCCCACTCCACCTTCAATATAATCAAACATCCGAAGGTATTTTTCGTCCGTAATATTTCCAGTTTGCGCTCCAATCACAATTTCTATTCCTTTTTCTTTAGCATACTCACGCATATCTTCCAAAACATCTTTCATTTTTGAATTTTTCAAATCAGCACTGTCTTGAAAATAAATTTGACCAAAAAGAAAACTTTGAATTCCAATATCCATCGCTTCGCGGGTTATATGTTTTATATATTCCCGGTATTCTTTTTCGCTAATACTCGGCTTACAAGTATGCTCTCCCCAAATGTTTTTTGAACCATTTCGGCACATATCAGAAAAATCAAATTCTTTTCCGCCGTCTTCAAAAGATCGCTCGCCAGTTCTAATTGCTTCTGCGATAAACATGCCGTATATTATCCCTGGTTTTTTTATTTTTTCCATAATCTCCACGGCCTTTTGAAAATCAGGAGTATCAAGCCAAGTTTCCAGCGCCCGATGAAGATACTGGCAATTTGATCGGTTAATCATTGCTACCGCACTTTTAGTGTCTCCGCCATATTCCGAAAGAATTCCATCCGCCACACAACCTTGCTTTTTTATCTTCTCCATCGAAATTGGTCCAGGCTTATAGACATATTCATATTTTGGTTTAGGCGGTTCTTCTAAAATTTTTTCAATTTTAGCAATTCTTTTTGGAATAACTATAACTGCCGATTTAATTTCTGAAAGTTGTTTATTTTTTTCAAAAATAAAAAGAATTAATATTACCGCTAAAAACAATAAAAAAACCACACCGAAAATAGTTCCGATTTTTTTGTTTTTTATAAATATCCAAAAATTATTTTCCATATCCTATATTATAAAACAAATTTTATTTTCTTCCTAATCTTGCCGTTGTTTCCAATCTATGCTAAAATTAATCTTGTTATTCTTAAAATATTAGAACTTACGCGTTTGATTCACGAGCAAATGCGAAAGTCCAAAATATAAAAAACATGCGAGACATTCAAGAAATTTTCAATGAAATTGAAACTCTAAAAATCGAACAAAAAGAGATTCGAAAAGATTACAAAGAAACACTAGAAGGCACAGATCATTATGAAGAAACTGTGGAAGAAGCCAAGGTTTTGCGCGAAAAGAAAAAACAAATAGAAGCGACTGTCCAAGGACAACTCGGTGCTCGCTATCAACGTTTTGAAGATATCAAAAGTAAAATTTTGGAACTCCAAGAAATGCTCACGGACGTGGCAATGACCACTCTCATGGACGGCAAAACTATTTCCCTAAAAGACAAAAACCAAAACGAATACGAACCGGTCTATAAAATAACTTTCAAAAAAAGAACTTAGAAAAAATTATTAGCACAAAAAAACAATCCTTGAGGATTGTTTTTTTTGTTATGAGCGGGTAACGGGAATCGAACCCGTATCGCTAGATTGGCAACCTAGTGTAATAGCCACTATACGATACCCGCCTGCCTAACTTTCCTATCATTATTCGTATTACCTAAATTCATATTTTATTTTTTTGAATGTTTCTTTCAGTTGTATTTTCATTTCTTCATGCCCCTTGCCTCCTTTTAAAAATATTTCCCTATGTCTAGCATCTTCTGGACATAAATAGTTTTCATAATATATTAATTTCAATGGGCGACGATACTTCGTTGCTAAAACATATCCTTTATCATGTTTTTCTTTTCTCTTTTTTAAATCAGGAGCAGATCCAATATATAATTTACCGTCTTTTTCACTATGTAAAATATAAACATAATACATTTAATGAATTTTTATTTTACCAATAAAATATTAGCTAACGAAAACAGCTTTGCTAGTGGGACGCTTAGCGTCCCGATAACAACGTTGCCGTGGGACGCTTAGCGTCCCGATAACAACGCTTAGCGTTGTGCCGAGTCCCGGGATTGAACCGGGGACACAAGGATTTTCAGTCCTCTGCTCTACCACTGAGCTAACTCGGCCTGCCTAACTTTCCTATCTTATTATATATCCTCAACTGTTTCAGCTTGATAATCAGTATTCTTAGTTGGGGAAAAGTATAATAAAATAAGAAAGTTTGGCAGGTAGACCTATTTTAAATGTGGGCAATATAGGACTCGAACCTATAACCCCCTCGGTGTAAACGAGGTGCTCTAGCCATTGAGCTAATTGCCCGTCATATTTTTTCAAAAAACAATCCTTCGTGCCTTCGGCGGGACTTTTATCCCGCACCATTTTCAAGAAAAACTTCTGCTTTTAGTAAATTTGAGAGCGAAGCGGCTTCGCCTTAAAATTTTCTATTACAGCAACTTTCCCAAAAAATGGTGCTGGGACGAGCCCGCATGGCCTTGGATTCTTGGTACTAAATTTACTAGTGCGAACGAGAGGACTTGAACCTCCACGGGATTGCTCCCATATGCACCTCAAGCATACGCGTATACCAAGTTCCGCCACGTCCGCCTAGACTATTTTTTTTCGGCTTCTTTTTTTTCTTCCTTTTCCACAACTTCTTCAACTGGTTTTTCTTCAATTACTTTTTCAGCCTTTTCTCCAATAGCTTCCTTTAGAACCTTGTATTTCATTCGGCTCTGTTTTGGCGTTAGATCTCTAATATAATTTAATTTTGCCCGTCTCACTTTAGCCTTTTTAACTAATTCTATCTTTTCAACATTTTTAGAAAGAAGAGGCACAATCATTTCCACTCCAACACCATGCGACACTTTTCGCACAGTTAGGGTCGGAGAAGAACTTTGTCTGCCTTTCACTCCCAAAACTAAACCTTCAAACATTTGCAATCTTTGCTTTTCGCCTTCTTTGATTTTCAAATGAATCTTCACAACATCCCCGGCCTTAAAATCCATTTTATTTTCACCTCTCAAATTCTTGTTGAACGCAATTACTTTCTTTTCCATAGTTTTTACCCTGTGGAATAATTTGCTGAAAGCAAATCAATTTCGTAACCGAAATTTATTCCACTGGGTTAATTATAACAAATTATATCTTAAATAAAAAATTATCCCAATATATTGAGAATTTAGGCTAATTTTAGAATTATTTTAGCTTTCTTATATTAGCCTTAAATCAATATTTAGTCAAATAATTTTGGCTTCTGTCATAAATTTCGAAAAATCATCTGGCAAGCTGGCCTCAAACTCAAAATCTTTGCCGTTTAAGCTAAAATTAATTTTTTTAGCATGAAGCAAATGCCTGCCGACATCACTATTCGATTTAATATTTTTTAAACAATATTTTTCATCTCCTACAATTGGATGACCAAGCGAAGATAGATGAATCCTGATTTGATGCGTTCGACCGGTTTTTGGCTTTAGTTCTACTAAGGAATATTCTTCCATTTCTTTCAAAACTTCATATTCAGTGATGGCTGATCTTATCGTTGTCTGCGTTTTTGTGTTGGCAATAGTTTGTTTTTTATAATTTCTCGCTCGCGCTAACGGTTTGTCAATTATCCCTTTTTTATTTTCTAGTTTTCCATGTGTCAGTGCCCAATATGTTTTTTGAATTTCGTGATTTTTGAATTTCTCTTTTAACTTCAGAAATGTTTTTTGATTTCTCGCAACAAGCATTATCCCGCTTGTATCTTTGTCTAATCGATGAACGATTCCAGGCCTATTTTCTGGCTCATCTCCCACACTTTCAATTTCTGGAAATTTATATATTAATCCATGCACTAAAGTATCTATTTCATTTTTTTCACTCGGATGAACCTGAAGTCCAGCTGGTTTATTTATCACAATAAAATTTTCATCTTCGTAGATTATTTCAAATTTAATTTTAGCATTAGGCCTTATTTGCTTTTGTTTCATGTTCCATGTTTCATGTTTCATGACTTCAATTACATCATTCTCTTTCAATGAATGACTAGGTTTTATTTCCTTTCCATTCACCAAAACATTCCCACTTTTTATATTTCTGATAATTTCTCCGCGNNAAAAAAATTCCCTCACCAGGAATCTATCCACTCTTTCACCTGAATTATTTTTTGCAATAATTATTTTTTTCATTTGTTCCTTGGGAGAGACTCCCCGCCTCTTCGGCGGACAAGGAACCTCCAATCCCTTGCGAGAATCCCGCCTTGGCGGGACGCGTATACCTTATAAAATTATTTGTGCCCAGAAGAGGACTCGAACC
>DHFM01000034.1 GCA_002400405.1 Candidatus Moranbacteria bacterium UBA4824
TGAACTTCATCGATGATATAGACTTTGAATTTCAATGACGCATTGGAGAGCGCTACAGTTTCACGAAGTTCTCGGATGTTGTCTACGCCAGTGTTGGAAGCAGCGTCAATTTCAATTATATCTAGAGATTTTTTGTCAGTGATAATTTTGCAGGCCGGACATTTTTCGCAAGTGATGGCTCCATTGAGATTTTCGCAATTAATTGTTTTGGCTAAAATTCTCGCGATGGAAGTTTTGCCAGTCCCGCGCGGACCGGTAAAAAGATAGGCATGACCAATGCGATTATTCGTTATCGAATTAGAAAGCGTGCGCACGATATGTGCTTGCCCGATAATTTCGGAAAAGTTTTTTGGTCGATATTTTCGATAAAGTGTTTCAGACATAGGATATTGTTTTAGGACTTGTGTGTTTGCTTGATAAATTCAAGAGCGCCTAAATTGAGGCACCCCTATGAAATATTATAGCACTCCAAAATCTTACTGGCAATAAACAAAAAAATCGACCAAATGCCGATTTTTCTCTGTATATAAAAAGATAAATTATTTCTTGAAAACCAAGAATTTATAGCCTAAAAAGTTCCAGACGAGCCCCAGGATTGATCCGGCAGCGGCACCGATTAGTCCCCATTGTTCTGACCCCATTCCAGCGAAAGGATGAATGTAATTGAAAACAAAAGAAGCCACGGCGACGTTTATGATAAAACCAACAATGCTAACCACAAAAAATTGACCAAATTCTGATTTTTTTTGTTTATTCTCATTAAAAGTCCAATACTTATTCCAAAAATAACTATTGATATTAGCAATGGTAAAGGAGATAGCCTTATAGAGAGAGTAGGAGGTGATGATTAGAACGCCAAAACCCAAGAGAATATCGGTGGAGCTGATGGCAAAATATTTTTTGAGATATATTGTCAAGATTGTGAGAACTCCAAAATCAACCAAAACATTCAAAACTCCCGTGACGCCAAATTTTGCAATTTGCCAAATGACAGGAATTTTTTTGCCGATTATGTGAGCGATAGCCAAGCCAAGAGGTGTGCCAATCACAAAGAAGGGGAGAATGGCCATTTTCAATTGAATATAGAGATCAGGTTTGGCCACAGCCAACACTGGCATAAAAAGAAGACCAATTAGAAGACCTAATAACATTCCGAGCCAAAAATCTTTTTTTGGCATAGCTTGCAATTTTGTTTTCATAAAAATTATGAGTTTGAATTCAAATTATTGTTTAGTTCTTTTTTTAGTTCTTCAAGATCTGGCGCCCATTCATCCATAAGAGATTCACTTGTGTTTTTTGGAGTGTCAATTTTATCTTCACCAATCTTATTTTCTTCCTTCAAAACTTCATCAATACTTTTTTGTGAGTAAGCTGGCGCTTCCTTTTTTTGGCTAGCGGTTTTTTGCAAAACATTTTCAATAGAACCCCAATCGGAGTCAATATTTTTTGGTAACACTAAAGTCACCTCATCTCCTGGTTCAACTTTGAAATAGGTAATAGAGGCCAGAAGAATTTTGTAGGCTTTGCCTTCAGCTGCCACAAAATAGTCGCCATCTGCATCTAGGTTGGCAACTCCGATAACTCTTTTTCTATCAGTTGGACCGATTTGTTTGTATATGAAAGACCCGTCCGGAGTAATGGTGAGTTTTAGCATATCTCCTTCAACGAGTTTTGATTTTGAAGCATAGTTGGCTGGTACTGGATATTGTTTGCCATCAGTACCAATCATAATTTGTCCATCAAAAGTTCCTTCGATTACTCTGCCATCCTCGGCATCCTCATCACTGATTTTTTTTCTGCGTCCAACTTTCTTTTTGCCTTCAAGTTGAAGTAGCATTGATTTGGCGCCTTGCAAAGTTTTTTCTGCGCTATAAATCATTTCGCGAAGAGCTTGAACCTTTTCGTTTGTTTTTTCATCTTTTTCTTCCATTTTAATTTTTCCACTAAATTTTGAGTGGATATTTATTTTTATATTTATATTACATTCAAATTATACAATTTATTCACGAGACGCGCAAGGTGAGGGTAGCTGTGGATAAAATTTTGGAAATATTTATCGTTATTTTTTTGTATTAATAGCACGTTTTAAAGCAAATATATGTATGCTAAAAAAGGAATAAAAAAAAGATTCATCTCGCACATTTATATGTGGATTTTGGTGGCTTGCGGAGTGGTCTTAGCTTTTATTTTTATCCCTTCCGGAATTTTGCTTTATAAAAAAAATATTGGTGTCTATTTTTTGGCTACTTTTCTTTTTCTTTTTCTAATTTATTATATTCCTAGTGCTATTTGGGAAAGAAGAAAATTTCGGCTCTATTCAGCTTCGGAGATGAGAAGAATGATTGATCTAGGAGTTTATGGAAAATGTGTTCACCCAACTTGTACAACACTGGCCTTTTCGGGTTGGTTATTTTTCTTCATCTTTCCTGAACTGCGTTTTTTTATTTCCATTCTTTGGTTTAGTACGGTGCTTGTTTTTTGGATGAGAGCAGAAAAATCTTTTTTTCTTGGCAGAAGATCCAAATTTGAAACACAAGAAGATTCTGGTCCAGGGTAAGCCCTGAATTTAATATTTAGAAAAATCTATGGTATTATAGAAGCATGGAAAAAGAAAATTATTATAATAAAAGATTATCAGCGATTTATAAAAGCTTGGAAACAAGTGATCATGGCTTAGGAAAAGCAGAGGCTCAAAAACGTTTTTTGCGCTATGGCCCCAATAAGTTGCCTGAAGCTAAAGCGGATAGCACGGCGTTGATATTTTTTCGCCAATTCCAAAGCCCGCTTATTTTTATTCTACTCATATCGGCTAGCGCTGTTTTCTTGGCGGGGGAGCGCATGGACGGATTAGTTATTTTCTCAGTACTTTTTTTCAATGCCATAGTCGGAACTGTTCAAGAAGGAAAGGCCAGAAATATTTTTTTAGCCCTTAGAAATTTTATCAAATCAAACGCTTCGGTTATTCGCGATGAAGAAGAATATATTATCAGTGAGGAAGAAATTACCCTTGGGGATGTGATTGTTTTGCGCGAAGGAGAAAAAATTCCGGCGGATGCCAGAATTTTTCATAGTGAATCTTTGCAAGTAGATGAAGCTACTCTCACAGGAGAGTCTAATCCGAAGTTCAAAATTTCTGCTGATATAAAAAAAGATGATATTGCGATTTCTGATCAAAAGAATATGGTCTTTAAGGGAACTAGTGTTGTTTTTGGAAATGGCAAAGCGATTGTGACAGCAATTGGAAGGGACACGGTCATAGGCACCATCGCTAACAAAATTTCTGGCATTGATGAAGATTTGCCACTTAAAAAAAATATCCGCCGGCTTTCTCGGTTTATAATATTCTCAGTTTTTTTGATTGGAATGGCACTTTTTGGAATAGGTGTGGCTTATGGTCATCCGATTAAAGAAATATTCATAACAATCGTAGCTGTTTCGGTTTCTATTATTCCCGAAGGCTTGCCGATTGTCGTGACTTTGGTTTTGGCGGCGGGAGTTTGGCGGATGGGCAAACGTAATGTTTTAGTGAAAAAACTTCAAGCTGTAGAAGCGTTGGGTCAGATAAATGTAATCGCCACCGACAAAACCGGAACTATAACTAAAAATGAGCTTACCGTTGAGGAGGTGTATATTGGCGGGAAAAATTTTTCCGTCAAAGGTGTGGGATATGAACCCAAGGGGGAGATAGAATTAAACGGGAAAATAATTGAACCACTTAATCATCCGGAATTATTATTAGCCGGAAAAATCGGCGCGCTTTGCAGTAGTGCTTATTCGGCTTTTGACAGTGATTTGGGAATTTGGAAAATATCCGGCGATCCGACCGAAGCGGCTACGTTGGTTTTTTCCCAAAAAATTGGTTTTAATCGCGGAGATTTGCAAAAGGAATTTATCAAGATAGAAGAGAAGCCTTTTGATTATAAACTAAAATATCACGCTATTTTGTATCAAGAAAAAAGCCAGCATATTCTAATGGCGGTTGGTGCGCCGGAAGAAATTTTGGATATTTCGAATTTAGATCAAAAAAAAGAAGAAGAATTAAAAAATGTTTTTGTGGAAATGTCTGCTCGGGGACTTAGGGTTGTGGCGCTGGGAATGAAAAATGTTTCTAGAGATTATAAGATTCCAGATGAATTGTCCGAAC
>DHFM01000056.1 GCA_002400405.1 Candidatus Moranbacteria bacterium UBA4824
TGCCTCGAAAGAAAAAATAGAAAATCAAAGGGATGAGCAGATTGCCAAGAAGATTTCCAATTACGCCTCCACTGATGAAGTTTCCTTGTGAACCGGAAAGAGCAAAAAGAGCGCCCACAAAAAACAGCACGGTAATGGAGATATTTTTTCCATAAGATAGGGAAGAAAAAATTCTTTCTGACAAAACGAAAAGAGCCAGTATCCCCACTATATTAATGGCGAATAATATGATTGGTGGAAAAGCGGAAGTGACATCATTTTTTGAGACAAGTCCGATAGAGGCAAAAATTAAATGCTCGCCGATTATGAAATCATCAATGGCCGACGGTTCGCTTATGGCATAGGCGCCGTCTTTTTGGATTATCTCTATTTTTTCATAATTGGGAATTTCTCCGGTTGTCATGATTTTTTTTGTCCAATACATATGATGACCAAGATCAGTTCCTGTCGGAGCGATTGTATAGGAAAGAAAAAAAGCGCGAATTAGAATACTAAAAAGAATGATTGAAATTATTAGGTATGTTTGGTTTTTAGAATAATCGGCGCCTTTTGGATTTTCCGTCGATTTTTCTTTTTTGAGTACAAATATCGCGTAGCACAAAATAATAAAAAGCAAGATAGAAAGCAAAATGAATTTTGTGTTGATGGGCAAATTAAATTTGTCCAAAAAAATCAAGGCTATGTCGATAAAAATTATGCTCAGGCCAAAAGAAAGTACAAATCTTTCCAGAGCAGTTAATATTTTAGATTTCCCAAAAATCGCTAAAAGCAAAAAATATCCCGGAATAAATAATATTACGGTGATGGAAATATAAAATAAAATTTGATTGTAGATAAAATTTAACATTTTTCTCCTTAATACTTGCTACTTACTACTTCCTACTTGATTTTTCCATCTCTTCTAAATATCTTTTGGAAATTTTTTCCCAGGTGAAATTTTCCTGAACATATTTTCCAGCCATAGTCCCAAAATTTTTGGCAAATTCCGGTCCGGCGGAAAAAATAGCGTTGATTTTTTTGACCCACTGTTCGATATTTTCACTTTCAACTAAAAAGCCATTTTTGCCGTCAGTAATCGCCTCAGCTAGACCCTGATAATTTGATGCGACAACCACGCGTTCACAAGCTCCAGCTTCAATGACATTAATTCCAAATCCTTCGATGGATTGTTGATAAGGAATATTGGGGGACACAACCAAATCAACGGTATTTAGAAGAACATCTAATTTTTTCTGAGCTAAATTAGGCAGAAGCTTTACTCGTTTTTCCAGATTATTATTCTTAATAGCTTTCTCACAATCCTCAAAATTATCCGGATCGCCAGCAGTATTTTTAGCCACTCTGTATCCAGTGGCTATCATAATCACATCCTCAGGAAGTTGAGGCATTACTTTTTCGATAAACCAAGCCGTCCCTTTGTGTGGAACAAATCTAGCTAGACGTAAGATAACTTTTTTGTCTTTTGTTTCATCTTCCCACAACAAGGAAAGATTTTTACGTGAAAATTCTTTTTTCAAATTTTCGATAGAAACTCCATTTGGGATGTAAGTGCAATTTTCTTTATGAATTCCGATTTTTAAAGCTTCGGAAATCGTAATGTTTCCTACCATAAAAAGCTTGTCGAGTTTTTTGAGTGATGGAATGTTTATATTTTTATAAATTTTTGGCAAAAGTCCATTTTTGTGAGCAAAAGTAATATCCAGCCCATGCACAACAGAAAAAAACTTTTTCTTGGGATGAAAAAATTTCAAAGCCACCCCTATTGGCGCTAGGACTCCATTACCCAAAAGACAAGCGTCGTAGTTCATCATCAAAAAAAAGGCGCGGACAAAAGTTATCGGAATGAAATACGGAAGCCACCATTTGCCTCGGCCATTAGCGATAATCTTAACTTGGGCAATTTTTGAAAGCCCTTGGGCTAAATTATAGTTTTGACTTTCCACTCCGCCAATAATTGGAGGGTAGGAGTGAGAGATGAATAATATTTTCATAAATATCGATGCTAACCTACGAACTTTTGCGAATACCGCGAACTGTTCGCATCATTCGCATGCAATTCGCATTGTTCGTGTCGCTACTAATTATTATACTTATCTTTCTTCCATTGGTAGAAAAGTTCTTCGGTGAGTTGGCGGGCGGATTTGATCATATCGGCGATAAGTGCAAAAACGATAAGCTGAATTCCCAAAAGCATGGAGATGGCGGAGAAAATAATGTAATTTAGATAGGGAGAAATTTTAAAGCCTTGGAAATAGTGAAAAAGAAAAATGGAAAAACCAACAAGTCCGATAGCGAGCAGAAATATTCCCGGCCAACCGAAAAATTTCAATGGTCGGACATCTCGGATGGCTTTCAAAATTATTTTTCCAGAATTGCTGATAAATTTGAAAATTGATTTAGTTATTTTCGCTTCTCGATTGTCAAAATAGGTGACGGCAATTGGTACCCATTTTAATTTTAAATTTTTTCCAATCGCATCGATAATAGTATCTTGAGTGTAAGTGAAATAAATATTGGTTAAATTAAGACGAAGCAAGGTTTCGCGATTATGAGCGCGAAAACCACAGGTTAGATCATTAGTTTTGTAATTTAGAAAAAATCCGATAATAGAAGCAGCAAAACGATTGAAAAAACTTCGCACCCACGGGATATTTTTAGCCTTATGTTCACCAAAGCGATTAGCAATTACCATATCTGCTTCACCTTTGAGCACTGGTGACAGAAGTTTAGGGATGTCGTTGGGGTTAAATTGTCCGTCCGCATCAATGTTCACCATAAAATCCGCGCCGTTTTTGAGGGAACTTTCTACGGCTTGCTTGAATGAATAGGCCAGTCTTCGATTGGGCTTATAGGAAATGACAATATCAGCTCCGGCTTCTCTGGCAACTTCGGCAGTATTATCGCTTGAACCATCATCCACCACCTGGATTAACTTTTCAGTAATAAGCGCGCCTTCTTTAGAATAGAAATCATTTGAAAGACTTTCCTTGATTCTGGCAATTGTTTTCCCAAGATCCTTTTCTTCATTGTAGGCTGGGATGTTGATGATTAATTTCATAAATTTTTAGTAGCGATGCGAACAATGCGAATCTCATGCGAATTATGTGAAATAATTCGTAGTATTCGCATGCATTCGTAGATTGGCATCGCTATTTTTTCTTAATTATTAAGGCTCTAGACTAGAAGAT
>DHFM01000025.1 GCA_002400405.1 Candidatus Moranbacteria bacterium UBA4824
CCTTTCCGATGCATTTGGAGCCCGCGTTGAACTTTCTGGGCCATAAACCCGGTGATCTTCCCGAAGCCGAGCGCGCCTCCCATGAAGTTTTAAGCCTGCCAATTTATCCGGAGTTGCCGAATAAAGAACAAGTGGTGATTATCGGATTTATTGAAAATTTTTTCATTAATCAATAGCGGAGGTTTTGTTATAAAAGATATGGAGTTATCTGATAATATCCGCGATTTAATTAAAATTTTAATGTTTATTTTAATCGCCAATTATTTTATTGGCGCTTTTTTTGTTCTTTTATTCAATAAGAGCCAAACCATTGACGATGATTATGCAATAGCGATGCAAAAGCTTTATTTGCTTAACTCCGATAATAAAGAAAAAATCATTTTTTTTGGTAGCTCTATGAGCAGAGAAGGGCTTAACCTTCATTATTTCAAAGAAGAATTTCAGGATTATCGTGTTTATAATTTTTCTATTTCTAGCGGAAAGCCTTCTGATTTTTATTTCATTTACAATAAAATCAAAGACAAAAAGAAAGTAAAATTTATAATTATCACAACTTCTCCGTGGATTTTCCAGAAGAAATATACAGAGGATATTAATTCCGGAAACGATCCTTTTACCACTCTCATTTTCGATCCGATTGTTGTGGCGAATGTCGTCAATTTGAGGGATGTTAATTTTTCGTGGTATATCAAGGAAAGTATTTTTTCTATGATTCCTTTTTATCAATATAATGATTATTTAAAAAAAATTATTGATCATCGCAACATGAGTTTATGGAAAACAAAAGAAGAAAGGATGCAGCCACAACCAATAACTATATATCGATACAGTGAAAACAAACCAGAATCTTATTTTTTGGAAGAATTGGGAAAAGAGAAAAACTATCATGAATATAGCAGTATTAATTATTGCTGGGATAATACCAAAAATATCCAAATTAAGTCATTAAATTTATTATTATCAAAAATTAATCATAACTTGACTTCAGTAGCTATTATTGATATGCCCGTTAACCCCAATAAATTAGCTTTTTACGATGAAGAATTGAGTAGCAATTATTTAGAAATAATGAATAATTTATCGCAAACTGCAAAGTTTTTTGATTTATCCGCGCAATATTCCGCAGATAATTTTATTGATTTTAACCATTTAAACGAAAAAGGAAGGAATAGTTTTTCTTATGATTTGCGTAATTTAATTAAAGATAATTATGGCTTTTAATTCAGCGGAATTTTTAATATTTTTTTCGGTTTTTTATTTATTTTTCTTGCTATTGCCGAATAAGATAAAATGGTTGTGGACATTGCTTTCCAGCTGGTTTTTTTATTATGCCTTTGAGCCGGTTTATTTGACTCTTTTGATTGGATTGACTGCGATTGATTTTTTTTGTGGCAGAGAAATTGCTGTCAGGCGATATCCGTATAAATTATTTTTCTTAATTATTGTTTTGGTATCAAATATAGGAGCATTGGCGATTTTTAAATACCTTGGATTTTTTGAAGAATTAATGAATTTTGCCACCGGTCAAAATTCTTTTTTTTCCTTTTCAATAATTATTCCAATCGGCATTTCTTTTTATGCGTTTCAAGGGATTGCTTATGCGATAGACTTATATCGAGACAAAATTTTTCCAGAAAAAAATTTTGTAATTTTCGCATTATTTATCAGTTTTTTCCCTCAGCTTATATCTGGACCCATTGAAAGAGCGCAAAATCTAATTCCGCAACTGAAAAAGCCGTTTTCTTTGCCAAAAATTAATTTTCGAGAAGCATTATTGCTTATTTTGGTTGGTTATTTTAAAAAAATGGTTATTGCCGATTCGCTGGGAAAGGTAATAGGCCCAATTTATGGATCTCCCGGAGATTTTAACGGTTTTACTTTAACGGTTGCGACTATTTTTTTCGGATTTCAATTGTATTGCGATTTTTCCGGATATACTGATATTGCTCGAGGCTTTGGTAAATTAATGGGGATAAATTTTATCATAAATTTCAATAAACCGTATTTTTCGGCGAGCATCTCAGATTTTTGGCGGCGTTGGCATATCTCGCTATCAAGTTGGGTGCGCGATTATCTTTATATTCCTCTTGGTGGCAATAGAAAAGGATTAGCGCGGCAATATTTAAATCTCATAATTACGATGACAATTATGGGAATGTGGCATGGTGGTAAATTAACATTTGTTATTTGGGGAGCTTATCATGGAATATTGTTAATTTTGCACAAAATTTTTCTGAGATCAAAAATTAAAATCCCATTTTTATTTGCAACAATTCTGACATTTATTTTAGTCAATATCGGATGGATTTTTTTCCGGAGCGAAGATATTGGCAAATTAATAAAAACAATCGAGATTATTTTTAGCAATTCTTTTTTCTCCGCCATTCAATATCAGCAAGGAATGTTAGTGGGCGCGGTTTTTATTGTTATTTTAATTATTTTTGAGGCGCTGGATTTAAAATGGCGTGTGAAAAATAGAATTCTTTCTTTGTCTCCCGCTAAAATCGCGCTTGTCTACTTATTGTTGTGTTATGCGATTATTTTTTTTGGGGTTAAAGAGACAAATCAATTTATTTATTTTCAATTTTGATTTATGATAAGGTGGTATGGTGTTGGGACACAAAGCTGACGATTTTCCCGAAGCCGAGCGCGCCTCTCATGAAGTTTTAAGCCTGCCAATTCACCCGGAATTGAGGCAAGGAGACCAAGATAAAGTTATTAAAGCGATAAAAGATTTTTATGAAACATCCGAAAGATAAAATTATCAAAGCGATGATTGTTGCGGGGGCGCGGCCGAATTTTGTGAAAATCGCGCCTCTTTTTTGGGAATTTAAGAATCATCCCGAAATAAAACCGATATTGGTTCATACCGGCCAGCACTATGATTTTGAAATGTCGCAAGTTTTTTTTCAGGATTTGGATATTCCCAAGCCAGATTATAACCTTGGCGTTGGTTCGGGTTCTCATGCGCTGCAGACAGCTCAAGTGATGGTTAAAATAGAAAAAGTATTTAAGAAAGAAAAACCGGATATAGTATTTGTGATTGGTGATGTTAATTCCACTGTCGC
>DHFM01000072.1 GCA_002400405.1 Candidatus Moranbacteria bacterium UBA4824
TGACATTCTTACTTAATGTTGACATCTTTCAATTTGACCTTTTTCCATTTTCGTATATAATATAAATGAAGCATTGATGCGGACTCACCAACCGCGGAGTTTCAAAAATTTGAAAAAAGTGTTTTGTCTGTCATCCTGAACAAGTTTTCAGGATCCCGAGAGAGATGCTGAAATAAATTCAGCATGACACGATAATGAAATTGGGTGGAACCGCGGGAATTACATATTTAATTACGTAATTAATTACGTAGATAAAAAAAGAACCCCGTCCCAAGAATTCTGTATGTACTATGCGTAGTACTTTGAATTTTTGAGACGGGGTTTTGTCATTTAGACAACAGAAAGAATATACTTCTTGCGTGAAGGATGCTGAATGATTTTTAATTTTAATATCCGACCGCAATGTGGACAATGAATGTGAGCACCATCATGAAAACTGAGCACAGTAGCTTCCTCCTTATTGATCAATTCTACTCCCTCATACACATCCTCCGCCTCACGCACCCCTGTTTCTTTTTTACAGCCAGGACAAATTACCGAAATCAACATAATAAAATCACCTCCTTAAAATAAAAATATTATTTCATCTGTTCTGAACTTTAGTATATATAACTGGATCGGAATTAAAAATAACCCCCTCTTTCGCCTCTTCCGTTCTTCCGCAATTAAGACAAGTTGCCTTGCCAAAAAAACGATACGAGACAATTTTTTCATTTTCAGTTTTATATACCTCACAAGAAAATGGCAATTCCCCCTTACAGCAATCTACACAAGGCAATTTCACTATTCTAATAGCCATAAGAATACCTCCATTTAAGTTTTAAATAACTATCATTAATAAGAATAATAATTAATATCATTAAATCAAACTTAAGTCAAATAATTTAAAATTACTTTTTCGTATATTAGTACATTCGTACGAGATTCGTAATTCGTAAGGAAATGCAAAAAACCACTCCTAACAATTTAGACATTTTACGTCACTCCACTTCGCATGTGATGGCGGCAGCAGTTTTAGAAATGTTTCCGGAAGCTAAATTTGCCATTGGCCCTTCCATTGAAAACGGCTTCTATTATGACTTTGATCTTCCGCGAACTCTCATTCCGGAAGACTTGGAAATTCTGGAAGAAAAAATGAGAGATATTATCAAAGCTAACCATCCCTTTGAGCGTGCAGAAATTTCTTTTGCTGATGCGCTAGCAGATTTTAAAAAAGCCAACCAACCCTACAAGGTTGAACTTATTAAGGATCTTGAAAAATCCCAAGAAACTAATAAACCAATCAACCAATTAACTATCTACAAGTCTGGACATTTTGTCGATCTCTGCTCCGGCCCACATCTTGATTCCACCGGAGAAATTCCAGCTGACGCATTCAAACTCACCAAGATTTCCGGCGCCTATTGGCGAGGAGACGAAAAAAACAAAATGCTTCAGAGAATTTACGGCGTCGCCTTTGAGAGCAAAAATGATTTGAAAGAATATCTCAAAATGCTCGAAGAAGCGGAAAAGAGAGATCATCGAAAACTTGGAAAAGAATTAGATCTATTTTGCTTTTCTGATTTGGTTGGTCCAGGGCTTCCGCTTTTTACGCCCAAAGGAACGACCCTGATCGATACATTAAAAAAAGAAGTTGAAAGTATCTGTAGAAAATATGGATTTGAAAAAGTATCAGCACCATCATTAGCAAAACCTGAACTTTTCGAAATATCTGGACATGCAAAAAAATTTGGTGACGAATTATTTCATGTCACATCAGGAAAAAAACATGAATTTGTTTTAAAGCCAGTTCAATGCCCTCATCAAACTCAAATTTATGCTTCAAAAACAAGATCCTACAGAGATTTACCAATAAGATATATGGAATCAGATAAACAATATCGAGCTGAAAAAACAGGCGAGGTCGGTGGACTATCTAGAGTTTATGCTATTACAGTTGAAGATGGACATTCTTTTTGCCGAGTTGATCAAGTAAAGGATGAGATCAAGAATATGGTAAATATTATCAAGGACTTATACAGCTCAATTGGCTTATGGGATAATCATTGGGTCTCTCTTTCTGTTCGAGATTATGCTCACCCAGAAAAATACATCGGTGAAACTTCAGATTGGGACACTTGTGAAAAAATGCTTCAAGAAATTTCTGACGAAATGAATCTTGAGGCAAAAAAATGTGAAGGCGAGGCGGCTCTCTATGGACCTAAATTGGATTTCATGTTTAAAGATGCTATTGGAAAAGAAATTCAAATCCCAACTGTTCAAGTTGACTTTGCCACTCCAAAAAGATTTGGACTTGAATATATAAATGAAAAAGGTGAAAAAGTTCCACCCGTTATGGTACACCGTGCAATTCTAGGATCTTATGAAAGATTTTTAGTTCTTCTCATTGAACATTTCGCCGGCGCTTTCCCACTTTGGCTCTCGCCTGTGCAAGTGGCGATTTTGCCAGTGAGTGAAAAGTTTGAAAAATATGCCAAAGATGTAGAGACGCAATTTATTGCGTCTGGTATTCGCGCAGAACTTCACAATCAATCAGAATCTCTTGGCAAAAGAATCCGCGAAGCCGAAAAACAAAAAATTCCATATATGCTAGTGGTTGGAGAAAAAGAAGAAGCCGACAATTCTGTTGCTGTGCGATCTCGTGGAGACAAAAATCAAGAAGTTATAGCAGTTGAAAAGTTTATTGAAAAGATTTTAGGTGAAATAAAAGAGAAAAAATAAAAAAACGGACGGTTCTATTTTATATAACCGTCCGTCTTTTAACAATCTACCCATTAATATTTTAATAAACGCGCACCATATCATGCATAAATTCAATCAGAGAATTCACCGTAGGTTCCCTGATGTCCCCAATTGAATCAAGACTTAGCTCTATGCCTCCAGTTACACTAGAATTATCCCGTCCTATAATGAAATGATTTTCTACTTCCGGCACAAATACAATAAAGCCAGCAAATTTTTTACCATCATTAAGAATAACTTGGACAGGCGGAAGTTGACCTTTTTCATAATATTTTCTTCGCAAACAAGTTATGAAACTTCTTACTTCTTTAGAATTCATGATATTCTCTCCTAATTTTAAGGTTGCTGTTTGATTTAATGCGTATTTCTTAGTATCATATTAAATACTATCTTTTTTACTAAAGAGCGATGCTAAAGTATTACATCAAAACCTTCGGATGTCAAATGAACGAAAGCGATTCAGAACGAATTGCTAGCTTTTTAGAGTCGCAAAAAATCAAGCCAGCAAAAGATATCAACAAAGCCGATATTGTAATTTTCAACACTTGCGGAATTCGCCAGATGGCTGAAGATCGAGCTTATGGGCAAATACATAATATTCATGTAACACGCAACATGAAACCTGCCTACCGGACAGGCAGGCATGAAACAAAAAAACCAATCATAATTCTCACTGGGTGTCTTGCTAATAGGAAAGATGTGCAGAGAAAATTGAAAGATAAGGTTGATTTGTTTTGTGAGATTAAGGATTTTCAAGAAAAGATGGGTGAGTTTATTAACTGTCATCCTGAACTTGTTTCAGGATCTACTAAAACAGAGATGCCGAAACAAGTTCGGCATGACAATTATTTATGTACAACGCCAAGATACACCAATCCACACACCGCATACGTCCCAATCATGACCGGTTGCAACAATTTCTGTTCCTATTGCGTCGTCCCATACGCCAGAGGACGCGAAGTTTCAAGACCAATAGAAGAAATAATTCTAGAAATAAAAAATTTACTCAAAAATGGTTGCAAAGAAATAGTTTTGCTTGGACAAAATGTGAATTCATATCATGGAGCATGTAACATGAAACATGAAACAAAAAAAATAAACTTCGCAGAACTCCTACAACTCATCGAAAAAATTCCCGGTCATTTTTGGATTTCTTTTATGTCTAGCCACCCCAAAGATTTCTCTGGCGAATTAATCGAAACAATCACAAAGTCAAAAAAAATTTGCGAACACATTCATCTCCCCTTGCAAGCTGGAGACGACAAAATTCTTTTGGCCATGAATCGAAAATATACCGCTGAAAAATATTTTAAATTAATCAAAAAAATAAAATCAGCTTTTGCCAAAAATAAACCCAACGAAATATATTCCATCACTACTGACATAATTGTCGGTTTTCCGGGAGAAACCAAAAAACAATTTCTTGAGTCAGCGCGCGTTATGAAAAAAGTTGACTATGACTTGGTTTATTTCGGCCAATTTTCTCCTCGCCCTGGAACGGTTGCCTTTAAGATGAAAGACAATGTTTCCAAAGATGAAAAAAAGAAACGGGAATTTTTTCTCAATGAAATTTTGAAAAAAACCGCTTTCAAAAATAATCAAAAGCATATTGGAAAAATTTTGGAAGTTCTTATTGATAAAAAAGATGGCCCGAATTATTTCGGTCGAACTCACTCATTGAAAAATGTGAAAATACACCTCACCCCCACCCTCTCCTTATCAAGGAGAGGGAGCTTGGTTGGAAAATTTGTGAAAGTAAAAATTATAAAATCTAACATATGGAATCTAGAGGCACAAATAATAAAATAGTTGTCATTCTTGGACCCACTTCTTCTGGTAAATCAGAGGTGGCGATCTCATTGGCTCAGAAATTCGATGGGGAGATAATTAGCGCTGACTCGCGCCAAATTTATCGCGGAATGGATGTTGGTACTGGTAAGATTACCAAAGCTGAAAAAAAAATGGCTAAGCATTATGGCATTGATATTGTCAGCCCGCGTACTGATTATAACGCAGCTAAATTCAAAAAGTATGCTGACAAAATAATCAGGGATATTTTAGAGCGCGGAAAAATTCCAATTATTTGTGGCGGAACTGGATTTTGGATAAAAGCGCTCGTGGATAATGTAGTTTATCCGGAAGTAGCGCCTAATTGGTTGTTACGTAACAAGTTACGTAACAAATCTACGGCAGAATTATTTAGCACACTCGAAAAATTAGACCCCGCTCGCGCTAAAAATATTGACGCTAAAAATCCCGTCCGCCTCATCCGCGCGATTGAAATTTGCAAAAGTATCGGCAAAGTCCCTTCTACAGAATGTCATACTGAACTCGTTTCAGGATCTCTAGAGATACCGAAACCCGCCCGCCGGCGAGGCAGGCAAGTTCAGTATGACAATAGCTATCATTTCCTCCAAATTGGAATAAAAATCCCCAAAGAAAAACTCAATGAAAGAATTAAAATAAGACTTGAGAAAAGATTTTCTGCGGGCATGATAAAAGAAGTAAAAAAACTCCATTTGAAAGATAAAATTAGTTGGAAACGCCTAGAAAGTTTTGGACTGGGATATAAATTAATTCCGCAATATCTAAGAAAAGAAATTGCAACTAAAGACGAACTATTTGAAAAAGTTTATCAGAGTGAAAAAGATTACGCCAAGCGCCAAATGACTTGGTTTTCTAAAGACAAGAGAATTATTTGGCTACCTGAATACAAAGATATAGAAAAAGAAGTTAAAAAGTTTTTAAACAATTAAAATAATATTATTATTCAAATTTTTTATAAAATTTATTTTCTAAATAACAAATAACGGCTCTTTGGCTGGCATCAAAATGAGGCAATGGAAGATTTTCAGGATTTACCCAAATCCATTCTTCACATTTTTCTGGTTCCATATTTTTTAGTTCTCCAGAAAAATCTTTCGCAAGTAAAACTACTGAAATATAATGAAGTCCTTCGTTTCGATAAGTTTCTAAATTATTCGTAATAGATACAACTTCTGGATTTTGTATGCTCAAATCCGTCTCTTCTTTAATCTCTCTTATTGCTCCATCTTCAAAAGTTTCGCCTAATTCAAGATGACCACCGGGAATTGAATAGAATGGCGCATGGCTATTTTTTCTTTTTCCAACCAAAATTTTTCCTTCATTATTTATAACAATAACTCCTAGTCCGACTCTTGGTTTATTTTTTTGTTCTGACATATAATTATTTTAATTTGTTCTTCACAATTTCCTGCACTATTTGCGGGTTAGCCTTTCCCTTTGTTGTCGCCATAACTTGCCCAATTAAAAATTTCAAAGCATTTTCCTTGCCGGCCTTGAAATCAACGACTGATTTTTCGTTCTTAACCAATACCTCATCAATAATTTTTTCCAGCTCATCCGAATTATCCATCTGTGCTAGATTTTTTTCTTCAATAATTTGCGATGGATCGCCGCCGGTTTTGTACATTTCAGCTAGCACAGTTTGCGCTGCGCTGGAATTTATTTTCCCCTCTGACAAAATACAAATAAACTCAGCATAATTTTCCGGCATAATTTTGATGTCCGCTAAATCATGTCCGTGTTCCCCCATGTGCCTGCGAAGTTCGCCAATCATATAGTTAGCAGCCAATTTAATCGCTCTTTCCTCTTGGCAGTCATATTCCTTGCAATTTATTTTTTCCCTGATTTCACTCACCACGTTTTCAAAATACTGCGCCAATTCTTTTTCGGAAGTTATAATTTCCACGTCAGCGATTGGCAAATTATATTCTTTTTTGAATCTTTCGACTTTTTGGTCCGGCAATTCCGGCAACTTTCTTTTGATATTTTCCACATAATTTTCATCAAAACTAAACGGCGGAATATCCGGCTCAGGAAAATATCGATAGTCATGCGCGGATTCTTTTTTTCTTTGCGAGACAGTCTCGCCTTTGTTCGCATCCCATCCGCGAGTTTCTTGAATAATCTTTTCACCTCTATCCAGCATTTCCGTTTGCCGTTCGATTTCAAAATTAATGGCTTTTTCCACAAATTTGAAAGAGTTGATGTTTTTCACTTCTACTTTAGTACCCGACAGCTTTTCTTCGCCTTCTTTAAAGAGCGAAATATTAGCTTCGCAACGCATATTGCCTTTTTCCATATCAGCATCGGAAATTTCCAAATAACGACAAATTTGTTGAAGCTTTTGACAAAAAATTCGCGCTTCTTCGCCTGTTTCAATGTCCGGTTCCGTTACCAGCTCCATAAGAGGCACGCCAGCCCGATTAAAATCCACCAGAGTATATTCCACGCCCTTTGGATGAATAAGCTTACCAGTGTCTTCCTCAAGATGAATGCGAGTGATTCCAATTTCCTTGCCATTTATTTTCAATTTTCCTTTCTCGCAAAAGGGTTGATCATATTGGGAAATTTGATAGCCTTTTGGGATATCCGGATAAAAATAGTTCTTACGATCAAATTTAGATTCTAATCTCAAATTGCAACCTAACGCCAAGCCAGCCAATTGCACCGCCTCAATCGCTTGAACGTTTGGCACCGGCAATGTTCCTGGTTGCGCCGTGCAAACAGGACAAATGTCAACATTTGGCTTTTTTTCAAGTCCTAGGCCATTTTTGCACTGACAAAACATTTTTGATTTAGTTTTGAGTTCCACATGGATTTCCATGCCGATAACGGGTATGTATTTATTCATGAAGCATAAAGCATGTAACATGTAACAAATTTTATTGTTTCATGTTTCATGTTGTGTGTTATATGATTTTATCTATCATCTCCACTGCCATTTATTTTTCCTCTTTCCAGACGACTATACAATTTTTCGATGTTTTTTTGCGCAATATCATCTAGGGGTAATTTTAACTCCGAGGCAAGTTGCGCTACATACCACATCACATCTCCCAATTCTTTTTCAATCATCTCACGCGACTCATCATCCATTACACCATCCTTGTCCCGAATAACCTTTTTTATTTTTTCCGCCACTTCTCCCGCTTCGCCAGAAAGCCCTAGTGTTGGATAGACAAAATTCTCTCCAGCATTAGGATAAATGGCAGTCACGCGAGATTTTTTCTGATATTCTTCAAAATTCATAGGTTTTTCTTATTAATTTTACTATATCTTTTTTTACTTTCTCAATTTCCTGATTGGCATTTATTTTTTTCCAACCATATCTATCGGCTAACAACAAATGTATATTTTTGCATAGTTGAATTTTTTCTGAATCCATTTCATTGCGATGATCTTTTTCAATGGCTGTGTTAAATCTTTTGCCATGCATAAGAATTGACAAGTCTGGTTCCAGCAAATTTTTATTTATTTTTTCTAAATATTCTAAATCTCCTCCCCAAACAAGTCCCCATGAAATTCCTGTGCCTAGATAATCTTCTGCTATAATCCATTCACCATTATTCAGTCTTTTCTTTAATTCTTTTTCATATCGCGTTCTATTATCAGCATATTTTTGTTGCAATTCTTCTGTTGAAAGACTATTTTTTTTACGAAATTTTGGATCTCTGAGATATGCATAAATAAAAGGCCCTTCAGGTTCCAAATTATAAACCGGATATTTTAATCGACTAACATTCAAGCCTTGACTTTGTAAATATTTAACCAAAATTTCTACTTGCGTAGTCTTTCCAATACCATTAATTCCATATATTGCAATAAATTTACCTTTTTTCATAAGTTTATATCCCTTAAAATTTGTTCAATGGTGCCATAGTCGTTCTTAGGTGGCCATTTTTTTATTTCTTTCTGAGGAATCATCCCTCCGAAAACATGAATGCTATGATTAATATTAATCTTATTAACAATCTTATTAAGCTTTTCAAAAAATATAAGTTCTCCCTTTTTATCAATGGAAAAGTTTTCTCCTTTATAGAAATATATACCCTCTGAATCAATAAAACCTCTGATTGATTCGTTGAATATATTTTTATTTTTTGTGATATTTTCTAAATTAACCCATTCCCAATGAGAAAGAATTGTTTTTTCAGGAGCAATGAATAATACTCTTTCTATTATTATAAACATTCTCCTTCCTCCATGAAATTTTTTTTCTAGTCTTTTCTTATCCATAAGGCTACTATTTTTCAATAATATCTTGCTCGCCTCTTTTTATATCAAATCTATTCGGCTCTTCATCTAAATGCAAAACTAAACCATCTTTTTCAAATAGCTCTTTCAAGCTTTTAATCATTTTCAATATTTGAGCCACCAAAGTTGGATGCACAAATCTAGTCGATCGCAATTCTGCCAAATAAACAAGAGCTTTTAGGTCGCCTGAAAAACGACAAGGGACTTGATATCCCATAGCAGTAAAATATTGCTCATCTTCTTTTTTTATATTAAGTTTTTCTATTTCTTCTTCTTGTAATTTGATAAATTTTATAGTTTTTATTTTTAGATCTTCAGGCAAAGAATTTAAATACCACTCATTAAAACCATGTTTTCTGACTAAGAGTGGCATTCTTTGAACAATTGCTCTATGTCTTTGTAAATCACGAAATGATCCAAAATCCAAAAGAAGTTCGTATGCAACAACGCCACACTCACCTATTGCCATCGGAAGCTCTGTCTTCATCGGACGACTCACTAGAATATCTTTATAGTTAGAAAGAATTTTTCTATCAACATTATCATAAATTAATTCAAAATCTTTTGCATTATTATTCTCATAATAATATTTTTCTTGCATCCATTTTCTATTATATTCTTCTGTATCTGGAAATCTTTCATGTCCGAATGAGCTAGAATATGTTTTTTGTAAAACTTTTTCTGTTTTTTCTGCGATATCTCGCACTTCCTCAAGTGGATGATGTCTAAGAAGCATCATTTCATCAGCAAATTGGCGAAAATTCATTCTCCAAGCAACATTTGTTGTTGCTCCAGCTGGTAAAAACGAGCGCGTGATATCAAAAGCCCTAGCTTTAATTGCCTTATCATATATATCTTGTTTTTCATTGTCTTTTTTTGGATTTTGTTTTTTTAAATGTTCCCGAACCGGCTCTTGAGCTTCAAGATAAAATTTTCTCCAACCCTCCATAATNNAAAATTTTTGTGATGAAAAATCAACATATCTCGTTGAAGCTTCTTGCCCAGAATAGAGTCTCCAGTCCTGAATAGCTTTAGCAGCTAACATTGAAACCCCCTCTACAAAAATTGTTGCACTTCCGCAATCACCTATGGATTTATGTCCGTAACCGACATAAAATTTTTCCATAAAATTCTCAGCCCCTTTTTCCTCGAGCATCTTTAAGTGTTCCATTATTCCGCCAGTTGAACGAGAATGAAGAGCTTGAAGCATTGCTTCTGCTTGACCATCAATATTAGCTTCATTATTAAGCGCTAAAACAAAACCACCTCGAGATAAATTTTCAATAGCATGTTTTTCTAAAATATTTTCCATTTTATTTTTTATTAATTATTTCGTCAATTTGTTTGTATAAATTTTCAAAATCTCCATTGTTATCAATGACATACTCTGCCTGATTTTTCAAATCCTTGATTTGCCTTTCCGCTTCCCGCTCATGATCTTTTTTGAATTCTTCAAAAGTTTTGGAATTATCATCGCTGTTTTCTCCACGATTAGTTATCCTCTCATAGCGATTTTCCATATCTACTTCAATATACACCAATTTAAAACCAGAAATTTTTTGCAAATATGCAATGTCAGCAAGACGTCGAACCCCATCAATTGCGATGACTTCATGTTCATCATTTTCTACATCTTTCGCAATAACTGAAGAGAGAATATCATCAAAAAAATTCTCGCGAAAAATGGTAGAAATTTTTTGCAAGTTTTCGCGACTTTCTTCTAAATACATTCGCTTTGCCACATCCCGAAGCATTGTGGAAAAACGGTGCGAACTTCCTTTGTGTTTTTCACAAATA
>DHFM01000028.1 GCA_002400405.1 Candidatus Moranbacteria bacterium UBA4824
ACCTACTGTTTACAAAACAGTTGCTCTGCCATTGAGCTACTTCGGCATATTTAATTTTAATTACTCCAATTATTTACTCAACATTCTTTCCAATTTTCGCATCTTGCTTCTAATACCAATATTTCTTGGGTTTAGTTTCAAAACTTGCTTGAAACATTCTTTGGAATAATTCCAATTTTCTATTTCAAAATAATATTCCCCCAATCTTTCATATGCTTCAATGTCTTTTGGATTGACTGCGATTCTTTCTACTAATATTTTTTCTAAAATGTCTTTTTTTTCTACCTTGGATTCTAATTCATCCTCTTTTTCTTCCATTTTCGTACTTTCTAAAACCTCAGGGATTTCATCTTCTTTGGAAAATTTATTTTCTTCGATCAGCTCCAATGCTCGCACGACATGCTCTTCTTCTCGCGCTTTTCTTTTATTTCTAATTGATTCCCCCCAATTGGTAAATATATTCTCCATTTTTAAAAAAAATACTTTCAATTTCTTGGTTGTTTTTTCTAAAAATAGAAGTGTCTTATGATTTAAGTCTCTATGCTCCTCATTATTTTTTTTTCTCAATATTGACCAAATACTTTTTCTAGAGATAGCTACTCCTTCTTTGTTTTTTTCATCTTCCCGATCTAGCTTAGCTACTTCTGGCGCCTTTTTCACTAAAAAAACAATGATGCCGACGAGGCTAATCACGATGAGTACTGGAGGGATAATTGTATACAATATAGCATTAATTCGCATATTTTATTTTATATCTTCTTTTTTTATAGCTACATATTTTCCACTTTCCAATTTTATCTTTATCTCTTGAGCCATCGCATTTATTTCCACCACCGTTCCTCGGCCTTCCTTAGTGTTCACAACACTGTAGAGTTCTGGCATTCCTTCCAAAAGGATTCGGTATTGATCGGCTTCATAAGCTAAGCAACACATCAGTCTCCCGCAAAGGCCAGAAATTCTTTCCGTTCCACGATGGGCAATTTGCTGAACTCTCGCCATATCAGTAGTAATACTCGGAATACTTCCTGGAAAATTAACACAACAGAATTCGCGCCCGCATATCCCATAGCCTCCTAATTTTCTGGCTTCATCGCGAGAACCAATCTGTTGCATTCTGATTGATTTCTTAAAATCTTTGGAAAGGATTTTGACTAATTCGCGAAAATCTACTCGACCATCAGCTGTAAAAACAAAAATAACCTGTTTTCCGTCTAAGCTTATTCTAGCATCAATCACTTTCATCAACAATTGACTTTCTTTGGTTTCTTTTTTGCATCTATCCAACAGAATATCTTTTTCTTTTTCATATTTTTCATAAGTTTCGCTATCTCGTTTAGTCGCTTTTCTGACTACTTCATCTATTGAATCATCCTTAGTTTTAACATCAATTTCCAAAACTATTCCAAGCTCATTCCCATTTTCCATCGGAACAATAACCTTGTCATCTTTTTTCAGTTCAATATTGCTTCTATAAACCTTAGGATTTTCCCAAGAATATACAGAGACTAAAACATTAGACATAATACTTCACAGAAATCTCACAGAACCCCACAGAACGACACAAAAAGTTCTGTGTTATTCTGCTGTTTCTGTGTTTTTCTGTTATTACAGCTCTATCCGATAGAATTTTCCTACTTGAATATTTTCTCCAATTTTTCCAATTTTTTCTTTTACTAAATCATCTATGGTTTGCTCTGGATTTTTAACATACGCTTGTTTCATAAGCGACAATTCCTCGCGAAATTTTTTTTCTTTTCCGGCTAAAATATTTGCCATCAAATTCTCTGGCTTTCCTTCATTTTTCAATTGTTCGATCCAAATTTCTTTTTCTTTATCCACAATTTCTTGCGAAACATCTTCCGGTTTGATGTATTTTGGATTCATAGCGGTGATATGCATAGCAATATCCTCCGCTAATTTTTTAAATTCTTCATTCCTCGCCACAAAATCAGTTTCGCAAAGAAGCTTAACGATTGCGCCTACTCTACTATTGGAATGAATATAGCTCACCACAACACCCTCCTGTGTTGATCTCTCGGATTTTTTTGAAGCTTTTTCTTGGCCACGTTTGCGAATTATTTCAATCGCTTTCGCTTCATCGCCATTGGCTTCTTCCAAGGCCTTTTTTATATCCACCATTCCTGCTCCAGTTTGTTCTCGTAATTTTTTTATTTTGTCTAGCATGCTCTTTTGTCTACGAGTGATAACGAGTAGCTACAAAATAGCATCCCGCACCAATTCGCAAATTAATTTTTCTATTAATTAAAAACTTAAGCCGTAGGCGACAACGCACATAAATCTTTCCGTAAAATAAATCTTGGTTGGAATTTGGTGCGGGATAGCCACGCTTTTAACTAATTACTTTTTCTTCAATAATTGATTTTTCTTTTTTCTCTTTTCCTTCCAAAACTGCTTTTACGATATAGGCTAGCATTAATTTCAAAGATGAAACAGCGTCTTCGTTGGCTGGAATTGGATAATCCACATCTGTTGGATCAATATTGGTGTCCACCAAAGCGATAACTGGAATGCCTTTGTTCTTGGCTTCTTTCAACGCAATATTATCTTCCATCACCGAAGCAATAAAAATAGCACCAGGCAACTTTATCATTTCTTTTATCCCACCCATTTTACTTTCTAATCTTTCCAATTCTTCCACTTTTTTCATTTGTTCAAACTTGGTGTATTTAGCATATTCGCCTTTTTGTTTTTTTTCTAACCCCTCGCGCAGATATCTGGTGCGACCGGAAATTACTGGAAAATTAGTGAAAGTTCCACCCAACCATCTTTCTGTGACGCTTGGCATACCACATTTCTTGGCAGCCGATTCTACTATTTTTTTAGCTTGTTTTTTTGTTCCAACAAAAAGTATTTCTTGATTTTCGCTAATTACTTTAGAAATAAAATTCATGGCTTCTTCGAGTCTTTCCTTAGTTTTTTCCAAATTCAAGATATTAATATTATCTTTAGTTGCAAAGATAAATTTATTCATCTTTGGACTCTTCCTTGATTTGTGATGTCCAAAGTGAACACCACTCTTAAACATTTCTTCAAGTGTCACTTCCAATTTAGAAAAATCTAAATCAGAGAAACAATCAACTACCGGCTGTTTAGCTGGAGCTTTTTGATCAACCGTTACGGCTGATTCTTTCTTATTTTCTTCCATTGTTTTTTTCCTTAATTAATTATCTCCGCTACCCTCTCTTGGCTTACTAAAAAGCTGGACTCCTAAAATCCCTTTTGGGATCAGGACGGAATCCAGAGAAAGTATGTGTTTTAGCCGTCCTATATCAAATAAAACGACTTATCTAATATACCACCCGCCTCACCCCTTGTCAATTCTCAAAGGCTGTGCTAAATTATCTTAGTATAAACAACTAAAACCTGCTTAACTTTATGAAGAAAAACATCCATCCTAAGTACTACTCAGACGCAAAAATAACCTGTTCTTGCGGAAATGTGATTGAAACTGGTTCAACCGTGCCAGAAATGAAAATTGAAATTTGTGGTGCTTGCCATCCACTTTACACTGGAAAAAAGAAAGAAATGAGTGCCACCGGACGAGTTGATCGTTTCAAAAAATTAACCGAAAAAGCTGCGGTTAAGAAATCAACAGCTACCAAGAAAAAAGAAAGGCCAGCAAAGACCAAAGCCGAAATTAAGAAAGTAGTCTCTAAGAAGAAAAAGTAATCTAGAATTAAAAAAGAGTTAAAAATCACCCTGATTGCATGGGGTGATTTTTTGACATAAAAAAAAGAAACGGACATATAGCCCGTTTCCGCAAAATACATTTTTTTATAATAATACTAGCGCTTCGCCCACTGTGGAGCTTTACGAGCTTTTTTAAGGCCGAATTTCTTGCGTTCCACTTCTCGCGGATCACGAGTTAGATATTTTTCTCCCTTCAAAGCCTTTTTTAAATCTTTGTTGAAAAGCACAAGTGCTCTAGCAATTCCAAGTTTCACCGCATCAGCTTGCGCGCTTATCCCTCCGCCATAAACTTTTGCTTCTACGCTAAATTTTGCACCCTCACCGGCCAAAGCCAAAGGAGCTTTTGTCAAATCTCGCCAACGACTAACCGGAAAATATTCTTCAAATTTCTTTTCGTTTATCGTGAGTGTATTTTGAGCAATGTCAGACGGAAAAATCTTCACTCTAGCAATAGCAGTTTTTCTTCTGCCGACAGCATAAAAATAAGGTCCCTTCTTAGCAACTTCCCCGCCTGCAACGTTATGCGTAGCATTTCGGGCAGGCTTTTTTTCGACTATCTTATCTTCTTTTTTTACAATTTTCTTTGTTGGCATAATATTTTTTCTCTACTAATTACGAAATCTTGTGTTCGTGCTTATCATCTTTATATATCAAAAGTCTCTTTATCATTAAATCTCTCAATTTATTCTTTGACAACATTCCATAAACTGCCATCTTGATGACTTCCCGAGAATCTTTTACTATTTGATCCTTGAGTTTCACACTTCTAATTCCGCCTGGGTATCCACTATAGTGATGATAAAGCTTTCCATCCAGCTTGTTGCCAGTCACTTGCAAATTATCAGAATTTATAACTACCGCGAAATCACCACCATCAATATTGGGAGTAAAATCAACTTTATTTTTACCCCGAAGAACTGTGGCAATTTTAGTTGCCATCCTGCCAAGATTTTCTTTTTTTGCATCAAATAAATGATATTTTCTGTTGATTGTTTTCATAATTATATAAATTCAATTACTGCAATTCTTGCTCCATCGCTTTTTCTTGGAGCTAATTTTATCACTCTAGTATAACCACAATTTTTCTTTTCGAATTTTTTCAAAAATTCTCCCGTGATTTTCTTGATAGCAACTTCAGGGATATATTTGACTAAGTCTCTTCTCACACTCAGCTTTTTCTTTTCATCATTTCCGAGTTTAGCTTTGTTGATCACCTTGTCAATTCTAGCTTTTAGCTCTTTGGCCTTAGCTTCAGTCGTTTGAATTTTTTCTCGCAAAATCAAACTACCCAGCATTGTTCTATACATTGCCTTTCGCTGGCCTGCCGTTCTGCCAAATTCTTTTGTTTTATTCTTGTGTTGCATGAGTGTAAACCTTACGAATTACGAATTTTTACGAATATACTAATTTGAACTGAATAATTTTCTACTGGTTTATTAAATTATTCGTATTTCGTACATTCGTACAGATTCGTAATTCGTAAGGATAAAATCTAGTTAGTCTATTCTGCCTTCTTTAAATTTAGCCCGAAATCACCAATTGATTTTTTAATTTCCTTGACTCCTTTTGCTCCCATTCCATCCAAATTGATAATTTCTTCTTCGTTTAATTTTATAATATCTCCAATGTTTTTTATCTTTGCTTTTTCCAAAACATTAACCGTTCTAGTGGAGAGACTTTTCAATTCAGTTATTTCAATTATTGTCGGATCTTTTTCTATTTTTTTCACTTCTGCTTCAACTTCTTTTTTTACTTCAACAACCGCTTCTTTTTCTTTGCCGGCTTTTTCAAACTCCTTAAGCACAGAAAATTGTTCCACTAGAATTTCTACTGATTTTAGAAAAGCTTCCTGCGGTTCAATGCTTCCATCTGTTGCTATTTCCAAAGTTATTTTTTCAAAATCAGTTCGTTTTCCTACCCGCATATTGGAAATAGTGTAATTAACTCTTCGAATTGGAGTATAAATTGCATCTACTGCAATTACACCCACTTCTTTTCTCTCCCGATCTTGTTGCTCTACTGGAATATAGCCAATTCCACTGGAAATTTCCATTTCCATTTCAATTTCACCCTTAGGACTAGTGATGGAAGCGATAAATGCCTCTCCATTGACCACTTCTACATTGGAAGAACATTCAATCATATCAGCTGTTATTTTCTTTTCACCCTTAACTTTCAAACTAACTTTCACATTTTCCTCTCCATGAAGCTTGAATCTTACTTGTTTCAAATTTAGGATAATCTGGATAATATCTTCGGCTACATTTGGAATAGTGGAAAATTCATGATTAACATTTTTTATCTTAACAGAAATGATGGCTGCTCCGGAAAGAGAAGATAAAAGCACTCTGCGAAGAGCGTTGCCCAATGTTGTTCCATATCCTGGATAGCAACCTTCGATTTCAAAGGTAGCCGTTTTCTTGTCCAAAGAAACATATTTAGGTTTTTGAGGAAGTGATATTTGCATATAATTTTCAGAACGACACAGAATTTTTCAGAACGACACAGAATTTTTTCCGTGTTATTCTGTTGTATTCTGTATTTTTCTGTTATTTTAATTTATCGAGAATAATATTCCACTATAATTTGGGCGTCAACATTTACCCCGATATCCATTCTTTGTGGTTGCCCTGTGACTTTTCCTTCTTTTTTATTAGCATCAAAACTTATCCAAGCGGGAAAATCTTTCTTGTTTTTCAAAGTCTGCTCCAAGTTTTTGAAATAATTTCTTTCTGTCTTAGCTGTATTTAGTCCAATAGTTTGACCGACTTTAGTTTCATATGACGGAATGGTAACCTTTTTTCCTTCCACACTAATGAGTCCATGATTAACTAATTGACGAGCGCCAGATCGAGAACTGGCCAAGCCCATTCGGTACACTACATTATCCAATCTCATTTCCAAACGAGCCAAAAGCAAATCGCCTGTAATTCCTTTTTTGCCTTTCACTTCTTCGAAATGTTTTCTAAATTGTCTTTCTAAAACTCCATACATTCTTCTGATTTTTTGCTTTGTCGCAAGTTGCATTCCATATTCACTAAGTCCACGCTTTATTTTCTTGCCATGAACTCCCGGCGCATAAGCCCGTTTTACCATAGCGCATTTTGGTCCATTACACCTGTCGCCTTTAATAAAAAGCTTTTCTCCAGCTCTTCTGCATTTTCTGCATTTTGCTTGTGTATCTCGTGCCATAAACTTTATATTCGTCTAGGTTTTTTCGCCCGACATCCATTATGTGGAACCGGGGTTACATCCTTGATTACTGTTAAATCAAATCCATTATTAGCTAAAGCTCGAATTGAAGCTTCTCTTCCACTTCCCACTCCCTTAACAAAAACTTCCAATTCTAATAGTCCATATTTTTTCACTTTTTCACTCACATTGGCAACTACTTGAGTAGCGGCATATGGAGTAGCTTTTTTTGCTCCCTTAAAACCAAGCATCCCTGAACTTGCCCAGCCTAAAACTCCTCCCGTTAAATCAGCAATGCTCACCATAGTATTATTGTATGAACATTTCACCGTCGCTCGGCCCTTAGAAATTTGTCTTTTAGCCTTCTTGATTTTTTTCTTAGCTGTTTCTTCTTCATTTTTTTCCACTTCCAAAACCTCAGTTTTTGTTTCTGGAGTTTTAACTTCTTCTTCTTTTTTAGTTACTTCTTCGGTCATAATTGTTTTATATAGTTATTTCATTTACGAACTTACGAATTAAACGAAAGTACAAATTCGTATTTTCGCCAGATTCGTATTTTCGTAATCCTAAGTCTTTTCAGTCTTCACTCGGCCAGATCCCATCGTTCGTCTCACATTGCCTCGCACAGTTCGATTGTTCGTCTTAGTTCTTTGTCCTCGAGTAGGCAAACCTTTCTGATGACGCGTTCCGCGATAGCTTCCAATTTCTTTGAGTCTTTTGATATTATTTCGCACTTCATGCTTAAGTTCTCCTTCAGATTTAATTTTTTTCTCAATATAGGTTCGAATAGCATTTTGCTCTTCATCATTTAAATCCTTTGTTCTTTTATCCGCAGAAATATTGAGCTCTTTTAGAATTTTCCCTGCAACAGCATTGCCTATCCCATATATATAGGTTAGGGAAATTACTATTCTTTTTTCATCTGGAATATTAACTCCTGAAATTCGTAACATTTGGTTGATTAGTTAATTAGTTCATCAGTTAATTGGTTTTTAAAAATACCCCACTTAACTAATAAACTAATAAACTAGATAACTACCCTTGACGTTGTTTATGCTTTGGATTAGAACAAATAACAAAAATCTTTTTGTTTCGTTTAACAATCTTACATTTATCACAAATTTTTTTTACTGATGCTCTTACTTTCATATTATTTTAATCTTTGAGTAATTCTCCCTTTAGTTAGATCGTATGGACTCATTTCAACGATGACTCTATCCCCAGGAATAAGACGAATATAATTCACTCGCATCCTTCCGGAAATATGAGCCAAGATTTCATGCCCATTGTCCAATTTTACCTTGAATGTTGTGCTAGGCAAATTCTCCACAACTTCTCCTTCTAATTTAACTAATTCTTTATTATTCATTATAAAACAAAAAATAGACGGAATTTTGCAAGACAAGCGAATAATTCACTGTTGTCTTGGGACTGTTTTGTCAATCCAAATTCCTGAAAACCGAAAAATTCCCTCTATATATTGACACTTTATTTTTAACTTCTCTACTATAATATCGCTTCCTGAATTATTTGTCAAGTATTATTTCAACCCGACTTTTAATTCCCGGCATACGACTGTTTATGAAGGATGGCCAGTATTCCACACTGGCATTTTGAATATCAGAAAATGTACTGAGATAAGCTGTTAATTCCTCATTGTTTTTACCTAATATCTCTTTTCTCATTGCTTCCAAATTGATATTTGGGCTGATTTCACCAGTTGCATGAAATTTAATATTAATCGTTCCCGCAGTAAAATCAACACTGCTTTTCCCAAAATCAATTTTTATGGAATCATTTTCTATATTCACTTGGCCATCTCCGGCTCTTGAGAGCATCTTCATTACCATCTCATCCAAGTCTTTCTTAGCCACAACAATCGCCTTAACCTGAGTTTGAATAGTAATTTGAAATGTGTCCACCACATCTCCACTTGAATTGGATAATTTATATATTGGTTCATCGTTTTGCATTGCATCATCCAAAATAATCACGTCTTGACCGGCAGATTGCTTTATTTTATTTTTAATATCTTCATTGAGCTTAGCCAACACTTTAGTTTTAGCAGAAGTAATATCATTGTCTGTTATATAGTTAGCTGTTTGATCTCCGCTTCCACCTCCCGACATATTTTCTGTTGATTTGGCATAAAATTTAGAGTATTTTTCTGCTCCGCTACCTTCAAATCCGGGAATTGTAAATTTGTCAGGAGCAATATTATAACTCTCCCCCGCTTCATCGGCAACCACTTGCACCTCTACTGCTCCCGGCTTCGTTTCTCCACTGGATGTTTCCATTCCCGGAATAGTTATCCCGCTCACTAGTCTAAAAATTTTTCCATTGCTACTAAGAAATCTTGTAGTTGCGACTAACGGTTGCGGACTTGTGCTATATTCATTGTAAATTGTGATTTTCCCCCGCGCTTTTTGGTTAGAAACCGATTTATCACCTGTTGCATCGAAATTTTCCGAAACAGAACTTTCCGCGGAAACTATTTTAGCCGGAATAATTTCTTTTTCAAAATCAGAACTAACCACATTAATATCACCTGTTAAGTTCGAATCAACTGATTGTGTTTTTATTTTGGCACTTATTTTCAAAGTAGCTTTCGGCAAAAACAAAAAGGATATTATTGCGAGCACTGCAAAAGCTGAAACAATTCCAAATAACAAAAACCACTTATGATCCTTTTTGGAAAGGTTATAATTTTTAAATTTTTCTGGCTGTGATTTTCTAGCTTTATTTTCAAAATCATTTTTTCGAAAGAAAAAATTATCTATTTTTTTCTCTTGAATTTCATCATGATTTGTGTAACTTTTAGAAATTTTTGGTTCGGGTAAAATAGTATTTGATCTAGAAGAAATATCCAGATTCACTTTTTTCTCTTTTTTTCCGAGAATAGTTCCCACGCCAGACACCAATTCCCTATTGACTATTTTTTCCTGTTCTGCTTCATTTTTCTTAATCACTCTAACTTTTTTATTTTTTTCTAAATCAGCGTGCAAATGTTCCATTCTTTCTTTTTCATCGAAATAACTTTCCGAACCAATACTGCTTAGTCTATTTTGATTTTCTCTAATTTCAACTACTTCTTCATCCGAATATTCTTTTTCACTTTTTATTTCTTCTTCGTCAAATTCAATTTCCTCATCAGAAATATTGTCCATTTTTTGTTGAACAAAAATTCCTGCTTTTTCAATAAGAATTTTGCCTAACTTATCCTGCGTCACCATCATCAATTGAATATCATTTTCGTCCGCTTCTTTTTTAAGAATTCGCAAATTCACGATACTTTGAATAAGCAAGGCTCTTTTGGGAACAACAATGATAATTTCACTGGCTCGCGCTTTTTTAAGCCGTTCCACAATAGAAGTTATTTCTTCATCAATGTCAATGTAGAATGTTTGGTGTGCCATGTTGTTCAGAACCACTGATTAGCACTTGATTATCCTGATTTCACTGAATCAAAATCTTATCAAATAAAAACTAATCTGCAGTTTTAAATTATTTATATTATTTCACGTGCAATCATGTGCAAATCAGAGATAATCAGTGGTTCTGATTTACTTCTGCATCATTTTTACTGTTCGTCTCAAAATCCCCGCAATTACTTTTTCTTCTCCCGCTAGATCTAGTGCTAGATTAGCCAATCCCATCGGTGTGATATCTTGTGGATCTTTGAGTTGTCCTGTTTCATCGATAATATTTACCACGTCTTTCGGTTGCAGATAGCCAACTTCAATCGATTTAGCAAAAGGCAAATTTTTTCTCCAGTGCGTACTCATCAAGGCTTTTTTTATTCCGGGTAGTCCTGAGCCTCCACCACACAAAAAAAATCTATGAGGCAAAATATCTGATTCGGAAAATTCCGCCAAGGTAAGTTCAATTCCACGAAGCCACACATCGCAATCATCCGTTAGAATTTTTTCAATTTTCATACTTACGTCCCTCCCGAGTTTTCCTTCCGCATATTTTATTTTTAGCATTTCCGCTTCTTCAAATCCGATATTTAATTCTTGCGCTAATCTCTTGGTGAAAGCTCGCCCACCCAAACCAAACATTTTCGTGCCTTCCAGCCCACCATTTCGCACCACCGCAATATCAGTTGTTCCCCCGCCAATGTCAATAAAAATTGCGCTAAAATCCAAAGAGTCTTCTACTCCCATCGAACGCGCCACTGCATACGGTTCAGCTGCGATATTCAAAAGATCAAGTCTCAACTCTTCCGCAATTTTAGTGAGCGCCCCCAAATGCATCATCGGCGCATAAGCATTGAAAATGGAAATTGAAACATCGCGACCTTGAAATCCAACGGGATTAGAAACCTTATAGCCATCAATTCGAACATCCACAATCACTGCATTAATCAATTCAATTTCTATCTCACTATGTCCCGTTTCCCAAGACAGCTGACTTCTGATTCTATCAAAAGCTTTTCTTTGAACTTTTTGAATGATGTTTTTTAACTCTGGCAAATCAATTCGAATTTCTGGATTTATCCTTTCATAATGCACTGTAGTCGTAGTACCCTTGACCAATTCCCCCGCGATACCAATAATTGCTTTTTCAACTTTTTTCGCACCGGCCATATTTTGCGCCATGGCAATTGCCTCACGACAATTGACAATCACACCAGAGATATCCGAGACCGCTCCGCTATGCATATCTTTCAAACCTTGGCGAGATCTTCCCACGCCCCGAACTATCCCCGCGCCAGTTTCCGGATCGATTTTGAAAACTAAAACCTTGACCACTTCCGTGCCAATATCCAAAGACACTATAAATTCCGAAGAAGGCTTTCCTAGTCCTGCAATTTTAGAAAAAATAGACATCGTAAAAAATAATTTTGTTTTTATTAATTCAAGACTTGCGCGTTTGATTGTGACGAGCATATCTTGACGCGAGCAAATGCGTAAGTCCTACAACTATCAAAATTATAACACAGATTTTAGAAATCAAAAAGCGAGACCTGTCTCATCTAAGCAGTCTCGCTTTTTTTATATATTCAAGATTATTTTTGTCTTTTTATAATTGGACACAAATAATTAAGAAAGCAAATTGCTACTACTGCCGTTCCATATCTTTTCTTGGGAATAAAACTTTTAGTTATTAATTTAATATTTTTAATATCATACACTTCGCTAAAACCATTTGTGTAAAGCTCATCAAGACTAGCATAAAGACTTTCCTTTGCAACCGATACTTTTTCGTTACCATTATATTCACAAACTAAACCACCAAATTTTTCTTTTGTTTTCTTGTTATACAACCAACCAAAAACAATCCCTGCTGTAACTCTTTTTCCTTTCTCTGCACTAGCAACAGCACTAATATTTTCCATTACTGATCCATGAGTCAGATTCTTTGGTTGCTTAACTTCCTTTGCAATATGAGGCAATATCGATGAATAAGAAACCATATTACACATCTCAATTCCTGCTTCTTTAAGAGCTAAATGATATGATCCAGCATGTATAGTAATATCACTTTCTCCACCTCCCTTGGTTATAAAATAATCCATAGGGATTCTGTTTCCAATAATAACTTCGGAAACAAAAGACTGTTTTTTCATTTTTTCATTAAACTTCTCGCAAAGTTATTCAAGATAACTTTATGCTCTGAATATAAATAATTAACTAATTTATTTTACATACATTCAAAAATAACGCAAGGGCTGTGGATAACATTACTTCACAACAATCTTTCGGAACTCACGTTTCCCGACTTTCAAAATTTTTCCATTCATAACTTTCGAAATTTTAGTTTGAATGTCTTTTATTATTTCTCCATTCAGTGAAACTCCGCCTTGTTCAATTTTTCTTTTGGCATCACCATTGCTTTTCGCCAATCCTTCCTTTGTCATTATCTCAATTATAGAATCCTCTACAGAGACCTCTACAGAAGCTACTATCTCTGGCACTTCTTTTTTTGAAATTACTTTTTCAAAATATTCCTTGGCTTCATCGGCTTTTTCTTCGCCATGATAAATTTTAGTTATCTCATACGCCAGTTTTATTTTCACATCTCGTGGATTAACTTTATCATCTTTCAAATCTTTTTTTATCTTTTCAATTTCATCCATTGAAATCTCCGTACACAATTCAAAATATCTTCCAATTAATTCGTCGGTTAATGACATTACTTTTCCAAACATAGAATTAGGTTCTTCTGTGAGAGAAATATAATTATTCAAACTTTTGCTCATTTTGTCTGTTCCGCCAAGACCTTCCAGAAGTGGACAGGTAAGCACGTCCTGTGGCTGCTGATCATATCTTTTTTGTAATTGTCGCCCCATAAGCAAATTAAATTTTTGATCAGTGCCTCCTAATTCAACATCCGCTTTGAGAACTACACTATCATATCCTTGCATCGCCGGATACATAAATTCCTGCATACTAAGATCAACATCATTTTTTATCCTTTCCTTGAAATCCGCGCGTTGCGCCATTTGTGCATAAGTGATTTTTGAAGTTAGCACAATTAATTCTTTGAAACTTAGCTTTGCCAGCCACTCCGAATTATATCGCACTTCTACTTTTTCCATATCCAACATAATGCCAGCTTGTTTTTGATAACTCTCCATATTTTTCTTCACATCTTCATCGGTGAGAGGTTTTCTGGCTGATGAGCGTCCCGTTGGATCACCAATTTTTGCCGTAAAGTCCCCAATCAAAAAAATTACTTGGTGTCCCAAATCCTGAAATTGTTTCAATTTTTTCAAAACAACAGCATGTCCCAAATGAAGGACTGACCCAGTCGGATCTATCCCTAATTTTATTCTCAATTTTTCTCCCGCCATCATTCTTTTTTTCAAATGCTCTTTCACTATTACTTCCTCCGTTCCCCGCTCCAAAACCTCATCCACCAATTTTTCGTCTGTAATTATTTTTGTCATATTTTTAAAATGTCATCCTGAACTCGTTTCAGGATCTTTTAGATTCCGAATCAAGTTCGGAATGACAGTTGCTTACATTATTATATCCTAAATTTAGCATTATTATTAGTTGTTTGCAAGAAAAAAAGCCTCTGTTAAAAAAGCTTTTTACATTTTTTACAATTTCAATTACTCAATTTCTGCCTCAAATTAGATCACTAACTAAAGGCAAAAACTGGGCAATCGATTTTTGGTTGAATTTTTAATGTACGATTTTTGACTATGAATTGTAGCATATAATTAGTCTTTTGTCAACACAAAAAAAGGCTTCCTTAAGCCTTTTCAACCCAATCTCAACTTTATCGATAAAGTTTTACACTCTCTCCTCTCCACTAAAAACAAAAAACCTTGAAATTCTTGCTAATCATCGCAGGTTCAGGTGCCTCGCCTGAAACCGCATAGTTCTTACAAATAAAATTATTTTTCCAGAAATATTGCAGTTCGATCTAGGCGATTAAACCTGCAAAGTATCAACCTCCTTTTTTATAGCGTTTGCAAATTTTCAAGTAACTCTTTTTGGGATTTTAATTTCTCCTTGTATTCGCTAAGTTTAATTTTATTATTTTCCACAATTTCTTTTGGCGCGCTGGCGAGGAAATTTTTGTTGGCGAGAAGAGCGCTGTTTTTGGCAATCAAATTTTCCAAATTGGCAATTTCTTTGTCAAAATTTTTCTTTTCTTTTTCCACATCAATCAACTCCGCAATATCCAAAATTATTCTAATATTCTTTTCAGAGACATTAATCCCCTGTTTTATTTTTTCGCCAAATTTAACCCGCCCCAATTTTTCAATTATTTCTTGATTTTTCAGCTTTTGCGAAGATGCGCTTATAATTTCACTTGGCGCAATGCGATAACTCGAGCGAATATTTCGAATCTTAACAATTATTTCTTGCAAATTTTGAAATTCTTTCTCCGCCTTTTTATCAATTAGTTTTTTGTCAGCCACCGGCCATTTCTGAACCATCAGCATTTTTGCTTTTCTATTCGCATCGCCATATATTTTCTCTGTCACAAACGGCATAAATGGATGCCAAAGTTTTAATATTTTTTCCAAAACATATCCCAAAACTTTATCATTTTTTTCGAGCTTGTGAATTTCAAGATACCAATTGGCCAAATCGTCCCAGGTAAATTTAATAAGAATATTTTCCGCCATGGCGATGTTTTTACTCTCCAGCATTCTTGATGCTTCCAAAATCGCTTGATTAACTCGAGAAACAATCCATTGATCCGCCAAACTTTTCACATCATGCCCAGAAATTTTTTCTATTAATTTAAAATTATCACTTGAGCTAAAACTATAGCGATAAATATTCCAAAGCTTCGTTACGAAATTTCGATATTTTTCTATTTTTTCTTCATATACTCGAATGTCCAGTCCTGGTGTTGTATCAGTAATAAGAATCATACGAAGCGCATCCGCTCCATATTTTTCAATCATCTGCAATGGATCAACTCCGTTGCCTTTTGATTTTGACATTTTCAAACCATCCTTATCTCGAACAAGACCAGTAAAAAACAAATTCTTAAAAGGCACCTTGCCAGTTCGATAGAGTCCCAACATAATCATCTTAGACGCCCAGAAAAAAAGTAAATCGCGCCCAGTAACCATCATCTCAGTTGAATAAAAGTTTTTATAATCCTTTTCCTTAGGATAGCCCAGTGTAGTGTATGGCCACTGACCAGAAGAAAACCAAGTGTCAAAAGTATCCGGATCTTGTGTTAATTTTTCTCCTTTGCATTTGGGACATTTTTTTGGCTTCTCAATGGAAACGATATAATTTTCCTCACCGCACTTTTCACAATACCAAACTGGAATTTGCGGTCCCCACCAGATTTGACGCGAGATACACCAATCATGAAGATTTGAAAACCATTGCTCCATTATTTTTCCGAAATTTTTGGGATAAATTTCAATTTTTCCCGCTTTGATCGCTTTCAAAGATTCTTTTTTCAAGGAATATTTTTTCGCGTCTACATTTACAAACCATTGTTTGGAAATCAAAGGTTCAATCGTTTCTTTGCAACGCTCGCAAATTGATTTATTTATTTCATTTTCTTCAATTTTTTCAACTAAATCAAGCTCAGCTAAGTCTCTCAAAATATTTTCTCGCGCTTCATCAATTTTTTGTCCCGCATATTTTCCACCCAATTTTGTAATTTCAGCTTTTTCATTGATTACTTGAATTTCCGGCAGTTTATGCTCTTTACCAATTTGCCAGTCTAGTGGATCATGCGCCGGTGTAATCTTCACTGCACCTGTGCCAAAATCCATTTCAATTTTTCTATCAAAAATTATTGGAATTTCTCTGTTTTGCAAAGGCAAAATCGCAATCTTTCCAGCCAAACTTGCATAACGCTTGTCTTTTGGATTAACTGCTACTGCCGTATCGCCCAGCATTGTTTCTGGACGCGTTGTGGCGACTGTGATGAATTTCTTGGAATCTTTCAATGGATATTTTATATAGTATAATTTTCCAGCGGTTTTTTTGTGAAGTACTTCCACATCAGAAAGAGCAGTGGCACATCTTGGACACCAATTTATTATTCTTTCTCCGCGATAAATCATGCCGTCCTTTTCCATTTTGACAAAAGTCTCAAGCGCTTTAGAAAGCACTTCCGGATCAAGCGTAAATTTTTCCCGCGACCAATCAGCGCTAATACCGATTTTCTTTTCTTGAGCGCGCATATAATTTGATCGGTCAATACAAAAATCATAAATTTCTTTGTAAAATTTTTCCCGACCTAAATCGTATCGGGAAATCCCCCGCTCCGCTTTGATTTTTTTTTCGTACACCACCTGCGACTGAATTCCCGCATGATCCTTTCCAGGATAGAGCAAAACTTTCTCGCCTTTCATGCGGTGATATCGCCCAAAAATATCCATCACGGTATAACCCGAAGCATGCCCCAAATGAAGTTCACCATTAGCATTTGGCGGAGGCAAAATATTGCAATATTTTTTCTTAGACTTTATTCTGTCCGGATTAAAAAATCCACTCCCCTCCCAGAGCTTATATATCTCATCCTCATATTTATTCGCTTCGTATGTTTTTGGAATTTCTTTAATCATTTTTTTATTTTCTAATCTCCAGCCCCAATTCTTTTTCCAATCCTACAACGATTTTTCCCATCACTTCATCCACTTCAACATTTTCTAGTGTTCGCTCGGACGCGCCAAATTCGATATGATAGGCAAAACTCGTTACTCCGTCTTTGAAAAAAACATCGAACATTTCGACATTCAAGACTAAATTTCCGCCGATTTTTTTGATCAGTTTTTGAATTTCAATGGCTTTAGTTTCGCTTTTGGCGAGCATGGAAATGTCGCGGGTAATAGTTGGAAATTTTTGCAGGGTTTTATAGACAATTTCTTTTTGGGAAATTTTGAGTAATTTTTGGGTGTCCAATTCGCAAACTGCCACTCTTTTTCCAATCTTATATTTTCCCAAAACTATTGGGTTAATTTCCCCTATCATTCCTATTTTTTCACCGTCTATCAAAATTTCCGCACTTCTAGTTAAATGCCAAGTTGCAGGAAATGGAGGCTCAACCTCCATTATGGAGGTTGAGCCTCCATTTTCGTCCACACCAATCTTTTCTAACAAACTTTCTACCGCACCTTTCAAACTATAAAAAGTTTCGGCATCCTTGTCCTTTTCAAGAACTTGCGACATCACTAACATTCTTTTTTCCGTTGTCATTCCGGACTCGATCCGGAATCCAGATCCTGAAACAAGTTCAGGATGACAAAGGTATACCTTACCAATTTCAAAAATATTCAAACTTTCAAAATTCTTGAGATTAGTTTTAATGTTTTTTAAAATATTCGGGACAAAACTGACTCGAACATATTTTTGATCTGGATTCATCGGACTGGAAAGTTCAAAATGCTTTACCCCGTGGACTACCGCCTTTGGCGGTTGTTGCGAAGCAACATAGTCCATGGGGTGAACCCCGTCCAAGGCACAATTCTTGGCGTCTATTTCGGAATAGAAAGAATAGTTATACATTTCGTCATAACCCATTCCGACTGCAATTTCTCCCAGCTTTCTTTCAAAAGACAAAATTTCATTTATCTTAGCTGGAATGACAGGCTCAGTCAGTGGACGCGGTTCGATTTTTTCATATCCCCAAATGCGTCCAATTTCTTCAATTAAATCTTCTTGCGTACGGATATCTAATCTATATGTCGGAATTTCACACACCACTATATGTAGGCGAATAGTAGTGCTAATGCCTAAATTGTTTAGTATTTTTATAGTTTCTTTTTGTGGAACATTTTCACCTAATAAATTGTTGACATAATTTAAATCCAATTTTATTTTCCAAGATTTGATTTTATTTGGGTAGACATCCACAACTCCCTCCAATTTTGCGCCGGCCGTGTGTTCCAAAATTTCCACAATCCTGACAATAGCTTTCTCGGCTAAATTTGGATCAATATCTTTTTCAAAACGATCAGACGATTCGGTTTTTACTCCCAATCGTGTTCTTGATCGCCTAATATTAACGGCATTGAAATTAGCTGCTTCTAGGATTATAGTTTTGGTATTTTCGTTTATTCCTGAATCTTTTCCCCCCATAATTCCAGCCAACGCCAACGGTGTTTCGCCATTAGTGATGAGCAAATCATTTTCCGATAATTTTAATTTAGTTTCATCTAAGAGCTCCATCTCTTCATTCTTTTTGGCTTTTCTTACTACTATTTGAACTTTGGATTTTTGATTTTGAGATTTATTTGGAAATTGGAAATTGGAAATTGGAAATTCGCTTTTGATTTTATCAAAATCAAAAGCGTGCATTGGTTGCCCAAGCTCTAACATTACATAATTAGTTGCATCAACTACATTATTAATCGGACGAATTCCAGAAGCTTCCAAGCGTTGCTTCATCCAGCTTGGCGAATCCTTAATTTCCACATTTTCCATTACTGCGCCGATATAGCGAGAACACAATTCCTTATCCTCGATCCGCACTCGTAGAGACGCAAAATTTTGCGTCTTTACACGAGGCAATTTCAATCCATCAAAATCATATTCGAACTTTCGGTTTTCCAGCACTGAAATTTCTCGCGCCACACCAACATGACTCATGGCGTCATGAGCGCGATCCGGCAAAACCTTGATTTCAAAAATTGTATCATCTTCTACGCCTAAATATTTTTTAGCCGGCGCACCGATTTTAGCTTTGGAATCTAGAATAAAAATTCCACTATGATCGATTCCGAGTCCCAGTTCATCCAGCGCGCAAAGCATGCCAAAAGATTTCTCTCCACGAATTTCGGCTTCTTTGATTTCAATTCCATTTGGCAATTTTGATCCAACCAAAGCTACTGGGACTTTTTGTCCAACTTCAATATTAGGCGCACCGCAAACGATTTGTAATTTCTCTGTGTGTAGAGACGCGATTAATCGCGTCTCTACGACTGCAATTTGTAACTTGTCCGCATTAGGATGTTTTTTGATTTCCAAAATATTCCCCACCACCACTCCATCAAAATTCCATTTTTTCTCCTCCATCCCCTCAATCTCCAATGAATGCATCGTCAAAAGCTCTCTCACTTTTTCTGGAGATAGTTTTGTGTCTGATAATTCTTTTAGCCAAGAATATGAATATTTCATTTTTTCTGCTTAAAATAATATGTTATAAAAATAATCAATAAACTAAATAAGAAAAATAAAAAGCTGCCGATACTATAGCCCGCCGAGCATGGCGCAGAATTAAGAGGGTTTTGTTTGCATGGAAAAAAAACATTTATCAAAATCCCTACCAGTCCAGAATTAATTTCTATAATCACAAAAATAATAAAGGCAATTATAGCACCTATCGGGAAATATTTACTCATGTTTTTTATTATTAAAATTGTTTAATAAATCTCAGGTCTCCCGAATGAAACAATCTCACATCATCAATCTTATATTTCATCATCGCTAATCTTTCCAAGCCAAATCCCCACGCAAAGCCTTGGTATTTATTTCTCGGATACCCCGCCGAAACAAAAACATTCTGATTGACCATTCCGGCGCCACCAATTTCCAGCCAACCTCCACCTTTGCAAGCTCGACAACCTTTTCCACCACAAACTGTGCAAGAGATATCAAATTCAAAACCTGGCTCAACAAAAGGAAAATAGCTCGGGCGAAGTCGCACAGTCACATCTTGCTTAAAAAAAGCTGAGAAAAATTCTTGAGCGGTAAATTTCAAATTTCCCACATTCACATTTTCTCCAGCAATCAAAGCCTCAAATTGGTAGAAGGTGTGATCATGCGTGGTGTCAGTAGCTTCTCGACGATAGCATTTTCCGGGGACAATAATTCGAAGTGGCGGTTTATTTTTCTCCATATACCTCGCTTGTACTGCTGAAGTCTGACTTCGCATAGACAATTTTTCTTCACCATCTTTCGCATCAAGAAAAAAAGTGTCTTGCATATCGCGCGCTGGATGATCTTTTGGAATGTTAAGCGCATCAAAGTTATACCAACCAGTTTCCACTTCCGGACCATCAGCAATTTCATATCCCATAGAAACAAAAATATCTTCAATGTCACGACGCACCAGCGAAATAGGATTGAAGTGTCCCGCGCTTTTTTTCTTTCCGGGAATTGTCACATCAATTTTTTCTTTTTCAGCATCAAAAGAATTTTCGGAAATTTCCTGCCGTTTATTTTTGATAATTTCCCAAATCTGATTTTTAGTATTATTGGCCAATTCTCCAATCTGTTTTTTCTCCTCCGGACTCAAATCCTTGAGACTTTTCAAAATTCCGATAAATTCACTTTTTCGGCCAGTGTACTTTTTTTCCAATTCAAAAAGAGCCTCGTCACTCGGCCTTCCGCCCGAGGCGGATCCGCCTTGGGCGGATATTTTCTCAATTTCCGCCAAAAATTGTTTTTTTAGATTTTCAATTTTTTCCTTAAGCATAGTATTATTTTACATTTAAATTTAAAAAAAGTCAAAAAAACAGCGTCCACAAACACTGCTTTGTCATCCTGAGCGAAGTAAAATTACGCTAGTGATTTTACGTAGTCGAAGGATCTACGTAGATTCTTCGACTTCTCCTTCGACTCGTTGCACTCGCTCAGGGTTCGCTCAGAATGACAACAGAAAAAGCGTGCTATAAAAAATCCAAGAAAAATTCTACATTCCCATCTTCTGCTTTGCCATACGATATTGTTCTTCGGTGATTTGACCGGAAGCTTTCATTTGCTCCATAGCAGAAAGAAGTTTGTTTCTATTTTCAGGTTTGAAGGCTTCGGCCATCAACTTTTGCTGTTCCTGCGGGCTCATTTTGGCAATTTTTTTCATCCACACTTTTTGCATCATATTTACCGCAGTTGAACTAACTTTTGCTTTAGCTTTTTTTAATGGATTCCACATACATCATGTAACACGCAACATGAAACATATAACAAAAAATAAAAAAAACATTTTTTATTTCTCAATTCTGTTTCATGTTATATGTTTTATGTTTTATGATTAATTTGTAATTTATAACTAGTCACGAGTAGCGCGGAGGCGATGAAAATTGAAGAATATGTTCCAAAAGTCACGCCAATCAGAAGCGCTAGAGAAAAATATTTAATTGATTCTCCGCCGAAAATATAAATTGCGAGCAGAGTAATGATAACGGTCAGCGATGTGTTAATTGAACGCACTAAAGTTTCATTCAAGCTTCGATTAACCACCTCCGGAAAAGTTTCCTTAGAAGAACTGCGAAGTAGATTTTCTCGTGTTCGGTCATATACCACAATTGTGTCGTGGACTGAAAAACCCAAAATCGTGAGAAGTGCTGCCACAAAAGGAATACCGATCTCTATACCATAAAAATGTCCGAGAATTGAAAAAACTCCTGTTGTAATTAGAATATCATGTACAAGCGCAATGATTGCTCCCATCCCATATTTCCAAGAAGGTACTGGACGAGAAACTTTACGAAAAGCCCAAGCAATATAAACCATAATCCCTGCTACGGCCCAAAAAATTGACCATAGAGACTTACTTTTCAATTCTTTGGAGATAGTACTATTGGCATAATCAGTTCGAAGTTCCTTAGACTGCGGATATTTTTCTTTTAGGGTTTTCAAAACTTCTTGATTGGTTTTATCATCTTCCGGCACATAACGAAAAAGGATGGTGCTGTTTCCCGTGGCTTGCAAAGAAAGACTTTTTAAATTTAAATTTTTGAGATTTTCTTCAACTTCCAAATTATTGGGCAAATTATTTTCAAATTGAACTTCCATTAGTGTTCCACCAGTAAAATCGATTCCTAGTTTTAGTCCCCACACAAGAAGACTGGCGATGCATAGTAAAGTAAGTATTCCAGAAAAAATATAAGCGTATTTTGTTTTAGAAATGATATTTATCATTTTGAATTTTTAATTTTTGAATTTTTAATTTTGTAAATAAATCTTAAATCCAAATTTTTAAAAATTAGAAATTAGAATTTATTTAAAAATTATAAAATTAAAAATTATAAAATTATTTTCTTACTCCAATTAACCATAATTTATTTTCCAACCACTTCCCCATCACAAATCGCAAAATTGTTCGGGTGATGACCACCGCCGTAAACATCGAAACAATCACTCCGATAATCAGCGTCACGGCGAAACCCTTCACGAATCCTGTTCCCATTTCAATCAAAATAAACGCCGTAATAATGGATGACATATTTCCGTCGCGAATCGATGTCCAAGCTCGCTTGAAACCTTCTTCAATAGCACTCAAAATATCCCGTCCTTTTTTTATCTCTTCCTTAGTTCTTTCAAAAATCAAAATATTAGCGTCCACGGCCATTCCAATTGAAAGCACAAAACCAGCAATTCCTGGGAGAGTAAGAGTAATTTGCCACGGCGAAAATCCGGATAATTTGAAAATTGAAATCATTAGAGCAGAATAAATGAGAAGCGAGAAAGAAGCTACTAGTCCCAAAAATCGATAGAATAAAAGCATAAAGATAATTACTAAAACCATTCCGATAATTCCCGCCTTTAAACTTTTTTCCAAAGATATTTTTCCTAGTGATGCTTCCACGCTTTGTTGATTGATTGGATTGCCAATGGGCACAGGTAAAGCACCTTCGTTTAATCTTTTGACTAAATCATTGGCTTCTTGAGTTGTATAACTACCCGTAATTTGCGCTTTGCCATTAGGAATTTCAGAATTTACTGTTGGGTTGGTTATAATTTCTCCATCAATCAAAATTGCTACACGCTTTCCAATATTTCGCTTGGTTATTTCTGCAAAAAGTTTTGTACCTTCTTCGTCAAATTCCAAATCAATTACAGGCTCTGTAAGTCCTTGATTTTGAAAACCAACACTAGCGCTTTTTAAATTTTTTCCCGTAAGGCTAGTGGCCGTAACTTCTATTTTTGGTTCTGGTTGAACTTTTTTTGCAATCAAAATATGTGCGCTCTTGAATTCTTGATTACTTGCCCCGCTATCACCTTCAGGTGATTTTGCGGGGTCACCTTCGCCCCGTACCTCGATTCTTTTGATTATATGCCAGCCAAATTGCGTTTTCACTAATTCTTTGTATATTTCGCCATCCTCCAATCCCTTGTCGAAAATGACGGCTTCATATTCCGGAACAAACATTCCTTTTTTGATAAAATCATATTCCCCGCCTTTTTCTTTTGATCCCGGATCTTCACTATTTTCCTTGGCAAGTTTAGCAAAATCTTCACCCGCCAAAGCTTTTTTCAAAACATCTTCGGCTTTCTTTTTAGCAGTTTCGTTGAATTTATTCAGTTCATCTTCCGGAATTTTTTCTACCGCAGTTTCTTTTTCTTCTTTAAATTCTAGAAATGGCATCTCTCCGATTCTTTTTTTGGCTTCATTGATGTCTCTAATTCCCGCTAATTCCACAATCAATCTTTGTTCGTCGCCTGATTTAGTAGTGTAAATGACTGGTTCGGCCACCCCAAAAGCGTTGATTTTTCGCTCAACCGCGTCTTGCATCGCTTGCATGGCTTCTTTTTGTTTTGCCAGATCAACTTGGCTCAAATCAGCCTTATATTCCAAATGAATCCCCCCTTGCAAATCCAAACCTAAATTAATTTTTGGTTTATTGAAGAAATCATAAAGCTTTGGAATTTTGGAAACCGCTCGCGGATAGGAAATTAGTCCCGCCAAAATTGCCAGAATTATCACCGCCCCAAATTTTAGTCTAAGTTTTTGTCTAACATTCATATTCTTTATTTTACACAAACCTTATTAAATTGCAACTTTATATTATTTTATCTTTTTTATTTCCTTTAACACTCTATCAAAGCCTAGTAATAATTTAAATTTTTTGGCGTCTTGGAATTTTATCCATCTATAATCTTGCGCTTCCCAATCTAATTTTATCTTATCTGTTTTCACTTCCACTAAAATTGGATGCACGATCCAAGTTTTTTTGTATTTTGGCGCCTCTTGGTGGAAAATATTTCCTAACTTTATTGAAATTATATCTTTTTTGGCGATCCCCAATTCTTCCTTGATTTCACTTTCTACTTTTTGTTTGAGTATTTGAGAATCATCTAGGAACCCAGAAACACCGCTCCAAAACTCCGGATAAAAATTCAAAGTTTTACTTCTTTGAACAATAAGAATTTTATTTTTATTTTTAACTACACAATTAATCACCGGCGCAAATCTCGCATTCGTAAAATCAATTTGTCTATGTTTTGGTTGAAATTTTTTCATTTTATAAATCTTCTTCCGTTATTATTTTAATTCCATTTTTCTTTAACAAAGCAGCTGTTATGCCGTCCCCCTTGATAATTTTTCCCGAAAAAGTTCCATCATAAATCTGTCCACATCCGCAAGATGGACTTTTTTGCTTTAATATCGCTTTCTTCACATTGAAAAGCTTAGTTATTTTTAAAGTTTCTTCCGCTCCTTTTTTAAATTCATTTGTCACATTCTCTCTGCTATTGGATACGACCTTACCATCCTTAATTTCATAAGGCCCCCTAGGAATCGGCAAACCACCGAGCTGTTCTGGACAAACTGGAATTAAAATTTCTTTTTTAGAAAGTTCTAAAACTTTTTTATTTGGTTTACTTTTTCCATCATAACGACAATTTATTCCCAACAAACAAGCACTGCAAATTTTCATAATTTTATTTTCCATGACATTTTTTATACTTTTTCCCTGATCCACACGGACAAGGGTCATTTCGCCCGACTTTGTCATTATTTACAATAGGAGAAAGTTTTTTAGGCTCTTTATTTTTTGATCCTTGTTCATTGTTCGTTGCTCCTTGTTTTGCAGAAGAAAATTGCTCCACTTCTCCACCACCACTATAATTCAGACTATTTTGCTTAAGCGTTTCTTGCGCTTGCGGTGTAACGATATTAACTTTGAAAATTGTGCGGACAATTGTTGCGCGAATGTTATCCATCAAATGAGAAAAAATCAAATAGGCTTCTCGTTTATATTCAATCAATGGATCTCTTTGCCCATAGCCACGTAACCCAATGCCGTCTCGCAAATAATCCATTTCATCTAGATGACTCATCCACATCATATCCATTGTTTGCAAAATCACGGCTTTTTCAATGCCTCGCATACTTTCTGTGCCAATTTCTTGTTCTTTTCTGTTATACGCTTCCTTGGCCAAACCACTCAGATATTGCGTCATTGCAGAAACTTTTTCCGCCGAATTTTTGGCGCTATCATTTTTAATTTCCTTTAATTTATTCTCCACTGATTTGTCGGCTGAAATGATGTTCTTCATTCCTTCATAAATTTCTTTCATATCAATTTTTTCTTCTTCGGCGCTATGAAAAGAAACTAGATTTTCCATTTCTTGACTGATATACCCTAGCATTTCATTTTTAAGATCTTTCGATTCCAAAATTTCTCGTCGTTTTTTGTATATCACTTCGCGCTGTTTGTTCATCACGTCATCATATTCCAAAACATGTTTTCGAATGTCAAAGTTGAAACCTTCGATTTTTGATTGAGCGTTTTCAATGGTGCGAGAAATAATCTTATTTTGAATCGGTTGATCTTCTGGTAGTCCCAAAGTGTTCATCATACTAATGAGTTTATCTCCGCCAAAACGGCGCATTAGTTCGTCTTCCAGCGACACAAAAAATTGCGAGGCTCCCGGATCACCTTGTCGTCCCGCGCGTCCACGAAGCTGATTGTCAATACGTCTTGCTTCATGTCTTTCTGTGCCTAAAATGAAAAGTCCACCCACTTCTTTGACTCCCTCACCTAATTTAATGTCCGTTCCGCGTCCCGCCATATTAGTCGCGATTGTCACCGCTCCAAGTTGTCCAGCATTTTGGATGATGAGCGCTTCTTTTTCATGTTGCTTAGCATTCAAAACTTCATGTTTCACGCCAAAACGCGTGAGCAATGCGCTCAAATATTCTGATTTTTCAATGGCAATTGTGCCAACCAAAACTGGCTGACCGGTTTTATTTATCTCCTTGATCTTTTCACAAATCGCATTAAATTTTCCTTTCTCTGATTTATAAACAATGTCAGCTAGATCTTTTCTGATGAGCGGTCTGTTAGTTGGAATTTCCACCACATCAATGTTATATACTTTAAAAAATTCTTCGGCTGAGGTAGTGGCTGTTCCTGTCATACCAGAAAGTTTTTTGTAAATTCGAAAATAATTTTGAAAAGTGA
>DHFM01000053.1:0-9613 GCA_002400405.1 Candidatus Moranbacteria bacterium UBA4824
CCACGCCATTTTTTTTCAAACTTTTTTTCAAAGTGTCTAGCACATCCTGAGCTTTGTCGCTCTCGGGGAAAACCCGTCCATTTTTTTCGGTTTTGAGTTTGAGTCCAAGTTTTTCAAAAAACTCTTTCGTCTCAGACGGACCAAAAACGGAGAGTCCTGAAAAAAGAAACTTACCACTTTTGCCAAGTTTTTCCACAAACTCTCGATTGGAAAAATTAGCCTGGGTAATGTTGCACCGCCCATTGCCAGTCAAAAGCAATTTTTTCCCCAGCGTTGAATTTTTTTCCAGGATGGCCACTTTCGCGCTATTTTCGCTTGCCAAAATCCCCGCTATCATTCCAGATGCCCCACCTCCCACAATCACCGTATCAAATTTTTCTTCTCTTAATTTATCCATAATAATCCCATCCTAGCATTGTTTGAGAAAGTTATCCACGTTAATTCACTTAATAAGGATTTTGAAAGTATCAAGAAGATAGACAAAGACGGTATTGAATATTGGGAAGCACGGGAATTGATGTCTGTTTTGGGATATCCAAACTGGCAAAAAGCTGAAGATGTGATTATCAGAACTAAAAAAGCTTTCACTAATAGTGGTCAATCTGTGAGTAACCATTTTAACCGGTTGGTTAAAATGGTCGAGATTGGATCAGGCACAATTAGAAAAATACAGGACTGAAAATTAGATCGTTATGCTTGTTATCTTATCACTCAAAATGGAGATCCGAGAAAAACAGAAATTGCTATGGCGCAAACCTATTTTGCAGTGCAAACTAGAAAACAAGAAATTTTTCAACAACTTAGTCAAGATCAAAAAAGATTATTCATCCGAGGGGAAGTCACAATTCATAATAAAAAACTTTTTGATACTGCTAAAAAAGCTGGCGTAAGTAATTTTGGAAGATTTAATAATTATGGCTATCTCGGATTATACGAATTAACTGCCAGTGAAATTAGAAAGAAGAAAAAAATTGGCAAGGATGACATTTTAGATAGAGCAGGCTCTACAGAATTGGCGGCTAATTTGTTCCGCATTACTTAAACAGACGATAAGATTAATAAGGAAAATATTGTCGGGGAAAATTTGGCTAACACAACTCATTTCGAAGTGGGACGAAAAGTGAGAAATGTGATAAAGGAGATAAAAGGAACTTTGCCGGAAAATTTACCACCAGAAAAGCATATTAAAGAGTTGAAAAAAATAAATCAAAAAAGAATAGGATAATTTTGATTGCGAAAGGAAGAAAAGCGGAAATTAATAGAAGATATAATCCTAAAATGTATTATATCTTCTATTAAATTCGAAAGGATGTTTACTTGACAAAGCAAAAAAGAAAGGGTATACTTACTTTTTATGTTAATACATCTTCGTACGTATCTAAACATAAAATAATTAATTTTTTATGTTAGATAATAATGTATAACAAAACAAAGGCGCGAAGTTCTCGCGCAGGCAGTTCTCATGGCAACAAAAGAGGAGGATCACGAGGTGGTTCTCGTCCAAGTGGTCGAAGAAGATTTACCGGCAATGTAATCGACGTTAGTCGTTTCATTTGCAAGGCCAAGGAAATTGTTCCAACGGAAGCTTTCGAGCCTCGCTATGCTTTCAATGATTTAGAAATCCATGCCTTACTAAAACGTGCCATTGAAAATCGTGGTTTTGCTGTGCCAACACCGATTCAAGATCAAGCTATTCCAGAAATTTTAGCAGGAAAAGATGTGATTGGTTTGGCTAACACTGGCACCGGAAAAACGGGGGCTTTTCTCATTCCGATGATCAACAAAATCCTTTTGAATCCGCGCGAAAAAGTTTTGATCGTGACGCCGACTCGCGAATTAGCCATTCAAATTCAAGATGAATTTATGGCGTTGGCCAAAAGACTAAATATTTTTTCCGTGGTGGTAGTTGGAGGTGCGGATATCAGAAGACAGATCAAAGAGATGCGTAGACGTCATAATTTAGTCGTTGGCACTCCTGGGAGACTCAAAGATTTGATAACTAGAAAAGTTTTGGATTTGTCGCAGTTTAGTAGTGTAGTGCTCGACGAAGCTGATCGAATGTTAGACATGGGATTTATCAATGATGTAAATTGGCTTTTGTCGCTAGTGGCAAAACAGAGGCAAATTATGCTTTTTTCTGCAACATTCGGCGCTGAGATTGAAAGTTTGACCAGAAAATTTTTGAATAATCCGGTGAAAATTTCTGTCAAAAGCGGAGAATCAAGCGCACAAATTGATCAAAATATTGTTAGAGTGGAAAAAGGCAAGGATAAAACAGACACACTCCATGATCTACTTATCCAAGCTAAATTTGAAAAAGTTTTGATTTTTACTCGCACCAAGCATGGCGCCGACAAACTCACCAATAGTTTACTTGGTCGAGGTTTCAAAACTGAATCCATTCACGGCGACAAACCGCACAGTAAAAGACAGCGGGCGCTCAAAATGTTTAAAGAAAATGTGGTGGAGATTTTGGTCGCCACAGACGTGGCTGCCCGCGGACTCGACATTCCAAGCGTGAGTCATGTTATCAATTTTGATTTACCAGCTACTTATGAAGACTATGTGCATCGCATCGGTCGCACCGGTCGCGCCGACAAAAAAGGCAATGCGCTGACTTTTGTGGAATAAGAAAATTTTGAGAATAAAAAACAGAGCCGGATGGTATTGTTCACCAGCCGGCTCTTTTTTATGAATAAGATAGGTTTACCTCCCATTTAAATTATAAAATGTTTCGAGCTAAAAGTTCTTTGATAATATTTTTTGTAATTTCCGATAAATTATAGAAAAATACCTCCTCCCTTATTGCCCAAGCAGAATAAGATATTTCCGCCGCTGGAAATATATTGCCCCGGATATCGCCCAAGTAGCATTTAACTGTTATAGGTTTTCCGCTTGGAGAATTTCCCGAAAACTTACCAAAATAGCGAAGTTTTCCAACGAGTTTGCTTTGTGGTAATTCCTGGCCAAGTTCCCTTAAAATACATTCTTTGTGAGATTCATTTTCTTGGATTTTTCCTCCTGGCAAAATCCAATGATTCCTTTTTTTAACGAGAAGAATCTCTTCGCAGAATATAGAAATAATGCTTATGACTTCGTTCATTTTTCATGCTCCTTTTTTTAGAGGTTAATTGTCAAAAAACTGAGGTTTTTAATTTAATCATTAAATCTCAAAAAGCGCAAGTCTATCTCTCCAAATCCAGCACTTCATCAATCCTAATTTGCGAAACGAATTCGGGGACGTGGCTCACGAGAATCATGGCGCCTTCGAAAGAATCCAAAGCTTTAGCGATGATTGGCAAGTGGCGAAAGTTGATGTGATTGGTTGGTTCGTCGAGGATTAAAAGTCCTGGCTCTTCGAGCATGAGACGAGCAAAAGCCACGAGACCTTTTTGTCCTTCAGAAAGCGAACCGATTTTGGCGTCGATAATTGTTTTGTCGATGAGAAAGCCGGAAGCCACACTACGCATCCGTTCTTCATCTTCGCTAGGCATAACAGCAAAAAGGGAATTGCGTACCGTGTCTTCAAAATTAAGCGTGGAAAAATCTTGACGGTAATATCCCACGCGAATGCCTTCGGTAATTTTTGCTCCCTTGGCGGATCCTGTGGCGAGTGATTCAAGCAGGGTGCTTTTACCAATGCCGTTTGGCCCGGCAAGAAGCAGGTGAGTTTTTTTCTTGAGAGAGATTTGAACTTTCTTTCCTTCGGGTTCATGATTTTTCATGACAGTTAAGGATGTAATATTGAGTATCTCTCCAATAAGTCCATCTTGGACTGGAATTTCAAAATCATGGATAGCTTTGTCTTCGCGCCGAACATCCACCTTCGCTTCTTCCATCTCCTCGGCTTTGTCGCGCATCTTTCGGGCTACGAGTCGCATCTTGCCACCTTTATTAGCAAAGAAGTTAGCTTTTTCTTTGTTAGCGATAATTTCTTTTTCATATTGCGCGTTTTTCATTTTTTCTTTTTCAATTCGATCGGCAATTTCAGCTACCACGACATAATAGTCACCAAGATATTGTTCAACTTTGTGGGTGAAGATATCAAGATAGAGCACGCCATCAGTAAAAGAATTCAAAAAGTCAGCGTCATGAGAAATCACAATGCAAGTTTTGTCATAACTCATAAGAAACTGGGTGAGATGCTCGATGCCGGCTTTGTCTAAATTATTTGTTGGTTCGTCTAAAATTAAAAGATCCGGATCTTGAATTAGGGCGGAAGCTAAAAGTAGCCGGGCTTGTTGTCCACCAGAAAAAGATTTGATTATTTTGTCATGTGGCGCTTTTAGATTTACAAGATCCAAAACCTTATCAATCTTTGGATCAAGATTATATAGTTTTTCCGAAAAACAAAGCGCAAAAAATTCTTGGACAGTGAGAGTCATTTGCTCAGTTGGAATGACTTGTTTGGCATAAGCAATTTTGAGACTAGGATTGACATAGATGGAACCATCTTCTTCTTTTAGTGACCCTGTGATCAAATTCAAAATAGTCGATTTTCCGGCGCCATTTTGTCCCATAATGGTAATTTTAGTGCCTTGGCGGATGGAAAAAGAAGCCTCATTGAGGATGGTTTTGTTGTGAGTATATTCAAAAGAAACTTTGTTGAATCTAACTGCGACGTCGTCTTTGGCCATGATGTTTTGAAAAATTAAAAATAATAAAAAAGCACTAATACTAGTATGAGTTTCTATTCTAGCGCATTCTGAGTGATTTGTGAAGAGGGAGTACAGGGGGAGTACATCAAAAATTAACAAAAAAGAAAAAGTGTGCTATAATTTTATATGTGGAAACTATTATGAAAGCAGACATTTTTTTCTTCATTTCTTCGGTGGCAACGGTGCTTTTGGCTGTGCTTGTTTCGATTGTTTTGTTTTATTTTATCAAAGCTGGCAGAAATCTATATTTAATTTCGGAAAAGTTGCAGGAAAATTTTGAAGAATCCAAGGAATTTGTTTTAGAACTCAAGGAAAGATTAGAGGATAATATTGTTTTTCGAATGTTTTTTCCACCAGCGCGCCAAAAGAAACAAAAAGAGGAGAAAAAGAATAAAAAATAAGCTAATTAATTTTTTTAAATAAACATTATGCAAAAGAAAAAAGACAACTCGAAGGCAATTAAGTTGGCGGTTATCGGTGCAAGTGTAGCTGGCGTAGCTGCAACTGCCTATTTCTTCTTCGGACCGAAAGGCAAAAAGAATCGAGCCCACGTAGCATCTTGGGCGATCAAGATGAAAGGGGATGTGATTGAAAAATTGGAAAAAGCTAAAGAAATCACAGAGCCGATTTATAGTGAAATTATCGACGCAGTGTCCAAGGAATATTCTAAAGACAAAAAAGCGACCAAAGCTGAAATTGAGGCTATTGCCAATGATCTCAAAAAACATTGGAAATCGATAAGTAAGCTTGCAATTTCTGCCAAAAAGAATGTCGTCAAGGACGCTTCTTGTGTGGCAAAAACAGCCAAGAAAGTCAAAAAATAGGCATTGACGAGATATGCGGATTGGATTATCATAAAGACATGAAAACTCAATCAATAGAAAATTTTTATAAAAAGCCACTTTAACCGGTGGCTTTTTTTGTCCTTTAAAAAGTTTTTTCATGACCGTGTGTAAGTTTAAACTTAAATTAATCACATAAGGAGGACGGTATGGAAACAATATACACGCTTATAGCATCAACTTTTGTTTATGGTTGGGTTTATGGGGAACAAATTTATTTTTTTATAACAGGAAAAAAGGAGGGAATCAGGAATGCGCCGATCAAAAGTTAAATTTCGCACTAAATTTAGTGTAAAAAAGGGAAGGCGATGAATAACTTCATTACCTTCCCTTTAAAATTTTCTAATTTTTTTAGTAATCTTTGTAGTTATTATTTTGAAGATTAATTTTAACGCTTTTGATAAATTTTCCAAACTGATGGTCTTTTTCTTTCTTCTCTAATTTATTCATTTTATAATGTTGAGTTTCTTTTTTGAGGTTGATATAATTGGCATATCTTTGCTTGTCTATTTTTCCAGCTTTCAAGGCTAATAGAACTGCACATCCCGGTTCGTGGACATGTGTGCAATTTATAAATTTGCATTCTTGAGATAGATTTGTTATTTCATCAAATAAATTATCAACGCCACCGCTGGCATCAGTCATACCCACTTCTCGCACCCCCGGATTGTCTATTATGATACCACCTTGTTTTGAGAAATACATTTCTCTTGCAGTTGTCACATGTTTTCCTCTGCCTGAATAGGAGCCAATTTCACCAGTTTCTATTCTGCTTTTGCCAAGTAAGTTATTGATTAGAGAAGATTTGCCCACACCAGAAGAACCTAAAAAACAATAGGTTTTTCCTTTAGTGATATATTTTTCTAATTCTTCTAATCCGCTATCAGTCAAAGCGCTAGTTAGGAGAACATCAATATCTTTGAAACGGTCTCGTATTTGATCAAGTTTCAAATTCAATTCTTCTTCGGAAATTAAATCTACTTTGTTTAGTATTATTGATGACTTGATTCCGCCAGCATTTGCCATAGCAAAATATCGCTCAAATCGATTCAAATTATAATCTCTGCCGATCGCTTCAATGATAAACACCACATCTACATTTGTTGCTATAATTTGAGTTTCATCCTTTCCGCTATATTTTCTTTGCATGATTGTTTTTCTCGGCAATATTTTTTCGATTATCGCTTTTCCATCTTCCAAGTTAGAAATTGCCACCCAATCGCCTACAGCTGGATAATCTTTTCGGGAATTTGCTTTCCAAATCTGTTTGCCCATTATTTTGGCTAAATATTCACCCTGAGTATTTTTTACCCGATAGCCTCCTCTTAGCTCAGAAATTACTCGGGCAATTTGAAAAGCCTCCAAGCCAAGTTCTATCCGGTTAGATTCAAAAAATTCATCCCATCCTAAGTCTTCAATTTTTATTATTTCTTCAGACATATTTCCATTATATCATTCAACGCTTAATTTTTCTAATTAAAGTATAAAAAATCAAGGTTATTAAAACCTTGAAATTCTTAGCTCCGCGACCAGGACTCGAACCTGGAACCAATTGATTAACAGTCAACTGCTCTACCATTGAGCTATCGCGGAATAAATATTCAATTTTTAAAACAAATTGATTATAACAAGATGTTTCAGATAAATCAAGACTTGAATAAATCCGAATGATTCTGGTGAATTTTTTGTTTTTGGATTATAATTATCTTAAGAATAAATTAAAAATAAATTAAAATTGATTAAAATAAAAAAAATGAAAAAGCAAATTATAAAAGTTAGAAAAATTGAAAAAAAGAAAAAAGAAAATATTAAAATAGAAAAAATGAAAAAGGCAATTGTGAAAATAATTGAAAAAATAAAAACAATCAAAATCGCTAACTCTTTCAAAAAAATCAGAAAACCGGAGATATTCAAAAATATGAATATTTTTCAAAAATTTAGAAAACCAAAAGTGGTGATGCGAAAGACCTATAAGAAAAAAACTTGGAAAAAAATTGTTGGGATTATTTTTATGGTAATTATCGCTGGGGCTATTTTTTTTGGGATAATCTTTTTGGTAAAAAATAAAAAAAATGCTTCGCGTCCGATACCGAAAAATTCAATTTCGACCAACTTGCAAGAGCCGGGGAAAGTGATAGAAGTTGATAGTTTAGACGAAGCTTTTCCGGCTAATGGGGAAATTATCTCTCAAGGAAGATTCAATAATGTGGAACAAATTTTGAAGGGCAAGGCGCTTTTCGTCAAAAGCGGAGGAGAAGTTTTTTTGCGATTGGAAGATTTTGAAATGGTCAATGGGCAGGATATGCATATTTATCTTTCGCCAATATTAAATCTCAATCCGGAGGATGTGATTGATTTGGGAATCATGAAATCGACCACAGGAAATGTTAATTATAAAGTTGAAAAATCAGTTGATTTGGAAAAATATTATAATGTCTTGATTTGGTCTAATCGTTTCAATGCTTTTTTTGGATATGCCAGTTTGCAAAAAGGGGAATTGCTACCGGAAGTCGCCCCTGTAGCGCCAGAGGAAAAAGAAGACGAACAAGATATTTCTCAATCGTCTATCGATGGCGAAGTTAGCCAGCCTCAAACGGAGCAAGCTGAAGCGGATGAAGTTTTGATGGAGCAAAACGCAGAAAAAATTATTCCCTAACGAGATTGACGCAATTTATTTTTTAAGCTATAATCATTCCAGTTGTAAGTCTTCTCAGTAAGTTTTGCCTTATCTAAAAAAAGTAAGGAACAAGCGATATGAGAGAGGTCGCCTTGCAATATTTTCCGCCAAAGGGCGGATCAGCCTATGGCTGAAAATAATAAATAAGGCAATAAAAAAGATGGCACAAAAACTATACGTAGGAAATTTATCCTACAATGTGAATGATGAAGCATTGAAAGAAATGTTTTCCGCAGCGGGAACAGTAGCTTCTGCAATGATCATCACTGACAGAATGTCTGGACGATCCAAAGGTTTTGGATTTGTTGAGATGAGTTCTGACGCGGAAGCGACAGCTGCAATTGACATGTTCAATGGAAAAGAAGTTGAAGGACGAGCATTGACTGTTAATGAAGCCCGACCAAAAGAAGACCGACCTCGTACAGGTGGCTTCGGAGGCGGAAATGGCCGTGGCCGAGATTTCGGCGGACGAAGAGACCGATTCTAGTATGCGAAAGCCTTAGCGAAAGGCACATGCGAATCAATCAAACAAGCCCTGAGTAATCGGGGCTGTTTTGTATTTTTTGGTTTTATGCTAGTATATTTAATGTTAAATGTAATAATTTAAAAATCAACAATAATGAATAAATATCTTTTAACTGCTGTTTTTTTGGGATTAGGTTTGGTTTTGTCCGGTTGCGGGCAAGATAGTGGAGATGTTGATAGGAATGCTTCCATCATATTTTTTTATGGACAAGAATGTCCACATTGTAAAATCGTAGAAAAATATATTGAGGAGAATAAAATAGCGGAAAAGATAAACTTTTCTCAAGGAGAGGTTTATCATAACAAAAAAAATGCTGAATTTTTAGTTGAAAAAGCTGGTCAGTGCGGTATTGATACAAAATCAATCGGAGTGCCTTTGCTTTGGGCGGATGAGAAGTGCTATGTTGGTGATAAGGATGTGATTGAATTTTTAAAGAATAAAGTAAAATAGTTAACAGTTAATAGTAAACAGTAAATAGTAAAAAATATGGATAAAAAATATCTAAGAGTTTTATTGCCAACTGCAATTTTTCTTTTTGCCCGCGGTGCGCAGGCAGTTTGTCCAGTGTGTGTGGTGGCGGTGAGCGCTTGTGTTGGGCTTTCGCAATATCTGGGAATTGATGATACAATTTCCGGTCTTTGGATTGGAGGACTTTTGGTTTCAATGATAAGTTGGACAATCGATTGGCTGAAAAGAAAAAATATAAAATTCTATTTTAGAAAAATCCTAGTTATCGGATTATTTTATGTTTTTACTATCGGGCCACTGTATAAAAGTGAAATGATTGGACACCCGGCTAATAAACTTTGGGGAATGGACAAACTATTACTTGGGATAATTTTAGGGAGTATTTTTTTCCTTTTGGCGGTATTTCTAAACTCATATCTCAAGAAGAAAAATGGCGGGAAAG
>DHFM01000053.1:9677-11486 GCA_002400405.1 Candidatus Moranbacteria bacterium UBA4824
CATGAAACATGAAGCATGAAACAAGGAAAATTAAAATTATGAATCAACAAAACAACAATCCAATCAACAATCTCAATGAGTTAATTGAAAAAGTTGACACAATGAAAAAGCAGGATAAGCTTGATTTGAGTTCGGACCAAGATTTGTCAATTGCGATTATGAATCTAGTGAGTATTGAAGAGCATTTCTTTTTTACCGGTGCAAAATTAAATAAGCCGGAATATTTTGATCTTTTGCAAGAAGTGAGAAAAATGCGTGGAGACTTACTTCGAAAAATTGTCAAAGAACCGGAAGGGGAAGTTTGGTGCATTTCAAAACATTTACTAGCAGCTTCAATGCGTCTAATGGAAGTTGGAACCAAGCAACAAGGCATGGGGAAAAAAGAAGAGGCCCGTGAACTATTCCAAAAAGCTTATGATCTTTATTCGCTTTTTTGGGGAATAAATATGAAAGTAATCAGCACCGGGGACGTGAAAAAAATTGATGAGCAGGCGATCAACAAAAACGACCAAGCGAAAGCAGGCTTTATGGGCAAGCTTGGAGAATTAGTGCGAAAAGCCATTGATTGTTGTATCGAATAATAAAATTATGTTTGAACGCACAAAAGATCTTCGACTTTCGGTGATAAAGCAGATGGAACTGCGAGCTTCCAAGTTTCCGGATGTTATTTCTTTGGCACAAGGGGTGCCAAGTTTTGATACGCCCTCAGGGATAAAAAGACGGGTGGAGTTAGCGCTTAGAAACGGTGTTGTTTCCAAGTACTCACTTTCTCCGGGCCTTTCAGAACTGCGCGAACTTATCGAAGTAAAATTGGCTGAGGATAATATGTTTTATGATTTTGAAAAAGAAATCATTGTGACTGCTGGTTCAATCGAAGGAATAACGGCCACTCTTTTGGCAATCACAAATTCGGGAGATGAGATAATTATCCCTGAGCCAACTTATACCTCATATCGCGAAGTGATTATTCTTTGTGGTTGCACACCGGTTTTCGTGGGGCTTAATGAAGAAAAAGATTGGAGTTTTGAACTGGAAAAATTTGAGAAAGCTATTACGCCAAAAACTAAAGCCATTTTCTATTGCAATCCTAATAATCCTACTGGTACTATTTATTCCAAAGAGCAACTTTTAGGTTTGGCCGAGTTAGCCAAAAAACATAATTTGTTTTTGATCTCTGATGAAGTTTATAAGGATTTTACTTTTGCTAGGAAAGAGAAAATTTTTAGTTTGGCGGAAATTCCTGAAATTCGAAAGAGAGTGATTCGATTGTTTAGTTTTTCTAAATCTTATGCGATGACAGGTTACCGCGTTGGATATCTCCATTCAGACGAAAGTATTGTTGCTGAAATTTTGAAAGTGCATGATTGCCTGGTCACTTGTGCTCCCGTAATTTCCCAGTACGCAGCTATGGGCGCGCTAGAAATGGCGGAAAAAGATGTGATTTTTTTCAATGGTGAATATTTGAAACGGCGCGATTTAGTTTGTGCGCGATTGGATAAGCTGAAACATATTTTCAGTTATGTCAAACCGGAAAGCGCCTATTATGTTTTTCCAAAAATAATAAAAAAGGATTTTGATTTTGGATCACTGGACGCACCAGAAAGTTTTTCCTTCAGATTTGCTTTTTGGCTCTTGGAAAAAGCTCAAGTAGCAGTTGTCCCAGGAGTGGCCTTTGGCCCAAGTGGCGAAGATCATATCCGGATTAGTTTTGGTCGAACCGAGCACGACATCAACCGAGCTTTTGATAGGATGGAGAAGATATTTAAATAGACCCTGTCATTCTGAGCGAAGCGTAGCGAAGTCGAAGAA
>DHFM01000053.1:11527-12441 GCA_002400405.1 Candidatus Moranbacteria bacterium UBA4824
TGAAATTTTTTTGCAAAACAATTCTGAAATATTATCTGAAATATGTGACGAAAATAGTCTTGGCTATTCACCGGCCAACTATTGTGGCAATTTCCGGCAGTTCTAACAAAACTTTCATTCGAGACGAGATTAGAAAAATTTTGGAAGAGAAAGGAAAAACAGTGCGAGCTAATCCAAAAAATTTCAACACTGAAATCGGTTTGCCCTTGGCCATTCTCAATATTAAGAGTGGATACAATTCCTATCGCGCATGGCTTCCAATTATCTTCCAAGCTTTTTTTGCAATTTTTCAAAAAAACTTTCCTGAGTATTTAGTGCTTGAGTTGGGAGTTTCTCAGAAAGGGGATATGAAGCACTTACTATCAATAGTTCGGCCAAAAATTTCCATAATCTCTGAAATTAATCAGCGCTACGTCGAATCTTTTTCCGGTATGGATAATTTGTTTTTAGAATATCAATATTTAGCTCGGTGCACTAGAAAAGATAGTGGCGCGCTAATTTTGAATTATGATAATGCGCGAGTGAGAAAATTGTCAAAAAAAACGCATGCGCGCGTGGAATTTTTTGGCAAAACTAATGCTTCAGGAATTTTTCAAATTAAAAGGATTGAAAAAGAAGAAAAGGGACAAAAATTTTGGTTAAAACATAATAATAAAATACAAGAATTTTTCATGCCGAGCTTTGGCGAACATAATGTTTATGCCTCGGTAGCAGGAAAAGTTTTTGAAAATGTAATATGAAGAAACTTAGGCAACAAGTTTCCGATATTAATCGGGAAGTGAAAAATAAAATCGCCGGTTATGTCACAGCTGGTTTGGGGTTGGTAGCCGGTTTTGCTTGGAATGACGCTATTAAATCTTCTATTGAATATTTTTTTCCTTTGGAGGAAAACAGTCTTTGGGCTAAGTTTATTT
>DHFM01000017.1 GCA_002400405.1 Candidatus Moranbacteria bacterium UBA4824
CCTTGGAATTGTGATTGGCGTTTTGAGCGTAATTTTAGTTTTGTCTTTTGGCTCGGGTGTTAAGGGATTTTTAGTGGATCAGGTTTCTTCTTTTGGGTCGGATATAATTCAAATTGAAGTCAAAGTGCCGAAAGTTTCTAAAACCTCTACTCAGAATGCTAGTGGGCAAATGGGAGGAATGCAGATTACTACCTTGAAACTGGAAGATATTGAGGAAGTGGCCAAGCTTTCTAATATTGGAGCATGGTACGCGGCAATTATGAATCAGCAGGTAATTAGTTATGAGAATAAAAACAAGCAAGTATTTATAATGGGAACAACCGCGGGGGTTTCCGAAGCGGATAAAAAGGCAGAAATAGAATCAGGTGTTATGTTTAGTGAAGATGATGACAAAAGTCTTCGGCAAGTGGTGGTGCTAGGCTCGGAAGCCAAGAAAGATTTTTTTGGTGAAAATGAAGCGGTAGGAAAAGATGTGAAAATTAAGGGTCAAACCTATCGAGTAATTGGAGTTTTAAAAGAACGGGGAGCTACAGGATTTTTCAATTTTGATCAAACGGTTTATGTGCCTCTTCGTACAGTGCAAAAAAAATTAGCCGGAATAGATCATTTGCAATTTGCGATTTTCAAACTCAAGGATATGGGAAAACTTGATCTAGCTGTTGCGCAGGCAACTGATGTGCTTCGTGTAGAGCATGATATTGAAAATCCGGATGATGATGATTTTGCAGTTAATTCAATCGTGGAAGTTTTGGAAATTCTTAACAAAGTTTTTTTCTCGGTTAATTTGCTTCTTATCGCGCTCACTTCTATCTCGCTCATTGTTGGAGGAGTGGGGATTATGAATGTGATGTATGTGTCAGTAACGGAACGAACATTTGAAATTGGACTCAAAAAATCAATCGGCGCAAAAAATTCCCAGATTCTTTTTCAATTTCTCTTTGAAGCAATTTTCATCACACTGCTGGGCGGAATTATTGGGCTAGCGCTAGGCTTTGGAATTTCCAAGCTCGGAGAAATAATAGCTGTGGGTTATGGTTTTAACCTAAAATTCCCCATCACTTGGTGGTCAACCGTTATTGGTCTGGGTTTTTCTGCCGGAACGGGAATAATTTTCGGATATTTTCCAGCTAGAAAAGCTTCACAACTTTCGCCAATGGAGGCGCTCCGAAAGGAGTAGCTTTATGTAAGTAATTAATTACGTAATTAAATACGTATAATATATATTTCTCTTACTTTCTTTGTCAGCAAAGAAAGTAACAAAGAAACTGCCGACCCGGGCTTGCGCTGTCAGAATTTCTAATCTCACTCGCTAAAATTTATAACTCGCTTGCCCCGAGTACGGGGCTTCACTCAAACAGGATAAATTTCTTAACGCTCATTCGATTGAAATTCTGAAACGCGCTACGCAATGGGCGGTTTTTTATTTTAAGATTCAGCCTCGCGGAGTACTCCAATATAAATTCAAGTGAGCTGGCGTTAAAAATTTACTCATCTTCTCCCGATGTACTCATCGGGACTAGTAAATTTAGCCAGCGAACGTAGAATTTATTGGAGTACGTAGCATAGCTCCGAGTTCTTTTTGTTACTTTTTCTTGCGGAAAGAAAAAGTAAGGGGAGTATGTATTATAATACGTATTAAATTATGTAATTTGTTAAGTAACACGTTCAGTAACAAAAAACTTGATTATTTACAGCATTTCAGCTAAGGTTTAGTTAACTTTGGCTGGAAGGAAGGAGGGACAGCCATGGTGGCTGTTCTTTTTAAATTTAATATATTGAAGAAAACTATCAAAAATAAAAAAGGAGTAAGATTATGGGAAATTTGACAGATAAGTATTATAATATTACTCGACCTAACAATCCAGAATCGGCCAGAAAATTAAATCCCTACGAGTGGTTAATGATTATCAGAAGGCTTTTTGAGAATTGTGGGAGATTTATCGAAAAAGCTTTCAAGGAAAGTTCTCATGATCAGTATAAAGTGAAAACTCTTGATGACCATCTAGGCTTAAGGACGGAAAGAACTGTATGCTCTGAGGTAAGTGAGAAAAAAGAAAATAACCGTTTTTTTCTTTATCTCATCAATGTATTATGTATATTCTCTCAGAAGATTGATCACTGGGAAGGAAAGGATAATATTTTTTCTGAAACTTGGCTAGTAATAACAGCCAAGGGGGAGCTGATATTTTGTGAATTAATTTTTTGTAAGGATAATAAAAAGCCTTACAAGCAAATATTGATTTCAGTTTCATTTAGTATGGATGATAATTATCGCTCTCAGGAATTTTCTGATAAAATCATTCCTTATTTGAATGCTGATTTTGTCAGGAGACTCATCGGTCGTACGCTGGATGTTTTAGAATCAGAAAATTATCGTCGAGAAAAAGAAGCAAGAGAATTTAAAGACGCTTTTAAATTTTATAAAATGGTTCAAGGACGGATTGATTTCAATTCCTAAATCCTTTAAACAATCAAACTGGCCGTTCCTTTGCAACATTGGAACGGCCTTTTATATTTGACTAAAACCCCCTCAATCTGCTATGTTTTAGGCAGAAACAAAAGCTAAACCAATTAAGGAGGGTTGGCTTTTTTGCTTTTTGTTTTGATGATTCTTAGTACCTTTAAAATAACAGCAGATAAATTCTGCTTTAAATATATAAAATTCAAATTATTAATTTTAGAAAATTAAAATAAGAGGGAATCATGAAAGACATAAATAAGGCTTTAGACGATGCAATTGGTCAAATGACAGAAGGAATATTGAAAAGATGTCAGCCATTATATCGCGGGCGATTAGAGATGGAATTGCCTAACTCTAATAATAAATCTGAATTCTATGTTTATATTGAGGAGGCGGGATATCCCAGACAACAACTGAAGAATATTATGGTTGAAGTCGCCATAATTAAGGGCATCCTCAGAAGAAAAATTTTCTCTATTTCTAGAGATCTTAATGATTTTGGTATTCGATGGGTAAGAATATTCGACAAAAAAATCTATTCTATTATTGAAGAGGAGATTGAAAAACTCAAGACTAAATTGCCAAGTTTTGAAGTTGAGATCAAAGAGTATCCTCAAAATTTTTCTGATCAACATTAAACACTTAAATCAAATAAGAAGGGAGATGTCTAAATGAATAGAGGTGCGTCAGAATTCCCCTTGTTTTTTATAGATGAAATTTCGGAAAGAGCTTTCATCATATCCGATCAAAACTTTTTTGTAGAAATTCGTCTTCGAGATAAGGTGGAGGGAGAATTTATGTATTGGATTGTTGTCATTGCAAGTGACCCCTGCTATGTTTTTTTGAATGATGCATGTCCATGGTCAAGGTGATTATGCATAATATTTTTTAAAATTTACAACGCTTTTCGCTCTGTCAGTCGTCTAACGATTGGCAGAGCTGTTTTTTTATTACGCCATAAAGTCAAAATCCCGCAAGATTGCGGGGTTTTTTGTATCATGGTAGTCTAAAAATATAAAATAAGCTTAATGACTGAATTCCCGTTTTCACGGGAATGACAACGAAATGGAAAATAATGAGGAAAAAATTCAAGAAGCGGTGACTTCCGAATTTGAAAAAACAGAAGAAGAAATTTTGGAAGAAAAACCGAAAAAAGGGAAATACGATTTCTATGTTGAACTCGGGTTATTTTTTATTTTGGGAATTCTGATTGGAATTGCGCTCAAAACGGAAGCGGTGAAAAGAATCACGATTGGATATGATGATTATAAAATGAAAATTATGAAAAGCGATTTTGATATAAATAAGATTGAAAAAGATATTTTGCAAAAACAAAAAGATGAGGCGCAAAAAGAAGATGCAGAAAGTAAATAGTAATTTGTAAATAGTAAATAGAAAATTATTAAATCATTTAATATTATGGAAGAAATTAATACACAAAATAAAACGGAAAGTATACAGAACGACACAGAAAAAAAAGAGAGAAAAATAAAAAATTTGATCTCTTTGGTAATTCTTTTGTTCGGACTTCTTTTGGGCAGTCTTTTTGTGGACATTGGGCAAATTATAAAAAGCAGTGGTTATTCGCAAAAAAATCTTAATAAATCCGATATTTTTGAAGCGAATGGAAAAACTTGGGTAGCTTATGAAATTCCGGCCGTGCCGATTTCTGTCATCACAGATGACGCTTGTTCGGCTTGCGACCCAGGAGAAATTTTGGCTTGGCTTCGAAGAGTTTCACCAACAATTAGCGCGGAGAAAATAAGTTTTGATAGCGAACAAGGAAAAAATCTGATTAGCGAATTTGGAATCAAAACTTTGCCAGCTTTCATCTTTGATAAAAACCTTGATCAAACTGAATTTTATGCTGAAGCGGAGGGCTTGTTTTATCCTAAAGGCGACAAATACATTTTGAATGTGCAAACGCTGGGTGCGCCCGTGGGGAAATATTTAGAATTACCACAGATAAGCTCGAGCGACCCAACCTTTGGTAACAAAGATGCTAAAGTTAAGGTGGTTATTTTTTCTGATTTCCAATGTCCATATTGCAAAGTTTTCTACAAATCACTTCGCGATACGATGAAAAATTATCAGGAAAAAGTTTTGTTTAGTTTTAAGCAGTTTCCACTGAGTGAAATTCATCCGCAGGCGCAGAGCGCTGCGCTGGCTTCAATGTGCGCACAGGAGCAAGGAAAGTTTTGGGAATATGCCGACATTCTTTATGCTAAACAATCACAATGGGGAGAAACAAAAGACAACACTAGTTTTAAATCATACGCGCAGACGCTCAGATTAAATATGAATGATTTTAATGGATGCGTGGATAACAAAAAATATCAGGATAAAATAAATGGTGACATTAGCGAAGCGCAGAACTTTGGCATCACAGGAACGCCGACAATTTTTGTAGGTGACAAAGTAGAAACCGGAGCGCTTAGCGCAGAGGATTTGAAGAAAGATATTGAGGAGCAACTTAGTAAGTAGAAATAAGAAATATTTTTTTAAAGAACCTGCTGAAATATTTGGCAGGTTCTTTTTTTTGGGGCTCCTCGCCACTTTTCTTTTCCCAAAAGAAAAGTGGCAAAAAAGAAAAAGGCCACCCTAATAAAATAAAGAAATAAATTTTCGATTTTTTCGCTAAATTTACTAGCTCCCCTTAGGCGCAGAATGAGTAAATTTTTAACGCTCAAAAATCTCAATTTATAATTATTTATTTTATGGGGTGGGAAAAAGAGAAAACCTCAATTCAGTAATCTTTTTCAATGTTTTATTTATGTGCTATAATAATATTACTAATTACGAAAAGATACATGGATTTATTTTCGTACTTTCGTATTTAGTATTAATTTCGTATTTCGTAAAACATGAAGAATCATAAAGATATTTTTGAAGTTATTTTTTTTGCTCGAGGTGGGCAAGGTGCCAAGACGACGGCGGAAATTTTGGCGCAAGCGGGAACTCACGAGAATAAATTTGTCCAAGCTTTCCCAAGTTTTGGGCCAGAGCGGTCTGGCGCGCCGACTAAAACCTATTTGCGAATTTCTGATCACGAAATTAGAACTCACGAACCGGTAGTTGATCCAGATTTGGTGGTGGTGCTAGACGATACACTTTTGGATTCACAAGAAGTGGCTTTCAATTTAGACAAAGATGAGTTTTTGATTATAAACACGAAAATGGCCGAATATGAAGTGCGAGAAAAACTAATTCAAAAAGGTGGAAAATTTGAAGGAAAAATTCATCCAATTGATGCGAGCGGAATTTCTCTTTCGATTATTGGTCAACCTCGTCCCAATACTGTAATTTTAGGAAAATTTGTGCAAGTTTCTGGGGTGGTAAAAATGGAAAGTATGATAGAAGAATTTAGGCGGATTTTTGAGAAAAAATTAGGCAAAGAAAATTGTGATAAAAATATCCAAGCGATTGAAAAAGCGTATGATGCAATATAAATCAGAACCACTGATTATCACATGAGACCTCGTGATTACACATGAAATATTAAAATAAATTAAATTTTTTACATCCAACCATTGATCATTACCGAGGATTTTATTCTGCTGAATTTATAATTCAGTGAAATCAGTATAATCAGGTGTTAATCAGTGGTTCTGAAATTTATGGCAGAGCATGGAGCAATCATAAAACATGATCAAAAAAAAGCACCTAAAACCGGAGCGTGGCGGTATATGCATCCTGAGGTGGACAAAGAGAAATGTATCGGCTGTGGTACTTGCGTTGGATTTTGTCCGGATGCGGCGATTATAATTAAAGATGGCAAAGCGGAAATTGATTATGAATATTGCAAAGGTTGTGGTGTCTGCGCGGAAGTTTGCCCAGTGAAGGCGATAACAATGCGGAAAAAATAAATCAGAACCACCGATTCTCACTGATTTTCACTTGATTACGCATGAAGGATAAAAATAATTTAAATAAAATTAAGAAGTCGACTATTGATTATATAAGAAAGTGATGTTTCACGGGGATTTTAATTCAGTGAAATCATTATAATCAAGTGATAATCAGTGGTTCTGAATTTTATGAATAAAAAAAATAAAAAAGTAGCGCTCACGGGTGGTGCGGCAGCGGCCGAGGCTTTGAAACAAATTGAAATAGACGTGATGCCGATTTATCCAATTACTCCGCAAACTACAATCATTGAGACTTATGCTGGATTTGAGGCGAATGGCGAAGTGGATACGGAGATAATAAAAGTAGAATCGGAACACTCAGCTATGAGTGCGGCGATTGGTGCAAGTTCAGCTGGCGCAAGAACTGCCACAGCCACCAGCTCTCAAGGCTTGGCTTTGATGCATGAAGTTCTCTATATCGCCAGTGGAATGCGCCTTCCAATTATGATGTTAGTGAGTGCGCGAGCGCTGGCTTCGCCGATAAATATTCACGGAGATCACTCAGACGTTATGGGTTGTCGTGATTCCGGCTGGATTCAACTTTTTTGTGAAAATGGCCAGGAAGTTTATGACAAAACAATAATCGGAATGAAACTCGCGGAAAAAGTGAAACTGCCAATTATGGTAATTATGGACGGCTTCAACACTTCTCACAGTGTGGAAAATTTGGAAATTTTAGAAACAAAAATTGCGCAAGAATTTGTGGGCGAATTCAAAGCGATTAGTCCACTACTCGACACCGAAAATCCTGTGACATACGGTGCGGTGGCCCTGCAGAACTCATATTTTGAATTTAGAATTGATCAAGAAGAAGCAATGCGAACAGTGGAAGCTGAATATGAAAAAATTGCGAAAGATTTTGAAAAAATTAGCGGGAGAAAATATTCTATTTTTGAAGAATATAAAATTGATGATGCTGAAAAAATTATAGTACTTACTGGTAGTGCAGCTGGAACAGCTAAGGTAGCAGTGGACAATTTAAGAAACAACGGAGAAAAAGTCGGGCTTCTTAAGATAAATTTATTTCGACCATTCCCGCACAAAAAGATTGCCGAAAGTTTGAAAAATGCCAAAGAAATAATTGTGCTTGATCGCGCTCAATCAATCGGAACTTACCCGCCGTTTTACAGTGAAATAATAAATTCTTTATATGGCAATGGTAGAGACGCAAAATTTTGCGTCTCTACGGGACGCGAAATTAAATCCTATATCTATGGTCTCGGTGGACGCGATATTTTTCAAAAACAAATTGAGGATGTTTTTTTGGGAAAAATTGAAGGGGGATATATAAAATAAAATAATTTTATGAAAAAGTTTTTTTTAATTAGTCTGGTGAGTATTTTTTTAGTTGCCGTATTGACAGGAATGTTTTTATTGACTTTTTCTTTAAATAAATCAGCAAAAAGACTGGATGTAATTCAGATTTCAGTTTCTGAATTATCTAGGAAAATTAATGAGGAGCAGGTAAATAAAATTATTATAAATGATGAAACAGCAGATATTTATTTAAAAAGTGGAAAAGTAGAAGAAATTTTTAATAATAAAAAAGTTGATTTAATGGAAAAACTTTATGATTTGGGTGTGGATAAGAATAAATTGGCAAAGATAAATATTGAAATAAAAAAACAAACTTTTTTAGATTATATTTTTTCAGTTTTATTGCCTTTTGTGTTACCATTTCTGATTGCTTTGCCAGCTATAATTTTAATAATCTGGCATATAATAAGAAGTTATAAGAATAAAAAATAAAATATGAACAAAGAACTAACAAAATATTATTCATCAGGGCATAGTGCTTGTGCGGGGTGTGGGTTTCCGGCGATTGTGAGGACGGTTTTGGGAGAGCTTAAAACTGATGTGGTTATCGCTAATGCGACTGGGTGTTTGGAAGTGACTTCGACGCTCTATCCATATTCAGCTTGGAAGGCGCCGTATATTCACAATGCTTTTGAAAATGCGGCGGCCACAATTTCTGGGGTGGAAAAAGCTTACGAAGCTTTGAAAAAGAAAGGTAAGATAAAAAAGAAGATTAAGTTTGTCGCTTTTGGTGGCGACGGTGGAACATATGACATTGGCTTGCAAAGTTTGTCAGGAGCGCTTGAGCGCGGACACAATTTTCTTTATGTTTGTTATGATAATGGTGGCTATATGAACACAGGCAATCAAAGATCATCCGCGACGCCCTATGGAGCTTTCACAGAAACAACACCAACCGGAAAAGAATCTTTTGGAAAAATTGAGACTCGTAAAAATTTAATGGAGATTGTGAATGCGCATAGAATTCCATATTTAGCACAAGCTAATGTGGCCTATCTGGCTGATCTAAAAAAGAAAGCCAAGAAAGCTTTGGAAACTGACGGGCCAAGCTTCCTTCTGGTTTTTTCGCCATGTACCAATAATTGGAAATTTCCCACTTCACAGTATGTGAATGTGGGAAAGTTGGCGACGGAAACGAATTTTTGGCCACTGTATGAAATAGAAAATGGAGTGCATAAATTAAACTTTGAACCAAAAAAAATAACCCCTGTTGCGGAATTTTTGAAAACCCAAGGTCGTTTTAAGCATCTTTTCAAGGAGGAAAACAAACCTCACTTGGAAGAAATTCAAAAATTAGTCAATGAAGAATTTGCACGCATTGCGAATTTGTGTGAAGAATAGATTTTTTTTGGAGCCATCTATCAGGATCGAACTGATGACCTACGGTTTACGATACCGTCGCTCTACCAACTGAGCTAAGATGGCACTTTATTAATAATTGCATAATAATTAAAATAATTCAAATTTATGAATCTATATATTTGTGAAATTTGCGGGGACGCGTATATCGGAGAGGAGAAGCCAACGGATTGTCCGTTTTGCGGGGCGAGGAATAATTTTATAAAACCGGCGGATGAAGCTAAGCCGATTACAGAAGAAAAAATTCCCGCCTCGACTCGCGGAGATGACCGCTCGTCGACGCGAGGCGGTGAAATTTCTGAACTTTCCAAAAATAATTTGATGGAAACGTTGGCACTTGAAACCAGAGCCAATGCGATGTATCTTTGTATGGCAGGGAAAGCGCAGGATTATAAAACTAAGGCGATGTATAAAAGACTGGCAAAGGTGGAGTTGGAGCATGCGGTGATTGTGACAAAACTTTTGGGAATTTCTATGTCGGAAATAAAAACGGAGACTTGCGCTGATGAAACGAAGGAAAATTTTCAAAAAACAATTAAGCTGGAAGATCATGCGGTTGAACTTTATAAAAAATTTACTCTCGAAGCTGTGGAACCAAATATCCGAAAGTTTTTTGGAGCGCTAGTGCAAGTTGAAGCGGGACACATAAAGCTAATAAAAAATTATTTGTAATTTTTTATTAGAATTTTTAATTTAAAATTTTTAATTTTTAAATAATTTTCTAATGTCTAAATTTTTAAAAATTAAAGAATTAAGATTTATTTAAAAATTACAAAATTAAAACTTATAAAATTTTAAACTATGATTTGGATTTACACAATTATTTCAGTAATAATAATTAGTCTGATTTCTTTGGTTGGTGTTTTTGCGCTGTCGATTGATCAGAAAAAATTATATAAAGTTTTGATTTATCTTGTTAGTTTTTCGGCTGGAACATTGATGGGGGATGCCTTTTTGCATCTTATTCCGGAAGCTTTTGAGGAATCGCAAAAGACTATCGAAATTTCCTTTTCAATTTTGGGTGGAATCTTGATTTTCTTTCTGATTGAAAAAATTATTCGTTGGCGTCATTGTCACGAAGAGCCTTGCGAACAGCACCCTCATCCTTTTTCTTACGTGATTCTTTTTGGAGATTCTATTCATAATTTCATTGATGGAATGATCATCGCTACTAGTTTTTTGGTGAGTATCCCGCTGGGAATTGCCACAACAATTGCGGTTATTTTTCATGAAATACCCCAAGAGATTGGAGATTTTGCTTCATTAGTGTATGCTGGGTTTTCCAGAGCAAAAGCGCTCTTTTTCAATTTTATTACAGCTCTAACGGCGGTTCTGGGGGCGGTATTAATTTTAGCGATAAATTTGGATACGGCTTATTTAACCTCATTTTTAGTGCCTTTTGCCGCTGGCGGATTTATCTATATCGCTGGAACCGACCTTATCCCTGAACTTCACAAGCACCGTTCGTTCAAGGCCGGTTTTTGGCAAACAATCGCCTTTGTGCTGGGCATGGGACTGATGGCGGGTTTGTTGTTTTTGGAATAAGGAGTGCAATCCCGCACTAATTCCAAGAAAGTTTTTGCTAATTTGTAAATTGATGTGTGTGGTCGCCTTCGGCTTAGGCTGAAAGTAAAATTTTAAAGAAAAGCGAATTAGTGCAGGGATGCTCATTTTTGTATCTTCTCACTTCGTTCGCAGACAAAAATGGCAGAGATATTGAAAAAAATCGAAGAACTAAAAATTAAAATCCCGACCATTCGGGACTATTTAGATTTTGACAAAAAAACACAGAAGATTACAGAATTAATACAAAAGAGTGAGGAAGAAGGTTTTTGGAATGATTCGCAAAGTGCGGGGAAAGTTATGCAGGAGATCGAAGAATTAAAAAAAGAAATTTTGGAAGTTGAAGAAATTGAGAAAAAGATAGCGGATTTGGCAGAAATGGCGGATTTGGCGGAAAGCAAAAAGGACGAAATTGAAATTGATAAGGAAGTGCAGGAAATAGAAAAAAGTATTAATGCTCTGGAATTTAAAACTCTTTTTTCTGGGGAATATGATCGCAATGACGCTATTATAAATATCATGAGTGGAGCGGGTGGAGTGGATGCGCAGGATTGGTCGGAAATGATTCTTCGAATGTATCTGAAGTGGGCGGAAAAGAATAATTTCAAAGCGAGACTTCTAGATGAAACTCGCGGACAGGAAGCGGGGATAAAAAGTGCAACGCTAGAAATTTCTGGTAGCTTTGCTTATGGATATTTGAAAAGCGAAGCGGGCGTGCATCGTTTAGTGAGACTCTCACCGTTTAATGCGGACAATCTTCGCCAAACATCTTTTGCGCTCGTTGAAATTATGCCCGTAATTTCTGAAATGAAAGAAGTGCTCATCAATCCCCAAGATTTGCGAGTGGATGTATATCGATCGAGTGGCGCAGGCGGACAAAGCGTGAACACGACTGACAGCGCCGTGCGTATCACGCATATTCCAACTGGAATAGTGGCGTCTTGCCAAAATGAAAGATCGCAATTGCAAAACAAAGAACAGGCGATGAAAATCTTGAAAGCAAAATTGCATAAAAAATATTTGGAAGAAGTGGAAGAAGAAAAAATAAAACTGCGTGGCGAATCATTGAGTGCCGAGTGGGGCAGTCAAATTCGCTCATACGTGATTCATCCATACAAAATGGTCAAAGATCATCGCACAAAACACGAAACTGCTCAAGCAGAACAAGTATTAGCGGGGGAGCTGAATGAATTTATGGAAAGCTATTTGAAGTATTTGAAAAAATAGTTTATAATATAAAAGCGATGCGAATCTACGAATAAATAATAGGAAAAAATAAAATATAATGAAAAGAGAAAGTAAAATAAAAAAAGAAGAGGATAATATTGAATTAGAAGACAGGATTGAAGAATTGGAAGTGGAAAGTGATTCTACACTTGTTAGATTTGATCATGTTAGCAAAATTTTCAAAAACGACAAAGCTATCTTGGATAATATTAATTTGGAAATTAAAAAGGGAGAGTTTGTTTCAATTGTTGGACATAGTGGTGCTGGTAAATCTACTCTTTTGAAAATGATTCATGTTGAAGAATCGCCAACGGAAGGTTCGGTATATTTTGACGGTGTTTCTCTGGATATGATTAGCCGGAGGAAATTAGCATACCACAGAAGAAGAATTGGTATGATTTTTCAGGATTTCAAATTACTTCCACAAAAAACTGTTTTTGAGAATGTAGCCTATGCTTTGGAGGTTTGTGGAACACCTAAGGCAGAAATTTTGGAAGATGTACCGCAAATTCTTGATATTGTGGGCTTAGGAGATAAGATGGAAAAATTTCCACGCCAACTTTCTGGCGGGGAACAACAAAAAGTAGTTTTAGCGCGGGCGCTTATTCATAAGCCGTTGGTGATTGTGGCGGATGAGCCAACAGGAAATTTGGATCCGAATAATTCTCTCGAAATAGTTAAATTACTTTTGGATATCAACAAATTAGGTACAACTGTAATCTTAGCTAGTCATGACCATGACATTGTTAATAAGGCTTCCAAAAGAGTAGTTGTTCTGGATCACGGAAAAATAATTTGCGACGATGCTAAAGGGAAATATAAAATATGTTAAAAAAATAAACCTATGTTTTTAATTATCGGACGAACAATAAAAGAAAGTTTTATAAATTTTTGGAGAAATGGTTGGCTGTCAGTGGCGGCAGTGAGCGTGCTTGTTCTCTCGCTTTTTGTAGTGGGCGCAGTTTTCACGATGGGGATGGTAGCGGATAATGTGTTAAAAAATGTAGAAGGAAAAGTGAATGTGAGTGTATATTTTAAAAGCGATGTGAGCGAAGAAAAAATCTCTCAGAGTAAAAATGATTTGGAAAGTTTCAAGGAAATAAGTTCAATAGAATATGTTTCCAAAGACAAAGCTTTGGAAATTTTCAAAAAAGACAATGCTGATGAGCCAGTTATTATGCAATCACTTGAAGAAATTGGAGAAAATCCGCTTTTGGCATCTTTAGTTATTAAAGCTAATAATCCCAGCCAATACCAATCGATTTCTGATTATGTTTCAAATGCATCTTTCAAAGATGACGTGAGTCGAATTAATTATGGCAAGAATAAGGACTTGATAAATCGTTTGAATGGAATTATCTTTCAATCAAAGAAAATCGGGTTGGTGGTGGCGGGAATTTTTGGTGCTGTTTCAATTCTCATAATTTTCAATACAATTCGAATCACAATTTACACTCACAAACAAGAGATTGAAGTGATGAGACTAGTTGGAGCGTCGAATATGTTTATCCGTCTGCCATTTATTTTTGAAGGCATACTCTATGGTGTGATTGCTTCGCTCATTGCATCGCTTATTTTGATGGTTGCCATTAAATTTATAAATGTCTACGCGTCTTCAGTGGTGTCTTCCGGAAATTTATTCACCTTCTATCTTTCGCACGCGCCTTATGTTCTTGGTCTCCAAATTGCTATTGGTGCCTTTTTGGGGATTACCAGTAGTTGGATTGCGATGCAGAAATACTTGAAAATTTAAGTAGAAAGTAGCAAGTAGAAAGTAGAAAGCAAAAAACAAAAACACGCGATGGGCGTGTTTTTTTGGATAAAAAAATCCCTCTGCCATTCGCCGATGACAGAGGGGTAAAAACGGAATTATTCTGCGGGGTAAATAGTGCAGATTCCGTCGGTTAAACCCATTGGAGTTTCTTGAAAAAAGATGTGGAAAATTTTCCCTCCCTCCTGAATTTTTTTTGCTTGTTCAATTCTGCATGTCGGGCAGGCGTGATTTTTTTCAAGATAACCGAAATTATGGATCATTCCAGCGTGTTGAATACAGCTTTTTATGATTCCAGCATAAAATAAAATTCTCCTTATTTCGTTTTGAGTAAATTTAAAAACAGAAGATTCTATCTCATTTAGATTTTTGATGATTTGGATGCCTTCGATATCCTCACATCCACAATTTTCCTTTTCAGTTCCATTTTCGCATGCGCAATCATTTGTGGCCATTTTTTCTCCTTGTTTTGGGTTTGAATGGTTTTGGGTTTGGTTGTTAAACAGCTTTCTATAAATTGATATAGTAAGCTATCATAAAACAAAAAAAATTGCAAGCGGATTTGATTTTATGTTGATATTGAGTTAGATTATATTAAGACTAAAAAAATTGGGGAATAGCCAAGCGGTAAGGCAACGGGTTCTGATCCCGTGATCGGGGGTTCGAATCCCTCTTCCCCAACTAGAGATTGCAAAAACTAACATTAAAAAAGGAGGTGACTTATGGCAAACGGAGTTCTTTGAAAGGAGTGTGGTTACCAGGAGGGTGACCATGATGGGGGTATGTATCAAACATACAATAAGGATTGGGACGCTATGGCAAAAGATCATCCGAAATTAGTCAAATGTTCTGGATATGTACCAAGAACTAAAGATGGCTATGAAGACCCAGAGCCGAGCTATTGCTCAAATGACTAAAGCTAAAAACCTATCTTTCCTAAATGCGCTTCTATTGTTTTTAACAAAACGACAGAAGCGCATTTTTATTTGTCTTGACAGCCAAAAACAATCTGCTAAAATTGGATTAGCACTCAGACTTGACGAGTGCTAAGGGGGAATGTATAATGTAAAAAGAAAATAATTTTTTATATACCTCACCCCGACCCTCTCCTTATAAAGGAGAGGGGGTAAGTAGAATTATGAATGACAGACTCAAGAAAATTTTAGCGGCAGTGATTGAAGAATATACCAATTCGGCTGTTGCTGTTGGCTCGAAAGTTTTGGAGGACAAATATGATTTGAATGTGAGTTCGGCTACGATTCGAAATGATATGGCGGAATTGGAAGAAAAAGGATATTTGCATCAACCGCATATTAGCGCTGGACGCATTCCAACTGACAAAGGATATCGGTTTTTTGTGGAGAGTATTATGACTGATCAAAAAATGAGTTTGACTGATCAAAAGAAACTACAAACTGAAGTTTTGAAACTCAAAGCGCAAAACAAAAGAATTTCTCGTACAGCAGCTAAGCTCCTATCATCTTTTTCTGGCAGTCTAGCAATTAGCGGATCAGAAAAAGAATTTTATGATTTTGGAATCGGAGAACTTTTGGAAAATCCTGAATTTAAGAACGTTGATGAATTCTGCCGGATTGCGGAAGCGCTGGACTATATTGATGAAAATGTGGATACGATTCTTTCGAAAATCAAAGATGGCGAAACAAAGATTTTTATCGGCAAAGAAAATCCAATCAAAGAAATTTCCAATTGTTCAATGGTGGTAAGTCCGTATACAACCAAAGAAGGTGAAAGAGGAATTTTGGCGATTGTCGGGCCCAAGAGAATGAAATATGCTAAAAACAAGTCGCTATTGGATTATGCCCGAAAACTTTTGGGCAGTTCGATTGTAATAATTTCTATAGTGGAAGGCGGAGTAATATTTTTAAAATAAAAATTATGGAAAAAAGAAAAAAAGATTTTTTTAGTCTAACAGTTAAGGCAGTGATTGTAAATCAAGAAGGAAAAGTTTTGATTATTAAAAGATCAAAAGATGATGCCATTAAGGCTGGAGAGTATGATTTGCCAGGAGGAAATATTGATTATCGAGAAAATATTGAAGTTGCTATAAAAAGAGAAATTAAGGAAGAGTTAGGAATTGAAGTTGAACTTGGATCAATAATTTATGCATTTGATTTTGAAAATAAATATGACAGAGAGTATGAGTTTGGAGAAGAAAAAATCAAGATTGGTGGAAAAGGATTAAGATTTATCGCTTACTATAAAGATGGCGAGATAAAATTATCCGATGAACATCAAGGATATGAATGGTTGAATTTTGACAAAGCTTTGGAAAAATTTGGTAATAATGATTTTACTAAAGATAAAAAAGAATCAATTGTAAAAGCTAAGGAATATTTAGAAATGAAAAATTCTTTGGAAGGCTGGAAACGCTGTATGGCAGACTTTGAAAATTATAAAAAAAGACAAAGCGAAGAAAGAAAAGACATGATTGCTTTTTCTAATGTTAATTTGATTTCAGAACTAATCCCGATTTTGGATAATTTTCATGCTTCGACCAGTCATATTCCCGAAGAACAAAAAGAAAATCCGTGGGTGACTGGGATAATGTATATTCAAAAGCAATTAGAAAAAGTTTTACAAGATTATGGTGTATTAGAAATAGAAGTGAAAGTTGGAGATGAATTTGATCCAAATATTATGGAAGCAATAACCGATGCGAATCTACCCGCCTCGACTCGCGAAGACGCTTCGTCGACGCGAGGTGGGCGAACCGAATGCGAATCTACGAATAAAGATGTAGTAATAAAAGTTTTGATGAAGGGATATAAAATTAACAATAAAGTAATTAGGGCGGCAAGAGTAATCGTAGAGTAAAATTTTTAATTTTGTAATTTTTAATTTTATAAATAATATTTTAATTTCTAATTTTTAAAAATTTAATTTTCGGATTTAATTCAAAAATTAAAAATTTAAAAATTATCAAAAACATATGAGCAAAATATTAGGAATCGATCTTGGAACGACCAATTCTGCAATGGCAATTGTGGAAGGGGGAAGTCCGGCAATAATCGAAAACAAAGAAGGAGCAAGAACTACACCTTCAATGGTGGCTATTTCAAAATCTGGAGAAAGACTGGTCGGGCTTTTGGCTAAGCGCCAAGCAGTGACAAATTCTGGCAATACTCTTTATTCAATCAAGCGTTTGATTGGTCGCGGATTCGAAGATGAAGAAGTGCAAAGAGATTTGAAATTGATGCCATACAAAATTGTCAAAGCTAATGGCGGAGTGAAAGTTTTGATGGGCGACAAGGAATATACCCCCCAAGAAATTTCTGCGATGATTCTTTCTAAGCTCAAAGCAGACGCCGAAGAAAAATTAGGTGAAAAAATCGAAGAAGCGGTGATCACAGTTCCAGCCTATTTCGACGACTCACAAAGAAAGGCTACGAAAGAAGCAGGGGAAATTGCGGGACTAAAGGTGCGACGCATCATAAATGAACCGACAGCCGCAGCTTTGGCTTATGGTTTCAATAAAAAGAAAGATGAAAAAATTGCAGTTTATGACCTTGGTGGTGGAACTTTCGACATTTCCATTTTGGAAGTAGGCGATGATACAGTCGAAGTGAAATCAACCAATGGAGATACGCATCTTGGTGGAGACGATTTTGATCAAATTATAATCAGCTGGATAATTTCAGAGTTCAAAAAACAAGAAGGCATTGATCTTGGCAATGATTCTTTGGCATTGCAACGAATCAAAGAAGCGGCGGAAAAAGCTAAAATTGAACTTTCTACTGCGGCGGACACTGAAATTAATCAACCTTTCATTACAACCGATGCTAATGGTCCAAAACATCTCGTGATGAAAATTACTCGAGCGAAATTGGAAGAATTGGTAGGAGATTTAGTCAAGAAAACACTTGAGCCAACCAGAAAAGCTTTGGCTGATGCAAAATTGGAAGCAAAAGATATTAATGAAATAGTGATGGTGGGCGGAATGACCAGAATGCCATTGGTCATTAAGACCGTGGAAGAATTTTTTGGAAAAAAAGTTAATCTTACAGTTAATCCGGATGAAGTTGTGGCCTTAGGCGCCGCTATTCAAGGTGGTGTGCTTCAAGGGGATGTGAAGGATGTGCTACTTTTGGACGTCACTCCTCTCACTCTTGGAATTGAAACAATGGGTGGCGTGCGAACTCCACTAATTGATCGAAACACTACTGTGCCGACTGCTAAATCGCAAATATTTTCTACCGCAGCTGACAATCAGCCATCAGTAGAAATTCATGTCTTGCAAGGTGAACGAGAAATGGCCGTTGACAACAAAACTTTGGGTCGGTTTATTCTTGATGGCATTCCACCATCTCCACGAGGTATTCCGCAAGTGGAAGTGACTTTCGATATCGATGCTAATGGAATTCTTTCTGTTAAAGCTAAAGACAAAGCTACCGGTAAAGAACAATCAATCAGAATTGAAGGTTCGTCTGGACTTTCCAAAGAAGAAGTGGAAAAAATGAAAAAAGACGCCGAAGTTCACGCCGAAGAAGACAAGAAAAAGAAAGAAGTAGTGGAAACAAAAAACATTGCTGACACTTTGATCTTCACCACCGAAAAAGCGATTCGTGAAGCTGGCGACAAAATCACAGCTGACGAAAAGAAACCAGTGGAAGAAAAAATCGAAGCTTTGAAAAAAGTGAAAGACGGCGATGATATCGAAGCTATCAAAAAAGCCAGCGAGGAATTGTCACAAGAAGCGCAAAAGATTGGTGAGAAACTCTACAAGGCTTCGCAACCAGAGCAACCTGCTCCAGAAGCAACCGAAGAACCCGCCTCATCGGCGGGCGGAGCGTCAAAAGAAGGCGAGGCTAAGGCGGAACCGGAGGTGAAGGATGCGGAGACGAAGGAAGGGGAGAAAAAAGAATAGGTTTAAATTTGAGCCCCGATTTATTCGGGGCTCTTTTTATGATATAGTTTAAGCAGGATATAATAGAATATAATAAAAAAGAATATGAAAATAAAAATTACAAAATATGCTATTGCAGAATTGGTTGTAGTTTTGGGATTTGGTTCCTGGCTTTCAGTTGAGCGGGCGATCAATGTGCCAGAATCAAGCACCTGGCTGGTTCCATTGGTTTGGTTTTCTTTTTTTTATATCACACTTTCACTTGGCGCAATTTTGGTTAAAAATAAAGTTATTTTTATTTCGGTTTTGGCGATTAGTTTATTTTCCAATCTTATTTTTACTTTTTCTTTTTGGCATATTCTGATTTTGCTGTTTGCTTTTTTTCTGGCGTTAGCGGGGCTGGAAAGAATTTCTAGTGACATAAAATCTAATATTAAATTTGATATCGCTAAATCAGTGCGCGCCGGAAAAACAATGCTTATTTTGGCACTTTCAATTATCATCACTTCTCAATATTATTTTGAAGTAAAAAATAATGAAAAAATAAATATCATCCCAAAATTTGAAGTAGGGGATGCCGTCAATCAAATTTTGCCAAGAATTTATCCCGAACTCAATGATAGTGAAAAAAGCGACTTGACGGTAGACGAATTTATTTTGAAAATGTCCAAAGAAAATTCTGATAGTTTTTTGGGGAATATTCTGGAAAGTCAGGGACTAGATGAAAAGCAGATTGGAGTTAGCAAATCTCAAATAGAAAAAATAATTGCAACTGATCAAGGAAAAATTCTTGCGGAGCAAAGAAAAAGTTTTAGTGAAATTGCGGGCGTACCACTCACAGGTCAAGAAAAAATTTCAGATGTTTTCTCTGAGATGATAAACAGTAAGATAAATGAATTTTTTTCCACCAGCCTTGAGAAAGACAGTATGCCATTCTTACCCTTTATCGCTTCGTTTATACTTTTTCTGACAGTGGCTTCGCTGGGTTCTTTTCTGGGTTCTATTTGTGGATATCTCAGCGCTCTGGTTTTTTGGATACTTCGAAAAATTAATCTTGTTCAAGTATCCAAAGTGATGGTGGAGATGGAGGTGGTGGAATAGAAAAAAATTGAAATCAAAAAAAGTAAGGGGG
>DHFM01000051.1 GCA_002400405.1 Candidatus Moranbacteria bacterium UBA4824
AATTGACGACTTTGAGTGAAAAAGAAAAAACAAAGTATCGGCTTCAATTTTTTGGCTATGTTTTTCAGGAGTATGCTCTTCTTCCGGAGTTTACGGCTATTGAGGCAGTGAGTTTGCCTTTAATCCTGCAGCATTATCCTATGAAGGAGAGCCGCCAGCGAGCCAGAAAAATGTTGGAGCTGGTGCAACTTGGTGATCGAGTTGATCATTTTCCGTCTGAAATGTCGGGAGGAGAACAACAAAGAGTTGCGATTGCCAGAGCCTTAATTAATAATCCTAAAATTCTGTTTGCCGACGAGCCCTGCGCCAATCTTGATTCAGAATCATCGGAAGTCATCCTAAATCTCTTCCAGAAACTAAACAAAGAACTTAACCAAACTACGATCATAGTGACGCACGAACCGGAAGACGAGGAATATGTCGACAGGGTAATTCACATGAAAGACGGTATTTTACAATAAATAATTTTTTAAGTTTACAAATCAAAAATATGCCAATGAATAAAAAACTAGTTAAGAAAATAATTTATTGGATCATCTTTATCGCCATTGCGATAATAATAGGATTTCTAATTTGGGGAAATAAGAATAAAAAGGTAGATTATACACTTACTCCGGTTAGCAAGGGGACACTAACCCAGACAATTTCAGCAAATGGAGAATATTTGTCCAAAGACGAAGCCAACGTTAGTTTTCGAATATCCGGACCGCTCACCAACGTTAAAGTGGGTGTTGGAGACAAAGTGAAACAGGGACAATTTTTAGCCAGTGTTGATACGGGCACTTTAACGGAAAAATTGGAACAAGCAAAAAAAGCGGTTACGATCCAAAAAAAGACCTTGGCTTATCAAAAAGATAAGGATGATCTATATACCAAGGATCAACGCAGTGCTCAAAAGGCGGCGGTCCAGCAAGCAGAGGCCGCTGTTGATGAAATTTCCAAACAATTCCAATATGCCAACATTAATGCACCGATAAGCGGAACAGTAGCTGAAAAAAACGCAAACATCGGAGAAATAGTCCAGGCTGGAAGCCCAGTGATTAAGATTGTCCAGGAAGACGAAATGAGAATTGAAGCCAGGGTTCCGGAAGTAAACATTGCCGACGTTAAAGTCGGGCAAAAAGCAAGCGTTAAATTTGACGCATATCCGGAAAATCAAAGATTTGAAGCGGAAGTAACGGAAATAGATCCAACTCCTGTTACCGTTCAGAATGTTGTTTATTACGTGGTCAAAATGCAGGTTGACAATCCCGATGCAGGATTGAGATATGGGATGAATTGCACAATTTACGACCAAACGAATCAAAAAGATAATGTGCTTATAATTCCTAAAGGGACAGTAGAAAAAGAAGGGGGCAAAAAATTTGTCACTATCTTAACTGATGCTAAAAAAAACACTGTGGAGAAGAAAGAAATCCAAATCGGGCTAGATGGCGATGACGGAATGGTCGAGGTTATTTCCGGACTCAAGGAAGGAGACCATATAGCGACGGAGAAGCAATAAGAAAGATCTCATCAATCAGTTTATTGCTTCGCTTGATATTCATTCGGTGGTTAATGACGATTGGCAGAAGTTTGTGGACAAGAAAAAGATTGAAGAGCTTGAAAAAATTATTGATAACGAAAGCTTGGATCGCGATGCGACCTACATATTTGCAAGAAATTCTTTCCGTGATGGTAGCGTGGCAACAACCGGCACTGCTATCATAAAAGTTTTGCCATCCGTGTCTTGCTTTTCTCCGACAGGCGAGCGGACTAAAAAGCGTGAAAGTGTATTGGAGAAATTAACGAATTTTTTTGAAAGATTCTTTGATATTTCCGGTGGAAAATTATAAATCTAGTATAGACAATAAATCACGGGATGTGATACTTTTTTGGATAATTAGAGCTTGATGAGGTAATTACTTATAATTTTATCAATCCAAGATTTACTAGTCTATATTTCATTGCTTCCTTGCTTACCACATATTTTTCGGCAAGATATTCCAAATCATTTTCCTGGAAAATGCCCTTAATTTCTATTCTCATGAAATCCCTCTTTAGGAAATTTCTTGGCATGAGCAACGAGGCAGCAAACTTGTCAGCCATAACTTCGTTTCTTTCTTTTCCATTTTCATGGGAGTAGCTTCGATGATTTATTTTAGAATGTTCATCGACAAAGGTGTCCTTAGTTTTTTCAAGTAAAAAATGGGCCAGCTCATGAGCTATTGTAAATCTTTGCCTTGCAAATGTATCATTGCTATTTATCCCGATCAGGGCAGACCCATTTTTTCTGATAAGAAAACCTGAATATTCATCACTAGGTGCTTCTCCAAGTGTAATGTTGTAAACTGATAAAATTTTATCCAGCAAAATTGGAGGTTGTTTTATGCTGAAATTATTCAAAACCTGGGATGCTCTTTTTTCAATAACTATATCTCTCATATGTTTTTTATGTTAGGAAAACATTTTTTAGCAAATGCAGCTGCGCGGTCACTTTCAAGTTTTTGTATATCTGATTCTGTTAAGGTTTGATTACTAAATGTTGGCGGGAAAAAATTTCCTACGTTGCAACCAAAGAGAGTCGCCAGTTTCCATAGCATAACAGCACTTACATTATTTCTTCCTGTTTCAATCTGGGTTAGGGCTGAGCGACTTATTTTCAAATGATTAGCCACTGTTTCGGCGGAGAGCCCTTTATTTTTTCTTTCTTTTTGGATATGATCAGATATCATTTCCCGCATATCCCGATCAGAATCCTTCATTTTTAATTCTTTTCTTCTCATTGTATTATACAACCTAATCAGAACAATATAAATGGTTGTGGATAAGTAGTTTCTGCGAAAAACTATGTGTTATTCGTAAAAACAATTTGTTATTATGTATAACATTATTTAATGTAGTGGATATTGATATGTTATTGGTTTTGTAATAAAATGTCAATATGGGAGTGAGCCACATAAACCAAGCTGGTTAAATTTTAAGTGGAAGTGGGTGGTAAAATCTCCAATATTAATTCTTAGTAGAAAAATAAATGGCAAATTATCATGTTACGAAAAATAAAAATCTAGGACTTTGGGGAGCAAAGCGCGAAGGCGCTGAGCGATCCAGCGGATATTTCGAGACTCAGGCTGAAGCAGAAAAAGCGGCAAAACATTTTGCTGCCAAAAATGGTGGCGGAGAGGTGAAAATTCACACACCCAAAGGGCCAATAAGAGACAGCGACACGGTCGCTCCGGGCAATGATCCAAATCCGCCTAAAGATAAAAGGTACTAATTATTTAATTCATAATAATATGAAACAAGAAAAAGAGGTTGTCATCCATATCGATAACAAACCCTATAAAACATCCAGTCCGGCTCTAACGGGGGCAGCAATACGCCTTCTGCCAGAATCTGCCATTGGTTCCGATCGAGACTTGTTCTTGGTGGTCCCGGGACCTCAAGATGACAAAAAAATGGGAAATGATGAGTCTGTTGCGATTGAGAATGGAATGCATTTTTACAGCGCACCTACAAATATTAATCCAGGGAAATAGCCAATGAATCTCTTAGAAGAAGACGAAAAATATTTAGCCGAAAAAGGCTACTCTTGGGAATTAGCCTCAGATGCTGGAAATACTGCATTAATTATAAAAGACTATCCTGTAAATAATGACACTTTTGATCGCGCCAAGACTGATTTGCTAATAATCATTCCGGCTCAATACAATAATGCCAAATTGGATATGTTTTTTGTAGATCCGCCGTTAAAGAATAAGGATGGAAATTATCCAAATGCGGCAGATCATTTCGAAGATCATGCAGGAAGAAAATGGCAAAGATTCTCTCGTCATTTAAATGTTTGGCTTCCGGGCGTAGATACTCTGGCGGGATTTATGTCTCTAATTAGCAAAGAACTTCAGAAAAAATGAGTCACAGCATTGCATTTATTGCCAAAGATTTCGATATTCTTAAGAAGGAAATATTTGACTTCTCCGGCCTAGAGGGGGCAGCCTTTCTTTTCTGTGGAGAGAGCGTTTCCAATGAAAGGGTAACATTGATTGCTAGGGAAATATTTCCCATAACTAAAGAACATTATCTTAGCCGAAAACACGATGGATTATCCATAGACTCTCAGGCGTACGTCAATGCAGTTAAGAGGGCACTTCGGAATAAGGCCACAATAATTTTTGTGCATTCTCACCCAGGAGAATTTAAGGACTTTTCACAGCGGGACGAAAAAGAATTATTAAAATTGCACAAGTTTTTTTCAGCGAGAATGCCTGATCGTCATCATGGCTCATTAATACTTACCAAGGAAGGAAAATTTTCGGGCAGAGTCTGGTTTAATAACAAATGGAGTGAAATTGATAAGCTAAAAATTATTGGAAAAAGATTTAAATTTTTATCATCTGATAATCCTAAACCCATTTCTGACTTCTTTGACAGACAAGTTCTCGTGTTTGGCAACAAAATACAGGAGTCACTTCAAAATATTCACATTGGAATAGTCGGTGCCGGAGGCACCGGTTCATGTGTCGCGGAGCAAGTTGCAAGATTAGGAGTTGGTCAAATATCTATTTTTGACGATGATAAACTGGAAAAGTCAAACATGAGTAGAGTTTTCGGTTCAACTTTGAAAGATGTAGGAAAAAATAAGGCCGAAATACTCGCTAATCATATAAAAAACATTGAAATAGGAACGAGTGTTAATGCTTATCCGAAATCTATCTGTGAAAAAGACACGGCCATGAAACTACGCGACTGTGATGTTATATTTGGATGTAGCGATACTCATAGTTCCAGGGGAATTATCACAAGACTTTCACACTATTATTTTATTCCATTTATTGATCTCGCTGTTTTGGTAAATTCTTCTGGTGGTATAATACAAGAGATTGTTGGTAGGGTTACTACAGTGTTCCCGGGCGAGGCCTGTTTGTTTTGTAGGGATCGTATAAAACCAGAAATCATCACACTAGAAGGTATGACAGAAAAAGAACGAAAACGGTTAGTAAGCGAAAAATATGCTCCAGAACTTGATACGGATGATCCGTCCGTAATTACCTTTACTGCGGAAGTCGCATGTCAGGGGGTTACCGAGCTTATACACCGAATAGCCGATTTCAAAGGATCGGATTATAATTCAACCGAAATGCTAATGTTTTTTGATAAGAATTCAATAAGAACAAACACTGTGCCCCCAAAAGATAATTGTTTGTGTATGCGCGAAGAAAATCTAGGCATAGGAGACAAACGAGATTTTTTGGGATTAATTTGGCAAAAATAATAAGATGTTAAAAGATGTCTTAAATTACATCCGAAAAAGGTTAATAAATGTAACTCCTAAACGCTACGTAGAATATACCGGCGTGCTATTTCGTGAGAATTCACAATTCTCTGAAAATGAATTAAAAAACAGAAATATTATAATAATTGGAGACAAGGACAATCCCAAATGGATTCATCTTATTTGCCCATGCGGATGTGGAAATAAAATCTCACTTAACTTAATGAAAAGTTATTATCCGAGGTGGAAAGCAAGATTTAATAAAGATAATACATTGAGTATTTTCCCATCCATTGATAATGCTTCTTGCGGTGCCCATTTTTGGGTTGACCACAGTAAAGTGTTTTGGGCAAAATACAAATAAAGCCTCCGGATCTGGACAAAAAAACAGCATATCCTGTGCTGTTTTTTGATGACCTTTTTTCGAGCTTTTAGAGGCCTCAGGGTCTCTCGATAAAAAAGTCTGACTGTTGGGGAGGAAGGATTCGAACCTTCGCGTGGGGGCTTCAAAGGCCCCTGCCTTACCACTTGGCTACTCCCCAACGCTGTATACAATCTATTTAAATTTCAAAATGTATATTTAATTTTCTTTCTAAACCTCCTTTCAATGATTTTAAATATTTTTCTCGTTGCATCGCTTCTGCTCTACTTTTATATTCTTCTTTATAAACCAAAATAAATGGTCTTCTGTTTTTTGTAGCAGTAACTTTACCTGAATTATGCCTTAGAAGTCTTTTCTCAAGATTATTAGTTTGTCCAATATAAAATTTATTATCTTTAGTGCTTTTGAGAATATAAACAAAAAATAACATAATTTTTTTTGTGTTGTAATTCGAACCTTCGCATGCCCCGCCAAGGCGGGGTGCCTTACCACTTGGCTACTCCCCAGCGTCATATAACATGAAACATGAAGCATGAA
>DHFM01000054.1 GCA_002400405.1 Candidatus Moranbacteria bacterium UBA4824
AGAGACGCAACATGTTGCGTCTCTACATTCTTATTTTTCTTCTTAAATTTCGCCAACCCTTTCACATCCCGCACAAACAGCGCCGGATCGATATCTTCTCTTTTTTTGAGATACTCCCGAAGAGATGCGGAAGCTGTGTCGGAGATAAAAACTACTCTAATCTTATTACCCTTGCCTCGCACACTCAATTCTCCGCTTTTTAGATTTAACTTATCACGATTAATGCTAGTAAGTTCAGAAACTCGAAGCCCGGCTGAGAAAAGCAGTTCCATAATCGCCCGATCACGCAAAGATTTGAAGCTAACTCCGCCGGCTGAGTCCAAAATTCTTTCTACTTCCGTATTTTCCAAAAAATCCACCTCTCGCTCAGGCGTTTTTCCAATTTCCACTTTTTCTGCCTGCAATGTTTTGACATCTCTTTTGGCCAAATATTTCAAAAAGCATCGAATGGCGATAATGTAGTAATTTTGCGTTATTTTCTTGAGATTTTGACCTTTTTCATTGACAAATCGATTGAGATAGAGGCGAAAATTTCGAATTAAGTCATCATTAATGTCTTTAGGATCACTAATTTTTGCCCAAAATAAAAATTTTTCCAAATAACGATCATAATTTTCAATCGTTTTAGGTGAACGCTGTTTTTCTACTTCAAGATATTCCAAAAATTGAGTTTTATAATCTCTGATATTCATATTATGCGACATTAATTAATTTCATTATACCCTATAATTTTCATTTGACAAAAAGCCTCTCAAGGGCTATACTGTCTTAGAAGTAAATATTAGGGTTTTAGAAGAAAAAAATGCCTTTTTAAAAGGCTTTTTCCAATCAAAACCACAAGAAAGACCAACCCTATTAGTAAACTAATAGATAGCGTAAAAAAACTTCCTATTCGAGAGAATCTACAACTTATAAGAAACCAAGTTCACATCAAACAAAAGGTTGTTGCGACTTTCATAAAAGAACGTCGTACTATAAAAATCCTTCATCTGTTTCGAAATTATTCCGCCTTTGCCGTTGTCGTTTCGAGTGCTTTCTTGGTTTCGGCTACTAATCTAGCCGCAGGACGCGAGTCCAGTGGTTTTTTGTTTGGCTATTTTGGCGAAAATGAAAACTATGAAAACCCACTAAAAGACACAATGTTTTTGAAAACTGCAGGAAAAAACAGTGCTACTCTGGCTGGATTGTCCAAGGCGAAAACATTACCTGACCCAAAAAATGCCAGATTAGAGCGCGAAGATGAATCGATGATAATCCAAGGACAAGCGCTAGTTGCCGGAAACAGCCCCGTCAAGAAAGATCCTGAGGAAGATGGAGGTGTTATTATCTATGAAGTCAAAGAAGGCGATACTGTTGGAGCTATTGCCTCGGCTAATCATATTTCTATTAACACTATTTTATGGTCCAATGAATTGGACAATGTTGATTCAATTAAACCTGGTGACAAAATTTTTATCCTGCCCGTATCTGGTCTTAATCATAAAGTCAAAAGTGGAGAAACAATTGATAATATCGCCTCTAAATACAAAGCGGATAAAAATAAGATTATCGCTTTTAACAATCTGCCGGCCAATGGAGATTTGGAAGTCGGCCAAGAAATTACTATTCCTGATGGGCAAAAAGAAGTTCCGCGTCCCGCGCCTTCCGTTTCCAGCCCGCTTAATATTGCTGAGCGTCCTTATGAATCATTTTCTGCCGGAAAGAAACTTGATGGCAAAGCTGGTACAGGACATCGATTCCCTTATGGCTATTGTACCTGGTATGTCGCTCAAAAAAGATATGTACCTTGGGGCGGAAACGCTGGCACTTGGCTCTATCATGCCAAAGCCGCGGGTTATTCCACGGGACGATCTCCACGTGTTGGAGCAATTATGGTGACTTCCGAATCTTGGTGGGGACACGTGGCAATTGTAGAAAAAGTTTCCGGTTCCTCTATTACTGTTTCTGAAATGAATTATGTTAAATTTGCCAAAAAAAGCACCCGAACTTTAGATTCAAAATCTAGAGTGATTAAGGGATTCATTTATTAAGTAGCTAGTATAAAGTAGTAAGTAGTAAGTAAAATAGGCTTAATTAAAAAATCCCCGAGGGGGGATTTTTTAATTGCTTTCTACCTTCTACCTTCTACCTTCTACTTTCTACTTTTTTATATTTTCTCTAAATTCGCGATAGAAGCAGAAAGTTTTTTGAGCCCCGCCTTAGAAAAAGCCACGGTGATTATGTCACCTTGACTCGCAACAATCAAGCCATCGCCAAAAACCTCGTGTCTCACTCGATCACCATCTTTGAAGCATGAAGCATGAAGCATGAAGCATGAAGCATTTTTTCCCGAACCTTGCTTAATCCTATCTCTTTGTTTTTTGTTATATGTTTCATGTTTCATGTTATATGACTCAAGTAGATGCTCCGGCACATCTTCCAAAAATCGCGAAGAAGCATTGATTTGGGTGGAACCAAAAATGTTTCGCATGCGGGTAAAAAGCAGATAGACTTTTTCCATGGCGCGCGTGATTCCCACATACATCAGGCGTCTCTCTTCTTCCATATCAGAGTCGCTAAGCATACTTCTGGAATGTGGCAAAATTCCTTCTTCGAGTCCCGCGATAAACACAATTTTAAATTCCAATCCCTTGGCGCTGTGGAGCGTCATAAGATGCACCGCATCCTTTGCTTGATCAATATTATCCGTGTCAGAAACTAAAGCTACTTCTTCTAGAAATAATTTCAAAGCCTCAACTGGTTCATAATCATTATATTTTTTTGCAACGGTAAGAAGTTCTCTAACATTTTCATTTCTCATTTCTCCCTCTTCAGTTCCATCCATTAAAAATTTTTCGTATCCGGATTCACTATATACTTTTTGAATGAAATCAGTGAGTGGTAATTTTTCCTTTAGCTCTGACATCCGCTGTATAAATTCGCAAAATTTTACAATCGCATCTAATTTTGAACTTAATATTTTTTTATCATTCAAGTCAGATATCTTCAAACCAACAGTTATCAAATCTATTGTATTTTCTTTGGATATTTTTATCCACTTATTCAGCGTAACGTCGCCAATTCCTCGTCTTGGTTCATTGATTATCCGCTCCAGCGAAGTTTCATCATTAAAATTATTTATCACTCGCAAATATGCAATTATATCCTTAATCTCTTTTCTTTGATAAAATTTTACTCCACCAATAATTCTATAGGGAATAGAATTTCTAAGCATCGCTTCTTCAATCATTCGAGACTGTGCATTGGTTCGATAGAGAACTACAAAATCGGAAAACTTTAGTTTTCTGTCCTGAGCGAAGTCGAAGGACCCCGTCCTATTACCACATAACTTCTTTATCTCCTCCACAATAAACTGCGCTTCTTCTTTTTCATCCTCTGCTTCAAAACTAGAAAGAAGATGACCGCTTTGATTATCCGTCCAAATTTTTTTGTCTTTACGATTGATGTTTTTTGAAATCACTCCATAAGCCGCATCCAAAATATTTTGCGTCGAGCGATAATTTTGTTCAAGTTTGATAACCCGGGCCTCAGGATAATCTTTTTCAAAATCCAAAATATTTTGAATGTTGGCTCCTCGCCACGAATATATGCCTTGCCAGTCATCGCCCACCACGCACAAATTTTTATATTTTTCCGACAACAATTTCACCAACAAATATTGCGCGCGGTTAGTATCTTGATATTCATCTACCATAATATACTCAAAAAAATTCTGATATTTTTCCAAAACTTCTGGAAACTTTTGGAAAAGCTTCACCATAATCATCAAGATATCATCGAAATCCAAAGCGTCTTGATCCTTCAATTTTTTTTGATAGTTCAAATAAATCTTAGCCACCATTTCTTCAAAATATCCACCCACCCCCGCCAAAAATTCATCCGCGCTCTTGAGTTCATTTTTCGCATTAGAAATTGCGCCGAGAATTGCTTTTGGCTTGAATTGATCCGTGTTTATTTCCATTTCCTTCATCACTTTCTTCATGAGAGCCAATTGATCCTGATCATCAAAAATATTAAACGAGCTTTTATACCCCATTTTTTCAATTTCATGACGCAAAATCCTCACACAAATAGAATGAAAAGTTCCAACCGTCGGCATGTCATAGCGATGCGAATCTACGAATTCATGCGAATACCGCAAACTATTCGCATCATTCGCATGCTTGTTCGCATTGTTCGCATCGCTACTTAATAACTCTTTAATCCGTTCTTTCATCTCTCCTGCTGCTTTATTAGTAAAAGTCACTGCCAAAATTCTTCTAGGACTAATCTTTTTTTCACAAATCAAATACGCCACTCGATGCGTAAGCGCTCTTGTTTTCCCCGATCCCGCCCCCGCAATAATGAGAACCGGCCCTTCCGTCGTCGTCACTGCTTCTCTTTGCGGAGCATTAAGTTTTTCCAATATTTCATGCATAATAATCTAATTTTACCACACTCCTCCTCATAGAGCCATAAAAATTTGCCAAACTTTCAATTATGTTGTAATGTTGATATATAATAATTCTAACTAGCCGACACTGGTTTTCCGAGGGGGAAGTTCTCGCAACGAGTGTTTGGCCGAAAAAATACTATGGCACTAAATGCAAAGCAAAAAGCAAAGGCGACGAAAGAAGTAGTAAGACATGAAAAGGACACTGGTTCTCCAGAATATCAAATTGCCCTTTTCTCAGAACAAATTAAAAAACTCACAACTCACCTCAAAAAGAATGCCAAAGACTTTCATTCTCGCCGAGGACTTTTGAAAATGGTTTCTAAAAGAAAGAAACTAATGGGCTACTTGCAAAAAACCAACGAAAAAGCCTATAAAACTTTGATCAAAAAGCTTGATTTAAAAGGATAAAGCGATGCTAATCTACGAATTTATGCGAATGCCACGAATAATTCGCAGAATTCGCATGTTTGTTCGCATTGTTCGTATCGCTATTATATGTCAATTTACAAAGAGCAAAGAGTGGGTGTCTTGGTGGACATTCAAAATCTCTATTATAGCGCCAAAGTTTTGCACAAAAAGAAAGTTAGCTTTGGACAAATTCTAAAAGAAGCTGTCGGAGACCGAAAACTCATCCGCGCTATTGCCTATGGGATAAAAACTCTAGAAGGCCAAGAAGAGAAATTCTTCGAAGCTTTGGAAAAAGTTGGCTATGAAGTCAAAACGAAAGATCTCCAAATCTTTCCCGGTGGTGCCAAAAAAGGCGATTGGGATGTGGGAATTGCCATTGATGCTATCAAAATGTCCAAGAGTTTGGATGTGATTGTGATTGTCAGCGGAGACGGAGACTATATCCCGCTAGTTAAATATATTCAATCCACTACTGGATGCCGTGTCGAAGGCATTGCATTTTCTGAGTCCACCAGCGGAAAACTAGTCGAAGAATTGGATGATTTCATTAATTTGAGTGAGAATAAGAAGAAGTTTTTGATATAAAAACTCTTCGCCACTTTCTTTTTCCCAAAAAGAAAGTGGCAGAAAGAAAAAAGGCCACCTAAGCTCATAGAAAGATAAATTTTCTATTTCGCAAGGGTGGATTTTAATTTTATGTCATAAATAAGTAGTAATGTCAT
>DHFM01000062.1 GCA_002400405.1 Candidatus Moranbacteria bacterium UBA4824
ATATCCAATTCACCCAAAAAAGCGTCGCGGTAGTTAAAATAATTTGAAAAATGGTCGGTGCCACTTCCCAGAAAAAATTTCCAAAAAGATTGTCAATCTTATCCACCCCGCGACTGATTTTTATAATCTTACTGCCGGTGTTTTCTTTCTCATGATACCCCAAACTCAAAAAAACCATTTTTCGATGAGCATTATTAGAAAGATATGCAACCGCCGAAATTAAAACAGAAAGAATCTTTTTATCAGCTAAATAATCAACAATAGAAATTAGCTGATTTATAAGAAACATCACCACAATAAGCACTAGAATAATATCCACTTCTTCTATATTAAAAACAGTAATTTTGTCAATTATTATTTTCAAGAGATACGGCCCGATTAAACGCACCGCTTCAAAAAATAATATCAAAACCAGCACAATTTTTATCTGCCCTTGACTTGGTTCAAGTAGTTTCCAAATTTTTACCCAAAAACTCTTGAGATTAAATTTTTTTTCTTTTTTGACTTCACTCATCTTTTTTTTATAAGCAAAAAACGGGAATCATTCCCTTTTTATATAATATAATAATTATGGTTTTTTAACAACCTAGAGAAATTTAGCTTCCAAAAACAAGAGCAACAGACTAGAAATTACTCCAAAAAGAAAAATGTTTCGGGAAATCGCAAATAGTTTTCTTTTGGGACGATAATAATATTTCGACAAGTTATAAATTTCAATAGCATATTGATGAAAAATTTCTTCGTCGCAATTCAATATCTTTTTGAGTTCTATGGAATATTTTTTGGCCGAATCAAAATTGGCAATTGTTTGGGTAAACAGCAAACTCTGTTCTTGACCTTTTTTCACCATCCAATTAGGTGGGCGAATTGCCAGAAGAGCGATAATAGAGCTGAGGGCTGAAAAAATAGCCACGAGTGAAAGGGTGATATGAAATCGTTCTACATTCATTATCTTATTGATTGCGAGAATGAAAATACCGGTACTAAGACCAATGAGCACATTGGATTGCGCATCGATATTTCTGGTTCTCTCGATAATTCGATGAGAAAGCCCATCCAAAAAAGCCACCACAGCATCGAGATCATTTTCTACATATTCCTTTTCTTTTTTTATTTTCGCTTTTGGCATAATTAATCTTAAAATAAGCTAGGAATTAAAATTTTTGAGAAATTACTGTTTGAGAATTGTAATTTTATCTAAAAATTTCCTTTGGCAGTCGTTGATTGAGGGAAATTTTTGGCTATAAAATTACAATTCGAGTTCAATTTCGAAAAAAATTTTAATTCATTGCTAACTATTTTATTATACCACAAAATTCCTAAAGTGTCGTGATTGGTCGAGATTGAACGATATAGAATTTATTTTTTTCATAAGCCCATTCAATGTCTTGTGGTTTTTTATAATGCTTTTCAATCTGCGCACAAATCTTAGCCAACGCAATAATTTGTTTTTCACTCAAGGCCTGTTTATTTTTTTCAAGTTTCGAAACGCTCACCCATTTTATTCTTTTCTTCATACATCTCACCATTTTCTTTGTTTGCCCACTCACATTTATATCCATAATTGTCATTTTTTTCTTGTCTAATACATAGCTGTCCGGCGTAATCGAACCTGAAACAATTGCTTCGCCCAATCCCCAACCAGCCTCGATGATCATTTGATTACGATCTTCGGTCACTGGATGGACTGTGAAAGTGATTCCAGAAACTTCTGATTCTACCATTTTTTGCACCACTACCGCTACACTTACATGAGTTTCCAAAAGTTTTTTCTCATGACGATAGAAAATTGCCCTCGGTGTGAAAAGAGAAGACCAACATTTTTTCACATTTTCTAAAACACTTTTTTCGGTTGTATTGAGAAAACTTTCCAACTCTCCTGCCCAAGAAGCCACGGACGAATCTTCAGCTGTGGCGCTAGAACGAACAGCCACAAATTTTGCGCCAAGTTTTTTGAAATCCGCCATAATTTCTTTTTCCAAATCTTTGGGCATTTTAGCATCATGGATGAGATCACGAATAATGCTTGAGGCTTTGTCCACTGAATTAATGTCTTCATAGTTTACTTTTTTCAGCTCCGCAGCCACTTGAACGAATAGATCCGTTTCATTCAAAAATCTATCAAACGCCGACGCCAAAACCACAAACCCTGGTGGCACTGGAATTCCCGCTTTTGTCATTTCGCCCAGCGATGCTCCCTTTCCGCCTGCGATCCCTACGTCTTTTTTGGTTAGATTTTTGAAATTTTTTGTGTGATTCATATTTTTTTTATGTCATTCCCGCGCAGGCGGGAATCTAGTCAGTTAATTATATTTTTATTATACCACCTTTTTAATTTCCAATCTTTCACAATAAATCTTTTATTTTTCTTATCAAACTCAACAACCACCTTTTGTTTCTCCTTCCAGCCTAAATCTCGAATTCCTTCAATTGGCAACGTGACACTATATGTTTTCCCGCTACCCACCCGGGAAAGTTTTCGAATGTTTTTATTTTCTAATTTTTGTATTGCCATAATATCTTTTTTAAGTACAGAATTGATTCTATACTTTAATTTTAATTTATAAATTCTTTTTTTAAATAATCATATTTAACAACAGTATTTTTCCCTCCTCTGCTCTCATCTAAAAACTTAACGCCTATATCATTTTTTGAAGAATCGGTTGGAATGTCTAGACGAATCATTTCCCCCCTGACTGGTCCAGTATCTTTTTCCATTGAATATTCCCCGTGACTTGCTTGCGAATATATATCATTTAAAGTTTCACAATGCTCTATCTCAACAATAACAATTCTTTTATTTATTTTTGACTGAACATTCCTTGCAATCCGCACAAATTTTGACAATTGATAACGCGCTCTTTCTCCGGCCGATTTAACTGTTTCCAATCTATCATCCTCTAGTTGACTATAGAACTGTTCGTGTGATTGATCTACTGGCTTTATTTTTTCAGTTTCTTCCACTAAATTATTATAGGCCACTGAATATTCAGAATCTTCCAAATCAATCACCTCTCCATCCGAATCATACATATCAAGACCTCTGACAAATTTTTGGGGCTCATCTACCACATCACCTTCCCAAACATTATATCCCCTAAGTCTCAATTCATGTTCAATTATATCTTTTCCGTTTTTAGCTCTTATTCTGGGACTTGAAACAACACAAATTATATCTTTATTTTTGTCGATTTGTTGCATGATAATTTCGGCATCTTTCTCCATCATTTTTCTTCCTGTTTCAGTTATATCACATTCGCCAGGATTTAATTTCTTTTCTCCAGTATGTTCATGATAATCTGTTTCTCCATGACGCAAACGAAAAACAACCATCTTCTCAATTTTACTTGATTCTTTTTGTTCTATTCTTTTAGTTGGCACACGCTCCAGTGGATTTGCTCCAGGCATATTTTTTATTTTAAAAACAATGAATTAAACGTCACGATTTTATCACTAATAATTATTTCTTCCGCCCGACTAATTACTTTTTCACTAGATATAAAAGAATAATCATCCTTAATAACTCCAATAGCCTTATCGAGCAAAGCAAATCCACAATGCTTGATTATTCTTCGCTCCAAATTTTTCATATCAATATTTATTTTAAGAGTTTTAATGTATCCCTTCCAAAAACTTTCAGCCATTTTTTTGAACTCTTCTTTGCCAGTACTAAAATAATAAATTAATATTTCTGATAATAGATAGCTGGGATCAAGAGATGCATCCGCAAAATATGCCCCTTCAAAATCTATAAAATAAACACCATCATCCTGCGCAAAAATATTATTAAATCTCGGATCTCCATGAGAAAAAACAGACCTATTCTCTTTTGCACTTTTCATCAGGTCATCTCTAATTTTAAATAATTCTTTATTTTCAATAAATTTATAATATCGATATTCGTATTTTAGTTCCTGAAATTCCGATTTATCAAAAAGAGAAGCTATTTCATTTTTATTATAAGTCAAATTGGCAATTTCAGCCAAAATTTCACCCATCGCAAAAAAATCGAATAGTTCTAGGGAGTTTATTTTTCTATCAATCCGGTTTCCCTCTTCCAAATATTCAAGGACTATTATTTTCTTCGCATCGTCACTATATATCAATTTAGGCGTAACGTTTTTAGAAAATATTTTTGCGAGTAGTTCATAAGAGTTTTTTTCATTTTCATATCTTCCTTCTGGCAAAACAATATCTGGAAAATTTTTAGAAATAGACAAGTGTTTTTTATAAACCAATTCGCCTCTATCTGAAAAAATATGATAAACATCGTTATGTATCCCTCCAGTCATTTCTTCGATATCAAAAACTTCTTCGACAATTTTTTTCTCGAATAAATATTTCCTAATTTCATAACTCTTATCTTTTTCTATCATTCCAATTTAAGTACAGAATTGATTCTGTACTTCTATTTTTTAGTTTTTTTAATTATTTTCACCACTCCCTTATCCGCATCCACCTCCACCAAATCCCCGTCTTTCAAAACCTGTGTCGCAATTTTGGT
>DHFM01000013.1 GCA_002400405.1 Candidatus Moranbacteria bacterium UBA4824
TCCAAGTATCAAAGGCGAACCATTTCTAGCGATAATTATTTTGTCCGGCTCATTTTTATTTATTATCGCCAAGCCATAAGTTCCGCGAACCAGTTTCAAAGCTTCTAAAACTGATTTCTTGAAATCTAACTTCTTATTAAACTCTTCAATCAAATGCGCCAAAACTTCTGAGTCAGTTTCAGAAATAAATTTATGTTTTTTCTTGATTAATATATTTTTCAGTTCTTGATAGTTTTCAATTATTCCATTATGTACTAAAAATATATTCCCCTCACAATCCCCGTGCGGATGAGAATTCGTGTCACTCGGTTTACCATGCGTCGCCCAACGAGTATGAGCAATGCCGATTTTTGTGGAAAATTCACGCTCTCCAATTTTATTTTGCAATTCCACTACTTTCCCCAATGCTTTCAAGGTAATTATTTTTTCATTTTGCATAACTGAAATTCCCGCGCTATCATAACCACGATATTCTAGTTGCTTGAGCCCTTCCACAAGAATTGGCACCGCTTTTTGTTTTCCGATATAAGCAATTATTCCACACATAAAAAATAATTTTAAGAATTAAAATATAGCACTCCGGCAGAAATTATTGCACCCGCGATAAAAACAATCGACATCCAGCCAAAAATTCTTACCCAAACAGGATTAGTTTCACGCCCCATTATTTTCTTATCATCACTCACAATCATAATCGCCACTAAAAGAGGAAGGGAAATTATCCCATTTAAAAATGCCGAGTAGTATAGCGCCGTAATCGGATTGATATGAAAAAAATTCAAAATCAAACCCACCAAAATAGAAACAATGATAACGGCATAAAATCCCCTTGCTCTTGAAAACTTCTCTTCCAAGCCTTCTCTCCATTTCATAGTTTCCGCCAAAGCATAGGCGCCCGATCCGGCCAGAATTGGCACAGCTAAAAGACCTGTACCGATAATTCCAAAAGCAAAAAGCAAATATGCGTAGTCGCCGGCCAAAGGTCGTAGAGCCAAGGCCGCCTCTTCAGCTGAATTGATATTAAAAATTCCATTCTTAAACAAAACTTGGGATGTTGTTATGATGATAAAAAAGAAAACTATATTCGCCAAAATCATTCCGGTTTCCACGTCTGTTCTCATCCTAGCTATTCGACTAGCCATTCCTCGGTTATCCTTACGGTGAAATTTGCGAAATATTTTTTTCGCCAACTTATTCTCCTCCACTTCTTCCGAAGTCTGCCAAAAAAATAAATACGGCGTAATGCTAGTTCCAAAAATAGCCACCATCGCAAAAACATACTCCGGACTAAAAATTATTTTTGGAATAACCGCTGATTCAAATACAATATTCCAATCAATGTCTATCATAAAAGCTGTCGCGATATAGGCCAATACAGAAAAGGCCAGCCATTTTAGAATTTTGACATAAGTATGATAACCGACAAAAATTTCTAAAATTATTATCACTACCGCAAAAAAAATAGTAGCCAGATAAAAATTAACATCGATTAGCATCTGCAAAGATTTTGCCATCGCGCCAAGATCAGCTCCAATATTTATCACGTTTGCCGTAATAAGAATGGAGGTTATGCCCATCACTATTTTTCTTTTATAGTGTTTTTGCAAAACTCCTGCCAAGCCGTGATTGGTAACAATGCCAATTCTGGCGCAAGCTTCCTGAATAGCCATCATCATCGGCAAAAGCCAAGTTGCCATCCACAAAAGTCCCAACCCAAATTTTGCTCCAGCAGAAGAATAGGTTCCAATTCCGGACGGATCATCATCCGACGCTCCCGTTATCACCCCCGGTCCAAGCGCGCGAAAAAAATAATAAGTTTTTTTCCAAGGATTTTTGATTATTTGAGATATTTTTGCTACTTCGCTTTGAGCAATTCGCAATGTTCCATCCATCGCATGCACAGCGTTTATTTCACCCCAAATGATAAGTTTCTTAGCTAAAATAAGTGGGATACCCGCTTCATGACGAAATTCAGATAAGGTGAAAAATTTTTCTTGAGAATTTTTTATCATTTTTTAATTTAAATTTTTGTTTATAACTCCAACAATTTGATCCGCATAATTTTTAATTTCTTCCTTGTCTCTTCCTTCAATCATAACTCGACACAAATTTTCCGTCCCAGAATATCTCACAAGCACGCGTCCGTTCTCTCCCAGGATATTTTCAATTTCTTTTATAATATCCACAATTTCTGGAATGGTTTCTAGCTCTGGCTTTTTTTTCACTGGAACATTAACCAAAATTTTTGGAAACAATGTTATCTCACGAACTAATTCCGACAAGTTTTTCTTGAAATAATTCATAGCCGAAATCAACATCAGCCCCGAAGCCATTCCATCACCTGTCGGTTGAAAATTAGACATAATGATATGACCAGATTCTTCTCCGCCAAGCACAGCCTCTCTTTTTTTCATTTCCTGTGAAACTTGTCGATCACCCACGCCAACCGCAAAATGTTCGATTCCAATTTTTTTCAAACTACTGATAAATCCAATATTACTCATAACTGTCGTAACGACGGCATCATTTTTCAATTCTCCTTTTTCTTGCATCATCTTAGCGATAATATAAATTATCTGATCACCATTTAGCGCATTGCCTTTTTCATCAACTACAATTAGCCTGTCTCCATCGCCATCAAAAGCCAAACCAATATCCGCTTTTTTTTCCAAAACTTTTTTCTTGAGTGCTTCAATATATTGAGAACCGCAATTATTATTAATATTTTTCCCATTTGGACTGGCAAAAATAATCTCCACTTCACTGGCTTTTTTTTCAAATACCTTTGGCGCTATTTCAAATGTCGCTCCATTGGCACAATCCAAAACTATTTTCAAATTGCTCAATTCTAAATTGGAAACTTTACTAAGGAGAAAATTTGCATATTTTTCTTTAGCATCTGGCAAAATTATTTTTTGACCCAAAATAAAATCTGCCCCTACTTTTTTTTCTACTCCTTCCGAAATATATTTTTGCAATTCTGATTCTTGTTCATCAGTAAGTTTTGTGCCGTCAGCATTAAAAGGTTTTAGGCCATTATATTCAAAGGAATTATGCGAAGCAGAAATTACTATTCCTGCACCAGCTTTTTCCTCTCCAACCAAATACGCCACACCAGGGGTTGGAATTATTCCGGCCAAAACCGCTGTCCCACCCATAGAAATTATTCCGCAAATTATTGCTTCTTCCAACATCACGCCTGATTCTCGTGTGTCTCGCCCAATGACAATCTTGAGAGGCGCATTTCTTTTTTGACAATATAAAACCAGAGCTATTCCCATTTCAACTCCCATTTCCGGACTCATTATTTCTTCATTTATCAAAGCTCTAATTCCATCAGTGCCAAATAATTTCATATGCTTTATTTACAAACTACGAAATTAACGAAATACGAAGAATTCAGGCTTCATTTTCGTAGTTCGTAAAGTTAAATGAATTTATGCAAAACTTTTTCGGCTTCTTTCAGATTTTCAGGATTACCAATTGCATGCCAAGCGCGTGCTTTATGGATTTTTGTTTTATGATCTTTCGCCATTTTAGCCATAGTTTGTGGCAATCCGAATTCTCCGTTGCCAACTGAAACCAATTCATAATCAAAAAATCTCCTGTCCAGCACATAAACACCAGTCGCAGCTAATTTATGTTTCTTTGTTTTTGGTTTTTCTATTACTTCTGCTAATGTACCATTCTTATTTATTTTGATTACTCCAAACTGAGTAGGATCATCTACTTCATATCCCATAATTGCCAAATCATGCTCTATTATTTCTTTCAAATCTTTTTTAGTGTATAAATCATCGCCCATCATTACTAAAAATTTTTCACGCAAAATACTTTTCGCCAAATGAAGCGCTCCGCCCGTGCCATTTAGATTAGTTTGAAAAACATAGATAATTCTCCGACCATTGTGATATCTCTTGAAATGCGAAATTATATCCGTACTGCGATAGCCCACGATAAAAATAATCTCTTTGATTTTTTTCGGCAAAGCATTTATTTTATGCTCCAAAATCGGCTTGCCTTTAATTTTGAGCATCGGCTTAGTTGTCGCTGTTGTCAAATTCCCCATTCTTTTCCCCCGACCCGCCGCGAGTATAACTGCTTGCATATTTGGAAAATTTTCAATTTTCAATTTTCAATTTTCAAACAAATCTTAATTTCATAATTTTAAAATTAAAAACCTAAGAAAATTTAATCATTGAAGCATTGGAAATTGTTTAGAAATTAAAAATTGAAAATTAGAAATTTCATATAACTACATTAATTAATCTCCCCTTAACAAATATAACTTTTTTAATTTCTTTTTTTGCGATATGAATCTTAACTTTTTCTCTTTCGAACGCAATTTTTTTTGCTTCCTCTTCGGAGATATCAGCACTCACAATTATCTTGTCGCGCACTTTTCCATTTACTTGAACAATAAGTTCTGCTTCCTCGTCTTTAATTAATTCCGGATCATGCGCGGGCCATTTTTGCAAAAATATCGATTCGTTGTGCCCTAATTTTTCCCAAAGTTCTTCGGCCAGATGAGGTGCGAAAGGAGAAAGGAGAGTAATTAGTAACTGGTAATTAGTAATTTGGATTTCCTCTTGTTTTTCCATTTCATTTGTGAGTATCATAAGCGCACTAATCGCCGTATTAAATCTCATCGCTTCAATATCCGCTGAAACTTTTTTAATCGTTTTATGAATAAGTGTATTTAATTTTATGTTTTGTATTTTATTGTTCACTGTTCCTTGATCATTGATTCTTGTTTGCATTTTCCACACTTTTTCCAAAAATCTCCTCACTCCCACAATTCCTTTTGTCTGCCATGGCTTCATATCTTCCAACGGTCCCATAAACATTTCAAAAATTCGCAGTGCATCCGCGCCAAATTCTTTCACGACATCATCCGGATTGACAACATTGCCTTTTGATTTGGACATTTTTGTTCCATCTTCCGCCAAAATTGTTCCTTGATGACGCAGTTTCAAAAATGGTTCGTCAAAATTTAGGTACCCCAAATTATGCAAAACTTTCGTGAAAAATCTAGCATAAAGAAGATGAAGCACGCTGTGTTCCGCTCCGCCCACATAAAGATCAACTGGAAGCCATTTTTCTAGTTTTTCTTTGGAAGCGAATTCTTTCTCATTTTTTGGGTCAGCGTAGCGCAAATAGTACCAGCTAGAACAAACAAAAGTATCCATTGTGTCTGATTCTCTTTTTGCTTCTCCTCCACATTTTGGACATCTCACTTCTTGAAATTTTTTGCTATATTTGAGCGGAGATTCGCCAGTCGGTTTGAAATCCACATCGTCCGGCAATTCAACCGGCAAATCCTTTTCCGGCACTGGCACTTCACCACATTTTTCACAGTAGATAATCGGGATCGGCGCGCCCCAATATCTTTGTCGACTAACTAGCCAATCGCGAAGTTTATAATTTATTTTTCTCTGTCCAATTTTTTTCTCTTCCAGCCACACCGTCAATTTTTCTCGCGCTTCCTCGGAATTTAAATTATCATATTTGCTAGAATTTATTAAAATTCCATCGTCAGTAAGTATTTCTCCATCTTTCTTATCACCAGAAATAACTTCTTTAATTTTTAGTTTATATTTCTTCGCAAATTCAAAATCCCGCTCGTCATGGGCCGGCACGGCCATCACGGCTCCCGTACCATATTGAGACAAAACATAATCTGCTACGAATAGTGGCAACGCTTCACCATTAAATGGATTGACGACTTTTATCCCTTTGATTTCTACTCCGGTCTTAACTTTCGCTTCCATTCGATCAAGATCAGTTTTCTTTTTTGATTCATTAATATATTTTTCAACTTCATCTAAATTCTTAATGTCATCCTGAACTCGTTTCAGGATCTCGTGTTCCGGAGCCACCACTGCATAAGTCATCCCAAAGACAGTGTCAATTCTCGTAGTATAAACTTCGATAAAATGCTTGTCATCCTGAGCGTTAGCGAAGGATCTCGTTTTATTTTTTCGAGATTCTTCATTTCGCTCCGCTTCATTCAGAATGACAGCCATTTTGAACTGCGCACCCTCTGATTTTCCAATCCAATTTTTTTGCAAAAGTTTTGTTGAATTTGGCCAATCAATTTTTTCTAAACCGTTTAATAGCCCAGAAGTTTTTCCTTTGTCTTCAATGAAATCAGTAATTTTGAAAAACCATTGCTCAAGATCTTTCTGAATAACTTCCGATTCGCATCTTTCGCATTTGCCATTTTCCGCCTGCTCATTTGCCAAAACCGTTTGGCATTTTGGACACCAATTCACTTTGGCTTTTTTCTTATACGCCAAACCATTTTTATAAAACAAAAGAAACAGCCATTGTGTCCATTTATAATACTCAGGTAAAGATGAGTTAACTTCCCGCGACCAATCATAGGAAAAACCCATCGAGTCAATTTGACGCTTAAAAACTTCCACCGCGTTAGAAATTGTCTCTTTTGGATGAATTCCCGTCTTTATCGCATAATTTTCCGCCGGAAGACCAAAGGCATCAAAACCCTGCGGATGAAGCACGTTTTTCCCATTCATTCGAAGATAGCGGGAATATATGTCCGTGGCTGTATAGCTTTCCACATGCCCCACATGCAGTCCCGCCCCTGACGGATAGGGAAACATGTCTAATATAAAGGCTTTTTCCTTGTCAGAGTCATCTTTAGCGCTAAAATTATCCGGATTTTTGGCCCAATATTTCTGCCATTTTCTCTCAATAATCTCAGGGTTATACTTGCCCTCACACCAAAAATCCTCATTTTTTGACTCTTTATTAGACTTATTAGCGATGTTATTGTTTTTAATCATTTTTTTAATTTTTTTGGTGTGGGGTGAATCCATAAAACAAGTTTTTTAATACTTTCCTATTCTATCTCATTTTTTCATTTATTTCAAGAAACAAAAAACTCGGGCAATTGAGCCCGAGCTTTTATTTCAGGAAAAAAGTTATTCTATTTTCATCCCTCTTCTTGTATAGTGTTTTCTAGCTACGTGAATTCGAGCAGATTCTTTTTGAATGGCAGCCGCCACACGAGCATATTCATTCTCATCCATAGAAACTCTTTGGTTTTTGAGTTCTTCGGCTTTTCTTCGCCCTTCCTCAGCTCGTTTTAAGTCAATATCTTCCGCTCGCTCTGCCGTGTCAGCCAAAACGATAAGTTCATTGCCATGAAATTCGATAAAACCACCAGAAATGCAAACAAAGGATTCTTCTCCGTTTTTTTTCAACATAATGCCACCCGGTTTTAGACTAGCAATATAACTTCTGTGATTAGGCAGGATTGTTATTTCTCCATCCGTGGTCAGCAAAGTCGCCTGATCAACTGCATCTTCAAAGACGGTTTTTTCGGGAGTGACTATTTTGAATTTTATTTGTAAATTTGACATCTAGTCATAAATTTTCAATTTTCAATTTTCAATTTTCAATCAATTTTCAATTTCACAATTTTGAAATTAAAAAAAGTTTAGAAAATTTAATCATTAAAACATTGGAAATTGTTTAGAAATTAGAAATTAGAAATTAGAAATTCTGAAGTTAAAAAATTTATTTTTTAACTTCAGTTATACTGCCCTTCATATAGAAATCCTGCTCCGCCACCTCGTCCATTTGTCCATCCAAAATCATTTTGAAACCTTTAATTGTGTCAGAAAGTTTCACATATTGTCCCGCGGTTCCCGTAAACTGTTCGGCTACGAAAAATGGTTGAGAGAGGAATTTTTGGATTTTTCGTGCCCGGGAAACTGTCACTTTGTCTTCATCGGACAATTCTTCCATTCCCAAAATTGCGATAATATCTTGAAGATCCTTATATCTTTGCAAAACTCTCTGCACGCCTCGGGCAACTTCATAGTGCTCTTGTCCCACGATATTTGGATCCAAAATTGTTGAACTAGAATCCAAAGGATCAACGGCTGGATAAATTCCAAGTTCAGAAAGTGAACGAGAAAGAACAACAGTTGAATCAAGATGGCCGAAAGTTGTGGCTGGCGCTGGGTCAGTTAGGTCGTCGGCTGGCACATATACCGCTTGCACAGATGTAATGGAGCCTTTCTTAGTAGAAGTTATTCGCTCTTGCAAGCGTCCCATTTCTTCGGCGAGTGTTGGTTGATATCCCACCGCTGATGGAATTCGTCCAAGGAGAGCTGATACTTCTGATCCGGCTTGCGTGAAACGGAAAATATTGTCGATAAAAAACAAAACGTCTCGGCCTTCGTCGTCACGGAAATATTCCGCCATCGCAAGAGCAGACAAAGCTACGCGTTGACGTGCCCCTGGTGGTTCATTCATTTGTCCAAACACCAAAGCAGTTTTGTCCAAAACTCCTGATTCTTTCATTTCGTGATAGAGGTCATTTCCCTCTCTTGTTCTTTCTCCTACGCCGGCAAAAATTGAATACCCACCATGTTCTTGGGCAATGTTTCGGATAAGTTCTTGAATCACCACAGTTTTTCCTACACCTGCGCCACCGAAAAGTCCCACTTTTCCACCTTTGATAAATGGGCAAATGAGGTCGATAACCTTGATTCCAGTTTCCAAGATTTCTGCTTTTGTTGATTGATCTTCAAACTTTGGCGCATCTCTGTGAATTGGATATCTTTTTTCGGCTTTGACCGTTTCAGCTTTTCCGTCAATTGTTTCGCCAAGAAGATTAAACATTCTTCCCAGTGTTCCTTGTCCAACCGGCACGCTAATTGGAGCGCCCGTTGAAACAACTTCCATTCCACGACGAAGTCCATCCGTCGAACCCATCGCCACTGTTCGTACTCTATTCCCGCCCAGATGTTGAGCCACTTCTAAAACAAGCTTAGCGGACTGTCCGCTGATTTCGATTTCTAAGGCGTCATAAATATTTGGCAATTCTGCACCCTTGTCCGCCGATGAGGCGGAGAATTCAACGTCCACAACCGGCCCGATTACTTGTGAGATTTTTCCTGTGTTCATAAATAATGATCAAGAATCAGTGATCAATGATCAGGAAATTCCTGTTCACTGTTCTCTGTTCTCTGTTAACTTATTTTAAATTCTAATCACTAGATATTTGCTTTATTTTAGCCAAATATTCACTAATTAGGATTTAATACTTGACTTTTTTGGTAATTTATGCTAGTATATACAGTTAACAATTCAACATAATTTTAACAACAGCTCTTTAAACTTTCAAAAAAGGAGACATAAAGTGAAAATTAAAACTCAAAACAGAATTATGGGAAGCATTTTAATCGCAATAGGGGTAATGGCAATAATGGCCATCATCCTAACGAAAGCATGGGGAGTAATATTGTTCGCTGATATATTATTCTCCGTAATCATCATCTTTTTCATATCTATTGGGATAGCATTTTTCTGCCCAAGATCAAGATATGGTAAGATATTTTTCTACTAGTCTCCTCAAGCCACCATTCCCATCCCGGGAACTTCGGTGGCTTTTTTATTTTCAATCTTACAAAGAACTTATTTTTCTTGTCATCCTGAGCGAAGCGAAGGATCTGCTCAATAATATCACTTGTGTTACTATTTAGTAGATTCTTCGACTCCGCTTCGCTTCGCTCAGAATGACAAATATTTTTTATTTTTTAATTCACGTGTAATCAGGATAATCACGTGCGAACCCGCCTGCCGGCGAGGCAGGTCAGTGGTTCTGATTTAATTTTCCAACGCCGCCATTCCCGCACTAATCTCCGCTATCTCTTGAGTAATTTTCATTTGACGAATTTGATTGTAGGCCAGAGTGAAATCATCGGCCATTTCTTTGGCAGCATCGGTGGCATTTCGCATAGCAACCATTCGAGCGGATTCTTTAGAAGCATTGGATTCCAAAATTGCATGATAGATCTGCATTTCAATGAGACGTGGGATAATGTGATCCAAAACTTCCGCTGGACTTGGTTCAACCTTATATTCAGATTTTGGCTTCTTAAGTCCATATTCTTCCGCCAAAACATCCATCTCGGCCAATTGTTTTTCTAAATCAATTTTTGAGAGTGGCAAAATTTGGCGTACTTTCGTTTCTTGCTTGATGGCGGAAACATAATCAGTATAGAAAATAACCACTTTGTCATATTTTTTCGCCAGATAATCTTGAGTCACAACCTTTCCCACTGCTCGCACAGCTTCAAATTTTGGCAGATAGGTCAAATCATTAAATGAGGCGACAATTTCCTTGCCAGTTCTTCTTACTACACCCTCACCTTTTCTGCCGACTGTTATAAAATCGATTTTCAATTCTTCGTCAGAGATTTTTGATTCGATTTTTTTGTTTCCAATTCGATTTATTTTCAAATTTTTTGGGTTACTCAATTCTTCTTTGATTTTCTTGGTCAATTGAGAATTAAATGATCCGCAAAGTCCACGATTAGACGTAATGGCAATCGCTAAAACACTTTTCACTTCGCGCACTTCCAAAAGACCGCCTTGTTTCTTTTCAAACGAACGGGCTAAATTTGTGAGCACACTCCAAGCACTGTGAGCATACGGACGAATTGCCAGCACACTCGAAATAGCCCGGCGCATCTTGGCCGCACTCACCATTTCCATCGCCCGAGTAATTTTCCCTGTGTTCTGGATGGATTTTATTCGTCTTTTAATTTCTTTACCACTAGCCATAAAATAATTTAATAAAATTTTATAATTTTTAATTTTGTAATTTTTAAATAATACTTTAATTTCTAATGTTTAAAAATTAATAAATTTAGATTTATTTATAAAATTAAAAATTCAAAAATTAAAAATTCTTAATTTCCATTCTGATATATATCCTTAAAATCCTTAATTGCCTTCTCTAATTTCGCCACCACATCTTCCGTCAATTCTTTCTTCTGTGCAATCAATGTCAAAACTTCTTTCGCGCTAGAATCCAAATATCTTTGGAAATCTGCCTCCCAAGCTTTTATCTTTGAAACTTCCACGTCATCTAAAAATCCATTCGTGAGAGCATAAAGAATCGCTACTTGGTTTTCCATCAGCATCGGCGCGTATTGATCTTGCTTCAAAATTTCCACTGTTCTTCGTCCACGTTCGATTTGACGACGAGTATTTTCATCCAAGTCAGATCCAAATTGAGCAAAGGCTTCCAATTCTCGAAATTGCGCCAAGTCCAAACGAAGTTTTCCGGCCACTTTTTTCATCGCCTTTGTTTGCGCAGCTGATCCCACTCTAGATACAGAAAGACCTACATTCAAAGCTGGACGAATTCCTTTATAGAAAAGATCAGATTCCAAATAAATTTGTCCGTCAGTAATTGAGATAACGTTAGTCGGAATGTAGGCTGACACATCACCTGCTTGTGTTTCAATAATTGGCAAAGCCGTGATTGATCCGCCACCAAAATCCTTATTAAGTTTAGCACTTCGCTCAAGAAGTCTGGAATGCAGATAGAAAACATCTCCTGGGTAGGCTTCGCGCCCCGGTGGACGCTTCAAGATCAAAGAAATTTGACGATAACTCCAAGCATGTTTGGAAAGATCATCGTAAATTACCAAAACATCCTCGCCTTTATCCATAAAATATTCTCCCAATGCGCAACCAGAATATGGAGCAACAAAAGAAAATGCCGCTGGATCAGAAGCACCCGCCAAAACAATCGTGGTATATTCCATTGCACCTTTCTTTTCAAGTTCCGCCACAATTCGAGCAATCTTAGATTCTTTTTGCCCAATGGCTACATAGATGCATTTCATATTTTGACCTTTTTGATTGATGATCGCATCAATCGCAATAGCAGTCTTTCCAGTTTGGCGATCCCCAATAATAAGTTCACGTTGTCCGCGTCCAACTGGGATCATCGCGTCAATAGCCTTGATTCCGGTTTGCACTGGTTGATTGACGGATTGTCGAGTGATAACTCCCGGAGCAATTTTTTCAATTGGATAGAATTTATCAGAAACGATTTCTCCTTTGCCATCAATTGCTTGTCCAAGAGGATTAATTACTCGGCCAATCATATTTTCTCCCACTGGAATTGACAAAATTTTTCCCGTTGATTTCACTGAATCACCTTCTTTGATGCCAGAAAATTCTCCCAAAATCATCGCTCCGATTTGACCTTCTTCCAAATTGAGTGCCACTCCATAAATTCCATTGGAAAATTCCAACATTTCCGAAGCCATTACGTCCGTTAGACCGGAAATTTTCGCCACGCCGTCTCCAACTTCCAGCACTGTTCCAACTTTCTCCGTTTGAGTCTTGGTTTCGAAATTTTCAATTTGTTTTTTCAGCTGATCGATAATATAATTTTTATCCATAATTGATATTTTAAAATTTACTTAGTTAAATTTCTGCTTAATTTTTTTAACTGTTCTGCGATGCTTTGATTGAGAACCTCATCTCCAACTTTTATAATAATCCCTCCGATGATATTTGCGTCTATCTTATTATTAATCACAACTTTCTCTGTCTTATATTTTCTTTTAATATATTCCCCAATTTTATTCTCAGTTTCACTGTCTAATTTTTCCCTACTCGTTATTTCGACTTCTGAAATTTTATACTTATTGTTCCAAATAAGATTGAACTTTTCTATGATTTTTGGAAATAATTTAGTCTGTCTATTTTTTCCGGCAATCCTAACCATATTCAAAACAAGATTGTCTATTTCTTGCTGAGTCCTATTATCAACCAGTTCAAAGAGTGCTCTGGCATATTGATTGGCGGTAATTTTCATAACTTATCTTTAGTATTCCTATTATTTTTTTTCATCTCCCTTTTTGTTTCCCTAAATATTCCAAAAAAAGCGATCACTATAGCAAATCCAACTATACTCAAAAAAATCCACGGTTCTATGTCATATCTTTTATCTAGAAATCTTCCCAAGAAAACTGCGAAAAATATCGGTCCGATAATCCAACTGGAAACCCTGCTAAAAAGTGCCAGTCCCGATTTCCACCATAAGATATTATTTTCTTTTTTTTTCATTTTAATCTATAAAAATGCTGTTTTTTTTCTACCCTTTTTCTAAAATTATTTTGTCTATTTCCTCCCTATCACTTGATGTTGTTATATTTTTTGAAATAATTTTTTCCGTAGCCATAATGACCAAATCTGATAATTCTTTTTTTGCCTCATTCATTATTTTGTCCTTTTCTTGCTTTCCTTTTTTTTCATATGAAACAAGGATTCTCTGCGCTTCTTCCTCTGCCTTTTTTATCATTTCTTCGCGATTTTTTTGCGCCAATTCCGTGGAAGAACTTACTATTTTTTGCGCCTCTTTTTTAGCGGAAATGATAATTTCCTTTTCTGCTTCATCAGCTTTTTTCAGTTTCTCCTCGACTAACTTGGCATTTTCCAAGCCTTTTTCAATTTTTTTTCTTCGCTCATCGATGAATTTGATGATTGGACCATAACCGAATTTATGCAATATCCAAATCAAAAGACCGAAATTAACCAACTGAGCAATCAAAATTTTCCAATTTAATCCTAGAGCTTCAAAGAGTTTCATACTTTTTTTCTTAACATATTATTTAAAAAATAAACCAGTTCAGCCTTTTTACTAGCAAAAAAGCTGGACTATTTACCTTCTAGCTAAATAGAATGATGAGTGATACAACCAACGCATAAATTGCGGTTGATTCAGTGATCGCCATAGACACAAACATAAGCGTTGTGATCTTATCACTAGCTTCAGGATTTCTTCCAATCGCCTCCATAGCTTTAGCGGCAATCATACCTTCGCCAATAGCTGATCCGACTGCTCCAACTCCGATAGCAAATCCGGCAGCTATGGTTTTCAATACTTCTAGTTCCATATTTTTTTGCTTAAATTAATTATTATTCAGGACTTACACGTTTGATCGCGGAAAAGATATTAACACGAGCAAGCGCGTAAGTCCTATTATTATTTAAAATTAAACCATACACTCTCTCTGACTTTGTTCTTCTTTTTTCTCCATCTCGGAAGCCATAGAAATAAATATCAGTGTCAAAAGAGAAAAAACAAACGCCTGGATAATTGCTGTTATAAGACCAAGTAGAGCAAACGGCAATGGGATGAAAAACGGAGCTAAAAAAAGCATTACTGATCCCAATACCTCTCCGGCAAAAATATTTCCGAAAAGACGAAATGATAATGATAATATTTTAGCCACTTCTCCGATTAAATCCATAAGACCCAAGACAAACGCAAGCGGACTCTTTAGATTGATAAATTTGCTAAGATATCCGAAAGGTCCATGAGTAATAATTGCCACCACTTGAGCAGTTATAATTGAAATCATCGTCAAAACAAAAACCATTCCATAGTCTGACATAATCGCTCGAAAAGGAGCAACATCACCACTTTGAGTGTGGATTGAAAGGGCTGATTGACCGGGAATAAAAGTCAAAAGATTGGCAAAAACGATAAAAATAAACATAGTAAAAACTAACGGGAAAACTTTCTTGGCCTTTTTTCTGCTTCCGATGATGCTTTCTACAAAATTCAATCCTTCTTCCACTAGTATCTCCAAAATACTCTGCCATCTTCCGGGAATTCTCTTGAGAGAATAACGCATATATAGCGTAACAACAATTAGAGCCACGCTTAAAATAAATGACCAGAATAATGTGTTAGTCACCGGCAAAGAACCCAAATTAAAAAGTATATTTGGAGCGAGCGATATATCTAATTTCATAGAATTAATTACGCGTTATTTTATCCACCTCATTTTTTATATTTTTTGATAAAAATGCACGTTTCTTAAAAAGCAAAATATTTGAAAACACAAAAGCAATCCCAACACCACTGAGCAAAAAATTCGGTCTAGCATTAAAAATCTTATCCAATGCAAAACCTACAATTGCAAAAAAAATCAATGGACCAAAAATATAAATACTGCTGTAAGTTGCTACTTTTACAAATATTTTTTTACTATTTATATCTTTGAATATCATATTTCAGTTTTCAAAACATTACATATAATACTCCTGAAATTTATAATAGTCAATAGTTGATTTTTTTATTTTACCTAAATATTATTTTAATCCCAATTCCAATAGGAAATTCTTGAGTTCATCGCCCTTAATTTCCCGAAATTCACCTGGCTTTAAACCTTTTATCTTAATACTCATAATTCTCACTCTCTTTAGGTCAACCACATTATATCCCAAAGCGGAGCACATTCGCCTAATTTGACGTTTTTTTCCTTCCGTAAGAATAATAGAAAACATGCCTTCGTTGATTTTTTGTACCTTGCATTCTTTGGTTTTATACCCATCATCCAACCTCACTCCGCGCGCCATCTTATCGATAAAACTGTCTTTCATAATTTTATTAACTCTCACCGCATATTCTTTTTCATGTTTCTTTTCGGGATTCAAAACTTTGTCAGTTATTCGTCCATCATTAGTGAGGATTATAAGCCCCCAAGAATCCTTGTCGAGTCTTCCGATTGGATAAACCTTTTGAGGAATTTTTACTATATCCATAATACTTTTTTCCTTCTCGCCTTGCGGACTATGCGTAATTATCCCCATCGGTTTATTATAGGCATAATAGAAAAGTTTCTTTTGACAATTTTGCGCTACCTTGATCACATCAGTTTCCTGAACTTTGTCACCCAAAACTGCCCGCTTATTGTTTATCCGAATTTTTCCAGCTTCAATTAGCCCATCCGCTTCTCGCCGAGAGCAAATGTTTTTTTGCGCCAGATATTTATTTATTCGCATTGGGTATTCCTCCATATTCTTATATTCCAAATAATTTTTTAGCATTTTCTGTTGTCACTTTCTCTACTTCCTCCACTGAAATTCCTTTAACTTCGGCAATTTTTTTAGCGACATATTTCACATATATCGGTTCATTTCTCTCGCCTTTTTTTGGCACGGGAGTTAGATAGGGACAGTCTGTTTCTAGAACCATATCTTTCAAATCAACTTCACGAATAAGCTTATCATAACTTATCCCATAAGTCACTATACCATTAAGTCCAATTAAATAGCCAAGCTCGATAAATTTCTTGGCAGTTTTGAAACTACCGACAAAGCTATGAATCACACCTCTTTTTTCCACGGGATTTTTTTCCAGCATTTCATACAAATCATCATATGCGTCCCAACAGTGAATCATAATCGGTTTCTTAACAACATTCGCCAGTTTGATAAATTCCAAAAATATTTCCCTCTGCTTAGATTTTAACTTTTCGATGTCATCCTCGGTTTCAAAATGATGGTAGTCCAGCCCCACTTCTCCAATTGCCACCACTTTTGGATTTTTCGCCAATTCCAAATATTTTTCTTTTTGAAATATTTCACCGGCCGTTTCAATCTCCACCTCTTCAATTTCATCCGGATCGTGGTAGGAAAATTTTTGCGCTTGAAGATGAAGCGGATGAATTCCCACCGCCACATACAGCCCGTCATGTTTTTTTGCATATTCCAATGCTCGCACACTAGTCGAATATTGCGACCCCACATTAATCACAAAAACACCCTCCTCGAGAGTTTTTTTGATTACTTCATACGCGTCGTTTTTATATGCGGAAAAATTTAGATGAGCGTGAGTGTCGATCAACATGAAACATGAAACATGAAACAAAATATGTTATAGGTTATAGGTTATAGGTTATATGAAATTTATTTTATTCTTTGAAACAAAACTTCTTCCAGTTTTTTTGTTTCTAGAGCTTTTTTAATTTTTTCTGAAGTTTCTGGCATAAATGGAATAAGCAATCCTGAGATCAAATTTAAATCTTCCAAAAGTTTTTTCATCACTTCTTCGAATTTTTTCTCATTTGTTTTTACCAATTCCCAAGGTTTATTCTCAGCAATAAATTTATTATCCTTATCAACTATATTCCAGATATATTCCAATGCTTGGCCAAGCTCCATATTTCTTATTAAATTTGAAAATTGATCATTAAAAATTGATTGAAAATTTAAAATTGAAAATTGAAAATTACCTTTTTGAGCGAGTGTAATCACTCGCGATAAAAGGTTTCCAAGTCCATTTGCCAAATCGGCATTATATTTTTCAATAAGTTTTTCCCAGGTAATATTAAAATCTTCTCCAAAATTAGGTCCAGCTAAAAGTAAATAGCGAGTGCCATCAATTCCAAATTTTTCTACCATTTCATACGGTGAAATTACATTTCCTAAACTCTTGCTCATTTTCTGATTATTCACAGTGATAAAACCGTTCACGAAAATTTGTGCAGAATTTGGAAGATCAACTGACATAAGCATTGCTTGCCACATCGCTGATTGTTGACGAAGGTTATCTTTTCCACAAACTTGATATCCCGGCCAAAATTTTTCAAAATTATTTTTATTTTCTGGTTTACCATCCGTAGCTTTAGCGAAGGATGGCCAACCTAACGCTGAAATATAATTTACCAATGCATCAAACCAAACATACATAACTTGTTTTTCGTCTCCCGGAACTGGAACACCCCATGGCATTTTTTCTTTGAGACGCGAAATACTAAAATCTTCCAACCCTCTCTCTACAAAATTTCTTACTTCATTAAATCTTTTTGTAGGTATTACAAAATATGAATTGTTTTTGTAAAGTTCAAGTAATTTATCTTGAAAAGCAGAAAATTTGAAAAAATAGTTTTCTTCTTCAATTATTTCCAATTCCATATTCGGATGATCTGGGCATTTTCCGTCAATTAATTCTGAATCGGTTTTTTCCAACTCACACCCAACGCAATATTTCACTTTATAATTTTTCTTATAAATATACCCATTCTTATCACAAATTTTCCAAAATTCTTGCGCCGCTTCAATATGTTTTTTATCAGTTGTACGGATAAAATTATCATAACTCAAATTGAGCGACTGTTTTAGCTTATCAAATTCTGGGACAACACTATCACAATATTCTTGCGCTTCCATCCCAAGTTCTTTAGCTTTTTGAAAAATCTTCAGTCCATGTTCATCTGTTCCAGTATTAAAAAAAACATCGTCGCCTTGCGCACGATGAAATCGCGCCAAAACATCCGCTTCCACAATTTCTTTAGCGAAACCAATGTGCGGAGTAGCGTTCACGTAAGGCAAGGTAGTTGTAATGTAAAATTTTTTATTCATTATTTTTCTAAAAGCTTTTTATACTTAAATCCATTTTTGATGATTCTTACAATTCCCGGACTAGCAAATTCATATTTATTTGCCTCTTCTTTTGTAATCCATTTTAAGCTAGTATGTTCCTTGCTTAATTTTATATTATCTTTTTGGTTTTTTATCAAAATTGCTATTAAACAAACTGGCTTTTTTGATTTTTTAGTATACCAAATTTCATAATCAAAAGATCCTAAATTTTCAAAATTATTAAAGCCTAATTCTTCTTTTATCTCTCGCTTAAAAGCTTCCGGTCCATTTTCAAATTTATCAACTCTACCACCAGGAAATTCCCAAACATTTGGTTTATCAGCACATTCAATAATAAGACACTTGTCATCTCTTATCAATAAAGCTTTCTGACTTACCATAAATCTCTCTATATTATCTTGCATATATTTAATAAACAATTACCGCAAACTCTCCCCTAACCTTATCCTGATTGTTTTGAAAATATTCCAAAACTTCTTGCGAACTTCCTCGCACAATTTCCTCAAACATTTTTGTGAGCTCTCGGCCTAGAATTACTCGTTTGTCATTGCGAGGAGTCGAAGACGACGTGGCAATCTCGTTTTTATCGCTCTGAGATTGCTTCGCTTCGCTCGCAATGACAGAAAGTAGTTCCAGATTCTTAATCACGCGATGTGGAGATTCAAAATATATCACGGGCATTTCAAAGTCAACTACTTTTTTGAAAAAAGTTTCTCGGCCTTTTTTATGAGGCGGAAAACCCAAAAATACAAATTCCGTCAAATCAATTCCTGCTACACTAGCCAAAGTTGTGAGGGCTGAAGCTCCCGGAATTGGAACAACCACAATCTCATTTTCCACAGCGCTCGCCACCAGCTGATTACCGGGATCAGAGATTCCTGGCGTTCCAGCGTCAGTTATGAGCGCCACATTTTTTCCATTTTTCAATTCTGTTATTATCAAATCCAATTTTGGCACTGGTTTGGTCGCGCCACCTTTTCTGATATTTTGGTAGAAAGATATTGTCGGAGTTTTGATTTCATAATGATCTAAGAGTTTTTTACTCGTTCGCGTATCTTCGCAAACAATCAAATCAACCTCTTGCAAAGTTTCTATTGCGCGATATGTAATGTCTTTGAGATTGCCAATAGGAGTGGCAGTGATGTATAATGTCCCTGTGTTCATAATCATTTTAGCATACTAACATTTTAGCATATTAGCAAATTTTTAGAAACCTTTATATGATTTTAACTACTCATGCTCTTGTTGGAGCAGCTATTGGAAAAAATATCGAAAATCCTTATTTGGTGATTCTACTCTCTCTGATAGTCCATTTTTTCTTGGACAGTTTTCGTCATGGAGAATATTTTGATTCTAGGGTTGCCACGATTAAAGACACTGCCTGGAAAATTTTGTTGGATTTATCCACCGCCGGAATAGTACTCTTATTTTTTGCTCTTTCTACCCATCCTAATTTTTCCACTGCCAGGAATATACTACTAGGCACATTTTTTTCAATGCTTCCAGATTTTTTCACTGTGCTTTTTTGGAAATTCCATTGGAAAATTTTAGCAGAAATCAAGAAATTTCACTCTTTTTGTCATCGCTATTCCAGATTTCCAAAGTTTTCGCCCGAGCGTCAATGGACTTTGCGAAATGCCCTGAATGATATCCTATTCTCAACTTTAGCTATAATTTTTCTTTTTTTATAAAATAAAAACAGACTTGACTTGAAATCTGTTTTTTTATAGAAGCTTCCATAGAGGCCTCTAAATTATTTTTCCATCAAATCAGAAACGACTAAACTAACAGCAGTAGCCGCCGGCACAGAAATGATTGCTCCAAGCACACCTGCCAATTTAAAACCAATAAGAATGGCCACAATTGTCACTACAGGATTAAGTCCGACCGCTTTTTTCATAGTGAGTGGGATAACTACATGACTCTCGAATTGTTGTGCGATAAGATACACAACAAAAGTCATCATTCCCACTGTTGGAGAAACCAAAAATCCCAAAATTATTCCCGGGACTGCAGAAATTATCGGTCCAACATATGGCACAACTTCCAAGATTGCCGCAAAAATTGCCAAAAGCAATGGATATGGCACGCCAACCAAATATAGCCCGACAAAATCTAGAACAAAAATTACCAGCATCAAAAAAAGCTGTCCGAGCATCCATTTACCAATCTTGCCCTCAATTCTGTCAGTAAGGCTGGCTGCATATCCCTTATTTCTCTCTGGCATAATGGAAATGATAAATTTTTTGATTCCACGCTCTTCCATTACCATATAAAAAGCCATTGAAAAAACTACTACTATCGAAAGTAAACCGGAAAAAACTCCCAGAGTTTTAGAGAAAATATTTTTTGAAATATTAGCAAAACTGCTTTCAATATTATTAGCCAGACCTTGAATGATTCTATCGATACCGGAATTTTGCGAAGAATTAATGACGCTCCCAAAATCTCCAAAATATTGCGAAGAATTTTTTGAAAAATCATTAAATTGGCTAACAATTGACGGCACCATAAAAGATACAATGAGAGCCAAAATTGAAAACAAAAATACATAAATGAGCATTGCTCCCGCCGAACGCGGAATTTTTTTCCTTTGAAGCCAGTCCACCCCCGGATCAATTGAAGCCGCGATAATCACCGCGATAAAAACCAAGATTATAATATCCCGCACTAAAAACAAAAACCACAATCCCACAAGAATTACTATGGTTTTAAGCACTATGCTAGTTGAAATTTCTACTTTTTTTGGTTGTGTATCCATATGTAAGTAATTATAAGGAATTTAAAATTTTGAGAAATTACTGTTTGACCCGCCTCGCCGGCGAGGCGGNNAAAAATTCTCTAAAATTTTCCTATGACCGCCGTTGATTGAGGGAAAATTTTAGTAAGAATTTTTAGAATTCGAGTTCAATTTCGAAAAAATTTAAAATTCATCTAATTATATAATTTTCAATTCTTTCTTTAAATTTGCACTATTTTTGTGCGGTCCAATAACTGCCAAATTAAGACTTTTTTTCTTAAATACATCTTTCGCTACCCTTAGTATATCATCTACACTCACCTTATCAATAAGCTTGAATTTTTCTTCCAGCGTGGTAATTTTTCCATTCGAAACTTCTTGATCAACAAAAAACATTGCGACTTCATCTGATGATTCCATTCCCATAACCGCTCGACCCTTAACAAAATCCTTGGCTTTTTGCAATTCTTTTTCACTCACTTTTTCTTGCGTGATTTTTTTATATTCGAAAAGTATAACTCGAACTGTTTCTTCTAAATTTTTGTGCTCCACTCCCGCACTAGTTGAAACATAGCCAACGTCTTCATAAGTTTCAATTCCTGTTCGCACATAATAGGCTAAACCTCTTTTTTCCCGCACTTCAATGAAAAGTCGACTAGACATTCCCCCACCCAAAATAATTGACATTAAAGCTAAAGCGTAACGATCTTTGTGATTTCTTTTGTAGGCGCGTACTCCCAAAACCAAATGAGTCTGGTCGGTTTTTTTGAATTTAATTTTTACTTCCGGTTTTTCTTGCTTTTCCAAAACCTCGGAAATTTTTGTCTTTTTTCCTTTCGGCATTTTGGAAAAATATTTTTCAATTTCTTTGGTTATCTTTTTCTCATCAAAATTTCCGGCTACTGCCACAACCGTATCATTAGCTACGTAAAACTTTTTCATATAATTCAAAAAGTCTTGACGCCTAAATGAACTCACGGTTTTTTTGCTTCCTGCAATTTCTCGTCCTAAACTATTTTTCGAATAAAGCATTTCCTCAAAAACTTCTTCCACTTTTCTCATCGGCAAATCTTCATACATATTTATCTCTTGGATAATCGTGCCTTTTTCTTTTTTAATTTCTTCTTCTTCCATTTTAGAATTAAGATACATATCACTTAGTACATCCATTGCCGTTTCAATATGCTTAGCGTCAACCTTCACGTAATACATTGTTTTGTCTTTAGCGGTAAAAGCATTGAATTCTCCTCCAATTGATTCTAACTCTTCTGAAATCACTAAAGCTTTTGGCCTTTTTTGTGTTCCCTTAAAAAACATATGTTCGATAAAATGCGAAAGACCGGCTTCTTTCTCACTTTCATAGCGCGACCCCACCCCAATCATCACCATCACTGTCACCGTTTGAGTTTCCCGCATTGGAACCGTGATTATCTTGAGGCCATTTTTAAGAGTGGTTTTTTTGAATTGCATAAAAATTGATCCATGTCCTTGAAATTATTTTTTGATTTTTGTTGAGCTGAATAGCGCAAAAATAAAAAAATAATTTCAAGGACTTCTTTAGTTAAAATCTATTTTATATTTCGTTTTATTCTAATTAATCCGCTATATGGAATTATTTCAAGTCCCTTTTTTTCCAATTCATCCAAAATAATATTCATTCCAAGAGAATCACTAGAGATATGCCCGGCCACTACTACATTGATATTAGCTTTTTCGGCTTCTTTTTTGTGATCCTCACTCAGATGCATGGCAATTATTGTTCCAATACCAACATTAGCCATAACTTGATAAATTTCCTTGGAGCCTTCTGTCCCACCGGTAAATTCACTGACTACAATTTTTCCCGCCCGATTATTCGGAGTGCCGGAAAAAAGCATCGGCCCCGCCCCTTGTCTTTTTGCTTCTTGATACTCAGGAATTTTCATAAAAATTTCCAAAATGTCACTCACGTAACGTGGATTATTTTTTTCAATAAGTTTAGTAAGATACATTGCCCCACAATTATCCCCAGGGGTATGAATATTCATCAAATTTATTTTCAAAAGTCTAGCTGCGTCCACTGTCACATAATGATTGGCTGGATTTATCCCGCGCGCCACCTCAGAAATTCTTTTGTGTAATAATTTTTCGGCAATATTAACTGGGATGCCAAATTTTTCCAAAAAATCAATTTGATAATTCATCACATCATCTAGCCCTGTCAAAGCCAACCCGATTGGATGATGATTGATAACCAAATCCACACCCAACTCCTTGGCTAAAAGCAAGCCTCCCATTGAAATGTCAATCCCCACTAAGGCTTTTTTGATTTTTTTCACCCCATTATCATTATGGATTCTGGTGTCAGAATAGGGATTGGTCAATTTTTCTTTGTCAAAATAGTCCTTTTCCTCTTTGGGCATTTTTTCGTATAGTTCTTTTTGACGCTTCAAATAAACTCCTATCTCTTTTTCACTTCGAAAATCATTTTTTATCCCTATTTTAACCGCCTCATCAAATATTTCTTGAATTTTCATAAATTTTAAGTTATGTTGCTTATAATTCGAGTCTACCACGCCTAGCGGTATTTTTCAAGAAAATAATATTCTTAAAGAATAAAAAAGGCTTCCTTAAGCCTTTTTAACCCCTCCTCAACTTTATCCATAAACTTTTATCCCCTATTTCATGCTTCATGTTTCATGCTTCATGTTTCATGTTTTAATTCCCAATCTTCTTCACCCACCCAAAGGTAGATTCAAAGTTTTGGATGATGAGGTCAAGAACTGATTGTTGTTTAGTCGGAGTGAGTAAGGAATAGTTTTCTGAGACTGAGACATTACCGTGTTTGTCAAAGGAAGCAGTTCGGAATTGATAGACACTAGCTGGTTTGAGGTCAGTGAGGACAAAGAGATGGTTTTTGGTGAGATCAGATTTTTTAACTAGTTGCCAGTTATCTACCTTAGTAGTGTTAGGATCTTTGAGTTTGTCAATTAGAGAGTAGTCTTTTTCTACGCCTTGGCGGTAAGCGAGGATAGAGTTAGTGTCTTTGTCGGTGTTCCAGCTAATAATTGTTTGGATTTGAGCTTCTTTGCCAGGGAAGACGGTAGTGTCGGATTTGACGTTTTGAATGGTGGGAGGGTTGAGGTCTTCCTCAGTGGTGAAACTCTGCTCTTCACTACTAGATTCATTGTTGAAAGAGTCTTTGGAGGAGACTTTGAAGGTATATTTGGTACCAGGGAAAAGGTTGGTGATTTGGTAGCTGTGATCAGTGACAGCTTCTAGCTTTCCTGTAGTAGTCCCTTGGTCTTGGTTGTCTTTTTTGAATTCTACTCGGGAGTCTGTTTTGACATTAGTGTTCCAGCTGATTAGGGCTGATTCGGAGGTGATGTCTTTGATTTGAACGTTAGAGATGATAGGGAGAGAGACGGTGGTGAAAGAGTAGTCATTGGAGACGAGAGTTTGACCAGCTGAGTCTTCGCCTTTGACTCGCAAGTGGTAGGTGGTGTTAGTTTTGAGGTTAGTGAGATTAACTGTATGGAGAGAGTTGTCAGTTTTTCCATTTTCTTCATTACCATAGGTTGTGTCTTCACCGTATTCTAAGACTGAGGAATCAATAGAGTCAGAAGCCGTCCAGCTGATGTCGGCAGAGTTGAGGGTGATGTTGTCTATGGC
>DHFM01000026.1 GCA_002400405.1 Candidatus Moranbacteria bacterium UBA4824
TTAGTTGCTGCTAGAACAATTACATTTGATCCAGTTTCAAAACCATCCATTTCTACTAATATTTGATTTAAAGTTTGTTCTCTTTCATCATGGCCACCGCCCATACCGCTACCGCGACGACGACCAACGGCATCAATTTCATCGATAAAAATGATCGCTGGAGCATTTTTCTTGGCTTGTTTGAAAAGATCTCGCACACGACTTGCTCCTACCCCCACAAACATTTCCACAAATTCTGAACCACTGATATTGAAAAATGGCACATTAGCTTCTCCCGCCACTGCTTTAGAAATCAAGGTCTTTCCAGTTCCAGGGGAACCAAGCAAAAGAACTCCCTTGGGAATCTTAGCACCTAAATCCAAGAATTTTTTGGGATTTTTCAAAAATTCTACTATTTCATATAATTCTTCCTTAGCTTCCTTTGATCCAGCCACGCTTTTGAAAGTCACTTTCTGATTTTTATTTTTCGGATCAGTCATTCGAGCGCGAGAAGCCCCAAAAGACATGGCTTGATTGTTGCCTCTTTGCGCTTGGCGAAGCATATACCAGATAAAAGCCCCAACAAGAAGAAAAGGCAGAAGAAAAGGCAATATTGTGCCTAGCCAAAAGGTTAAGCCAGATTCTCCTTGGATATTTATGCTCACATTTTGAATTTTTTCACTGTCTACGCCATAATTTTTGAGAGTTTCCACAATTCCACCACTAGTTTCTTTGGTAGATTTTTCAGTTGTTCCGTCGCTTAATATTATGTCTAGGGTATTGGAGCTAACTTTTATCTCCTTGACTTTTCCTTCATTTACTTGTTGAGCTAAAGTCGAAAGCGAAATAGAGGCCGGTTTTTTGCCGGGATTTCCATAAAGAACCATGATTCCCGAGATAAAAAGAAAGATTATAATGACGATGCCGATGTTTTTGAATAGTTTCTGCATAATATTTTTACCTGCCTCGCGTCGACGAGCGGTCGTTTCCGCGAGTCGAGGCGGGCGAATTACGAATTTATACGAATGTACGAATTACGAATATCATATAAAATGCAATTATTAAAAATTAATTTTTTAAACTTACTATTATTTGTTTCATGTTTCATGCTATATGTTGCATGATATTTCTAGCTTATCATTTTTCTTGGTAATTTTCAATCCTTTTAGTATTACATTTTGAGTCTTATTTTTCGTGCTTTTGATGATTTTTATAATTTCTTCGATATTGTTCGTGCTGATATTTTTCAAATCCCCTTTCGTGTTTTTCAAATTATTTCGCAAAACTCTTCGAAGAATTGCCGGATGTAATTTTTCTAGTTTTTTGATTTCTAAACTTTTTGAATTTTTTAAAGCAGTTTTTTCGAGATATTCTGAATCCTGCGAAATTGAAATCAAAGAATCAAAAATGGTTTCTTTGATTTTTGGATTGAAATCTTTTTCCAGGCTTGGGATGAGTTTGTTTCTAATTTTGTTTCGTAAATATAAATTTTGCGAATTAGTCCTATCTGTCCTATAGGTCAAATTTCTCTCTAGTAAATATTCTAAAATTTCTTTTCGACTAGCGGAAAGCAGTGGCCGAATTATTTTTTCATTTTTGAATTTCATAGCTGTGAGTCCTGACATTCCACTACCCCGGATGATGCGCATGAGAAACGTTTCCACTTGATCGTCAGCGTTGTGTGCTGTAGCAATGAAATCGAAATTATAATCCGCGCGAAGTTTTTCAAAAAAATCATAACGAATGTTGCGTAGATAATTTTCAGAAATTTTTTTCTTGGGGATTTCGATGCTTTGCGCAAAAATTTCCAAATTATATTTTGTTGCCAAATCTTGCACGAACTTTTCGTCTTCGATGCTGTCCTCCCCACGCAAATTATAATTAACATGAGCGATAATTAATTCTAGCGAATATTTTTTTTGCAGACGGGAAAAAACATCAAGCAGACAGACACTGTCTGGCCCGCCAGAAATCGCTAGGATTATTTTCGCCTCGCGGTTAAAAAGATTATTCTGAAAGATTGCATTCTGAACTTTTTTGATTAAGTTAGGCATTTAAATTATTCTTTATAATTTCCGCCACTTCTTGGACTGTTTCTTTAAGCTTACCTTCTTCATTAATGACCTTGAAATCGTATATATCTTCATGCTTCAACCATTCTTTGGTATATTCCATTCGTTCTTTTATATATTCATCAGAAACTTCATCCCTGCGACGAATTCTATTTTCCAGAATTTTTAAATCCGAAACAGTAATGAAGATTGATTTTATTTCTGGGTAAGATTTTTTAGCAGTAATAACTCCTTTCCATTCAATTTTCCAAAGTCCTATTTTTCCAGAGTTAGCCACTCGTTCAAGTTCAATCTTACTTACGCCGTAAAAATTATTATTGTATTCTTGTGCGTATTCTGCCATCTCATTGTTTTCTATTTTTTTCTGAAATTCTTCCTGATTAATAAAATAATACGGATTACCTTCCGATTCTCCTGAGCGCATAGCACGAGTTGTTGTCGTTATAATTCTTTCGATCTTAAAATATTTTTTTAATCCTTCAATTACACTATCCTCTCCGGCACCTGATGGGCCGGAGATAATAAAAATATTAGACATATTGTTTTTTTATTTTTCTTTCTCGCCAGCCGTAGCTTTAGCGGAGGTTGGTTTCTTCTTAGTTTTACTCTTAACCTCTTTTTTCTCTTTAATTTCTTTCTTTTCCTTTACTACTTTTTCTTTTTTACCCGTCGAAGCTTTAGCGGAGTCGGGCTTCTCTTTTTTCACTTCCTTAGCTTCTGTATCGTTCTGTTTTTCTTCTGTATCTTTTTGTGCTTTAATTTTTTTCTTGTCTTTAGCTAGCACCAGTCCCATACGATGCTCTTTCGGTTCAATAGAAAGAATTTCCCAATTATATTTTTCATTAGCCTTGATAAGTTCGCCCAAAGTTTTTCCTGGGTAGGCTTCGGACATTTCACTGATATGAGCCAAGCCATGAATATCTTTGTCGAGATATACAAAAGCTCCAAAGTGGTTGATCTTATTGACTGTGCCAGAAACGATGTCGCCCTTTTTGTATTTAGCGGCAATTTCAGACCAAGGATCTTCTTGTAGAGCACGAATTGAAAGAGAAATCTTGTCGCCATCAATTCCGATTATCTTGGCACTCACTTTGTCGCCAACTTTCACGATTGTGCGTGGATCTTCGATTAGTTGCCAAGCAAGTTCAGAAATGTGTACCAAGCCTTCGAGTTTTCGCTCAGAGTCATTTTCTTTTATTGAGAATTTCACGAAAGCACCGAAATTAACCACTCCACTGATTTCTCCAGATACTGTGTCGCCAACATTCAAAGCGGAGATAACCTCCATATCTTTCTCGCTTTGCGCGGCTTTTTCACTGACGATAAGTTTTTGAGTTTCACGATCAGCGTCAATTATGCGTACTTCCAATTCTTGACCCACTAATTTTTTGAGTAAATTCAAAATTTTGTTCTTGTCGCCATCTTCAACTCGAGGATAATTTTTGCTGGAAAGTTGAGAAACAGGCAAAAATCCGGAAATACTGTTAACTTCGATTAAAAGTCCACCCTTATTAGCGCTCAAAACCTTGATATGCACTTTTTCTTGAGTGTCCTTCTTGCTTTCGAGGTCATCCCAAGCTTTTTCACAAGAAGCTTCACGAATGGACAGCTCAATATAGCCATCTTCATTTTCCATGTCGATTATAGTTGCATTGACAACGTCATTTATTTTTAGTTTTCCGCTTCCAAGGCCATCTTTGATTTCTTTTCCCAAAACGATACCTGTTCCAAAAGGTGGCAAATCAAGGTAAATTTCATTAGAAGACACATAAATCACTTTTCCGTCAATTGTGTCGCCAACCTGAGGAAAACGAAAATTTCCCTTGGAAAACAAGAGATTCATTGGTGAATTATCCTCAGCTATCCCTACTGTTTCTGCCTTTTTTTCCTTTTTTGGTGTTTTAGGGCTTACTTCTTCTGAAATCTTATCTACTTCTTTAGCTAAATTGTCTAGGATGTCTGACATATTATTATAAATTTTTGCGAATAAGCATTAAAATCGCGTTAATTATTATTAAAATGCTTTAACTTTACGAAAATACGAATTAAACGAAAATACTAATTCTTATTGTCTTTATTCGTAATTTAGCTAGATTCGTACTTTAGTAAATTATTCGTAAAAACAAAAATTCCCTCAATTAAAGGAAATTATTAAGACTTTATCCACAGCCTAAGCTGTGTACAAACAGGGATTTAACCATCCCCTATTCACTTTTCTTAATAATTAACCGTAAAATCATTGTAGTTTAAAATTGGGATTGTGTCAAATTTAAAATCAAATCTCGACAACTGCTTATTTTAGTGATAAACTAGAATAGTTAAAAAATCTATCAAGTCTATAAAGTTAATCAAGTCTATCAAGTCTATAAAATCTGGAAAGATCATAAAAATGACTTTACGGACTTTAGACTTTATGGACTCTCAATTTATTTATGATTATTCAATATTATGGGCATTCCTGTTTCAAAATAACTACCAAACCGGCGGGGCGAGGCAAGGATGATGTGGCGGTTTTTTTTGATCCATTTGACAAATCGGTAGGACTTCGACCACCGCAAGGACAAGCTGATTTGGTGTTGGTGAGCCACAATCACGCCGATCATAATAATGTCGAAGCATTGAAAGGCGAACCGTATGTGATTGATATCCCAGGAGAATATAGCGCTAAGGGAGCTAATATCATTGGAATTGCCTCATATCATGATGATAAGAATGGTGCAGAACGCGGAGAGAACACGATCTATGTTTTAGAGGCGGAAGATTTGCGCATTTGCCATTTAGGTGATCTAGGATCTGATCTGTCTGAAAAACAATTAGAAAAAATAAACGGCATTGATATTTTGATGATTCCGATTGGTGGGGGAAATTATACAATAGACGGCAAAAAAGCTGTGGATATAATAAAGAAAATCGAGCCGAAGATTATCATCCCAATGCACTATAAGATAAAAGGCTCAACAGTGGACATTGATGATGAAAAAAAATTCTGCAATGAAATTGGGAATTGTCCAAAAGAAAAAGTTTCTAAGATTAATATCAAAAAGAAAGATTTAGAAGAAAAAGACATGGAAGTTGTGTTAATGGATATAGAATAAATTTTTTGTAGTTCGTAAATGAACAGTATTTTCGACAAAATTGACGAAATTAGGCGTCAGCCGGATCATATCCGTCTGCGTTGGGCGTGGGGACTTACATTTGTGGGAATGTTCTTTATTATAGTTATCTGGATGATTTCTTTTTCTGCGCAAATTAGCAGTTTGAAAAGTGAAGAAAAAACTATGAATAATATAAATAATGGGAGTGCTATGCAAGAACTAAGTGTGCAAAAAAAATCTATTGAGGATGCTACAAGTCAGTTGAAAAATGTTTTAGGTAAGGAGTCGCAAACTGATATTAGCAATCAATAAATATTTTCGATATTGAACTTTGACGAGAAATTATAATTTTTCTAGAAGTTTAGTTTCGAATAAAATATAAACTCACCCTATGGAATAATTTTTCCGGAGGGAAAATAATTTTGTTTCACAAAATTTATTCCATAGGGTAAAAATTAACAATATGCCAAAAGAAAAAATTCTAGAAGAAAAGCCGGATTTTTCCGCCAATGTTCGCGGTCGTGAGATAACTGAAGAAATTCAACAATCCTATTTGGATTATGCAATGAGCGTGATTGTTTCGCGTGCTCTGCCTGATGTTCGCGATGGTTTGAAGCCGGTGCATCGTCGAATTCTCTATTCGATGTGGCAGTCCGGTCTTCGCGCCAGTGCAAAATTTAGAAAATCAGCGACAGTAGTTGGAGAAGTTTTGGGAAAATATCACCCACACGGCGATGTAGCCGTGTATGATTCGATGGTGCGTATGGCGCAAGATTTTTCTTTGCGCTATCCGATGGTCAAAGGACAAGGAAACTTTGGTTCAATGGACGGCGACGGCGCGGCGGCCTATCGATATACCGAAGCTAAGCTTTCTCAGATGGCGGAAGAAATGTTGTTTGATATTGAAAAAGACACGGTAGATTTTGTGCCAAACTTTGATGGACAACACAAAGAACCAACAGTGCTTCCGGCTGGTTTGCCACAACTACTCCTTAATGGTTCAATGGGAATCGCAGTGGGAATGGCGACTAACATCCCCCCACACAATCTAGTTGAACTAATTGATGGGATAAATCATCTGATTGAAAATCCGGAGGCATCAATTGAAGATTTATGTGAATTTGTGAAAGGGCCAGATTTTCCAACCGGTGGAATAATTTATAACAAAAAAGATATTGTCGAAGCCTACAAAACTGGACGAGGAAAAATTTTGACTCGTTCTAAGGCTGATATTGTTGAAACTAAGACGGGAATGTTCCAAATTGTGATTACGGAAATTACCTATGCGACTAACAAATCAACACTCATTGAAAAAATTGCTGATTTAGTTCATGAGGGAAAAATTTTAGGGATAAAAGATTTGCGAGATGAATCTGACAAGGATGGTGTACGAATTGTGGTAGATCTTAAAAAAGATGCTTATCCACAAAAAGTGCTCAATAAGCTTTTCTCTTTGACTGACTTGCAAAAGAATTTTGGTGTGAATATGTTGGCACTCGTCAACGGGATTGAACCGCAAGTGCTCAATCTGAAAGATATTTTGGAAGAATATATCAAACATCGAAAAATTGTGGTGACCAGAAGGACTAAATTTGATTTGGACAAAGCTAAGGATCGCGCGCATATTTTGGAAGGACTAAAAATTGCTTTGGACAACATTGATGCGGTGATTGATACGATTAGAAAATCTCCGACCAAAGAGGAGGCACATAAGAGTTTGATGAAAAAATTCAAACTTTCTGAGCGTCAAGCCACTGCTATTTTGGAAATGAGACTGCAAACTCTGGCTGGACTTGAGCGAAAGAAAATTGAAGATGAATTGGCAGAGAAAATAAAACTCATAGCTGAACTTGAAGCGATTTTGAAAAGTGAAAAGAAAATTGCTGGCATCGTGCAAGAAGAATTAGAAAAGGTAAAGGAAAAATATGGCGATGAGCGAAGAACGAAAGTAATCAAATCTGGCGTGGGCGAATTCAAACAAGAAGATCTTGTGCCAAATGAAGAAGCAATCATCACTTTGTCCAAAGATGGATACATCAAAAGAATGAATCCAACAGTGTACAAAGTCCAAAAGCGTGGAGGCAAAGGAGTGATTGGGGCCACAACTCGAGAAGGTGATGAAATTCAAAAAATGCTTGGCGTGATGGCGCACGACAATCTTTTGTTTTTCACTAACACCGGAAAAGTTTTTCAAACTAAGGCCTATGAAATTCCAGAATCAACTCGTATTGCCAAGGGTCAATCAATCGTGAACTTCCTTTCTCTTTCTCAAGATGAATCTATCACAGCGCTCATTCCATTTAACAAGGATGACAATTACAAATATCTGCTTATGACTACGCAGATGGGAACAGTCAAAAAAACTGCTATTTCGGAATTTGAAAATGTAAGAAGATCAGGGCTCATTGCCATCAAGCTGGAAAAAGAAGATGCTTTGCGATGGGTGGATGCTACAACTGGTTCGGATGAAGTAGTAGTGACCACGAGAAATGGTCAAGCGATTAGATTTAAGGAATCAGATGTCCGCGGTATGGGTAGAACAGCAGCGGGAGTGCGTGGAATTAAACTAAAAAAAGATGACGCGGTGGTTGGAATGGATATAGTTTTTAAAAATCAAAAAGGCAATCAGCTCTTGGTGATTTCTGAAAATGGCTATGGCAAACGATCAGATCTAAAATTCTACAAAGTGCAAAAACGTGGTGGCTCAGGAATCAAAACTGCTTCAGTCACTGCCAAAACCGGAAAAATTATCGGTGCAACAATCATCAATATGGATGCGCTTGATACTGATTTGATTCTTACTTCCGAAAAAGGCCAAATAATCCGTATTCCCCTTTCTTCTGTTTCCGTTCTTGGCCGAGCCACTCAAGGCGTGAGAGTTATGCGACCGCAAGCAGGAGACAAGGTGTCTGCAAGTACGGTTTTGTAAGTCATTGTCATTCTGAACTTGTTTCAGAATCTAAAATAAAAAAGTAAAGATCCTGAAATAAATTCAGGATGACACAAAAAAAATAAAAAATCCCATGCGCGTTTGCATGGGATTTTTTTATATCATAAATGATACGATTAGAACATGTAAATGATACAAAAAGAGTTAATAGTTAAATAATTGTTTTTGGCGCAATTTGAATTTGCGGTGGAAAATTATCTCTAGTTATTTTTTAATTTCCAAACCTTTTCTTTGGAAGCGACAAATTTTTCAGAAGTATTATTGCCTGGAGATAATTGATAGATACGAAAAACATTAGAATTATTGCGCTCAATAACATCCTTATTAGCAGTGATTTGCTTGCTAGCCATTTCTAAATTATTTAAATATTCTTCTACTATTTTTAAATGAGCGGTGCCATATATAAATGCAATTTTCTTATAATCTAACTTTGCTAATTGTTGCAATGAATCAGCTAGGATAGGGTCTCGTAACATTGCCAATTCATAATCGTAGCCACTTTGCACTATTCCCTCCTTCTCATTTTTAAGCGTAGTTTGAGGCGGTGTTGATATCATTTTTGGTCCAATACTCGCCAAAGCTGTTGACGCACTAGCCATTAATCCGAGCTTGAGAAAATTTCTTCTGGACATCTTCGGTTCTGATTTTCTGAAAAAATTTTCAAGAAAATTACCTAAGCTCATAACTCCCATAAATGTTGCACCAGCATAAATCCCAGCTTTCTTTAATTTAGCTATTATTTTTGAGGTTTGTTCTGCTTCATAAGCATATAAATAAGAATCTTGAAGTTGCTCTTCCACATTTTTACTCCAAATTAAATCAGCAAGTGCCATGTTTTTATCATATTTGACTGCAAGAAGCTCAATTTCGTGATGGAAAAGACCAATATTAAAATACCTTTCTTTTTTTAAATACTCTTGTCTTAATTGCTCTAAATTATAATTTTCATTAAATCTTGATTTGATAGATTGCAATCGAGGTGCTGCTGTTTTATCATAAAAACCAAGTGCTTCAGGGGCAAATTCATTAACAACTACATCACTTTCTTGAATGGCTTTCTCTATTTCCTGTCTAAATTCAAGAAATGTTTCCGGAATATGAAGTACGCCAATTGCCTTAATTGTAGTATCACCAATTCTCCACTCTTTTACTTGCCAAGCTTCTCGAACTTCTTCAGGAGAACATGCGCGCGTTTCTGAAATTTGTTTATCGAATTCGCGAGAATGATTTGTAATTCTTTCAAAAATATCTCGGTCTTCATTTCTTAGTTTGATTTCAGTATTATTGGGAAATTTTTCCATTTAAATAAATTTATATTTATTATTCTAAATCCTATTCCTAAAATAGCATTTTTTAACTACTCCGGCAATTTTTTAAGTTTACCGTTTACTGTCAACAGTAAACTATAAACTAATACCAAATGCTTATTTCCTATTTATTCCAGCAATAAAGCCGGCGGTTAGCCAAAAAAGAAGGCTTCCTTGTTGGATGTCCCATAGATAATGGTCAAAAAGCATTATAAAGATAAGACCTAATAATATTCCCTTGAAATATCTCGAGATTATTATACTTGACAAATATGCACTATCATTGTGTAATATGTATTCATTATTCTTCTGCCATTGTTCCACGCTCGTCTGCCGATGAGGCAGATGGAACAATTTCCACAACCACCAAATAAATAATCCAAAGCCAACTAATCCTAGCTCACTGAATATTAGCAGAAAAACATTATGAACAGGCTGATATTGCCATAATTCTAATTTTTGCGGAAAATATTTTTGCATAGATAGGACTGACTGTCCCGCCCCAAGTCCAAAAACTGGATCACTCTCAAATGTTCCACGTGGAACATTTAGATAAAAAAGGCGTTCATTGAGGGAATTTAGAAATAAAGAATCCAAATCTGGTTTAATTATAATAAAAGTAGACGCTAGGATAATTAAAATTGAAAGGATTGTTGGTTTAAAATGTTCCACGTGGAACAATTTTACCTCATCCTCAGCCCTTCTCCTTATAAAGGAGAAGGGAGTAAAAATATAAACTAAAGCAATTAATAGCCCAATTATGGCTGATTTAGAGAAGGTTAAAATTAAGGCTAAAATTTGAATGGCTACACCCCCACACCAAAAAGCTTTTAATAAAGGTTTTTTTATTTTTTTTAAAAATATTTTTATAAATTCATAATATCTAGATATTATTTTTTGGTGTGGGGGTAAAATAAGCCTAAAAATCGAAATATTTTCAATTATCCAGAATTGTTCCACCCGCCCAAAAATGTTCCACGTGGAACAATCGAAAGTTGATTCTTGTTTTTCATTAAATAATGTTCCACGTGGAACATTATTGTCGCATATGGACGCGGAACAATTTTTTGGCGGGCAGGCGTGGAACAATTTCTTATATAATAAAGTGATAATAATAGAAAATAGTAGAAAACCTCCTAAAACATTGGGATGTGGCATAAGGCCATAGGATCGGATATATGTTTCTCCGTTTAGGATTATTTTGGCTACCCCAAGGATTTCGGGTAAAATTAGGCTTTCTTTTAGCCAAAAAAGACTGATGGATTTTTGTAGGAAAAATTGAATAATGCCGATTATGGATTGAAAGAGGCTGGAAAGTATAATGATGTTAAAAAATAACCAAATTGTTCCACCCGCCCAGAATTGTTCCACCCGCCCAAAAATGTTCCACGTGGAACAATCGAAAGTTGATTCTTGTTTTTCATTAAATAATGTTCCACGTGGAACATTATTGTCGCATATGGACGCGGAACAATTTTCTGGCGGGCAGGCGTAGAATAATTGCGGAACAATTCTGAAAATAATATAAATATATAACAAATAAAATTCTAAAAGCTTAATTGATCGAAAAGTTGCTATTGACACATTTTGTGACCATAAGATTGATAAAAAAGAAAGAAAAACTAAAAATAATGGCAATAATATGTAAGTGTTGTGCAAAACACGAGTTATCCACAGCTTAATACTTGACAAAGATAATGAAATATTGCATAGTATAGACATAAGCCAGAAGATAAAAGTCAAAATTAGAAAGATATCAGATAGGTAGATGTATGTCGCAGAGTATTCATTAAAAGCTTCTTGGAGAGGAAAGTAAAATAATACTTTTCTAATACTGAGAGTAAAAGTCAATAAAAACCCAAAAAAGAACCAAATATCTGGTTGATTTTTGAAATTGTTCCAAAAATTAACGAAAAATCCCTTCATATAGCTCAAATCATAAAGTATTGTCATCCTGAACTTGTTTCAGGATCTACAAAAATAAAGTATATAGATTCTGAAACCCGCCTGCCCGCTTCGCCATAACTCCAGCGAGGCGAGCCGGCGAGGCACGGTAAATTCAGCATGACAAAGATTTTTTAGCGATTCCTATTTGATTATAACCTAAATTCAAAAAAAAACCATTGACCCAATGGGATAAATCTAATATGATTAGTTTGTTGTGATAATATAATTTGGGCCTATAGTAAAGTGGTATTACGTGTCCATGGCATGGACGAGTCTGGAGTTCAATTCTCCATAGGTCCACGTTTTTAAATTTTTTGCCTTCATAGCTCAATGGATAGAGCAAATCCGTCCTAAGGATGAGATGTAGGTTCGATTCCTACTGAGGGCACAAATAAAATGCTGTATAAATTCCCACAATATATAATAGAAGTTATCCAAAGTCTCGAGAGGGCTGGTTTTGAGGCGTTTGTGGTGGGCGGATGTGTGAGGGATCTATTATTAAATAACGAACCAAAAGATTGGGATATTGCGACCAATGGAAAACCTGAGGATATTTTGAAAATTTTTCCGGATGGGAAATATGAAAATGATTTTGGGACAGTGATGTTGCCTCTAAAATATATTGAAGGCGTAGCGGAAGAAAATTGGAATGGGCCGAATGTGGAAATTACGACATATCGTATTGAATCAAAATATTCTGATAAACGTCATCCAGATGAGGTTAAATTTGCTAAAACTTTAGAAGAAGATTTAAGTCGCAGAGATTTTACGGTGAATGCGATGGCTATTCATGTAACATGCAACATGAAACATGAAACAGAAAAAAAATATGAAATCATTGATCTTTTTGGTGGACAGGAAGATTTGAAAAAAAAGATTATTCGAGCGGTGGGGGAGGCGGAGGAAAGATTTGATGAGGATGCACTTCGCATGATGCGAGCAGTCCGTTTCGCTGTTCAGCTCAGCGGAAATACACCTCACCCCAACCCTCTCCTTATAAAGGAGAGGGGGGAAAGTGAATGGGAGATTGAAGAAAAAACTTTTTTGGCAATTAAGAAAAATTCCAAAAATTTGAAATATGTTTCGCATGAGCGAATTCAGGATGAATTTGATAAAATAATGCTTTCAGAAAATCCAAGTAAAGGCGTGGAACTTTTGGTGGAAAGTAAATTAATGGATGAATTTATTCCTGAGATAATTGCGACTATTGGCGTGAAACAAAATCGCCATCATTATTTCGGGCCATATAATACCGTCTATGCACATCTATTAGCGAGCCTGGAAAAATGTCCATCTGAAAAACTGGAAGTGCGTTTGGCTTCATTTTTTCATGATATCGGAAAACCAAAATCGAAAAGAGGGGAAGGGGAAATGTCAACTTTCTATAGTCATGAATATATCGGGGCAAAAATGGTGGAAAAGATTTTGGAACGAATGAAATACCCGCGGAAAATTATTGAAAAAACTGTGATGCTTGTGAAAAATCATATGTTTTATTATAACGTCGATGAAGTGGGTGAATCAGGAGTGCGTCGCGTGGTGCAAAAAGTGGGAGTGGAAAATATTTCTGATCTAATTGATGTGCGAATTGCTGATCGACTTGGCTCGGGTGTGGCGAAAGCGGTGCCATATAAGCTTCGACATTTCAAATTCATGGTGGAAAAAGTATCAAGCGATGCTATTTCAGTCAAACAACTAAAAATCAATGGAAATGATTTAATAGCCGAACTCAAAATTCAACCCGGGCCAAAAATCGGGGCGATTTTGGATGTGCTTCTGGCGCAAGTGATTGACGATCAAACCCTAAACGAAAAAGAAAAACTTCTGGAGTTGGCTAAGGATCTAGACAAAAAAGATCTCGCCGAACTTCGCGCGTTTGCTAAACAAAAAATTGAGAAAGAAAAAAAGGAGGAAGAAGAGTTGATGAAGAAGAAATATTGGGTGGAGTGAGGTCATGAAGCATATAGCATGAAACATGAAGCATGAAACAAAAAAAGAAATTAAAAAAGCGGGATTTTTTTGGATCCCGCTTTAAGTTCTATTTTCTTTTAGCAAAAAAATCAGTAAGTTTATCCCGCATCCTTTTCTCTAACTCTGCATTCTTTGTGGCGAGTTCTTTTTTTTGAGCCTCTTCTTCTGTTATCCCACCAATCAGCTTTGGATTTGGTTCGATAATTTTTCCATCCTCTTTTCTTATCTCTTCAATTACTCCAGTTTCTTTTTTTCGACGGCGAATTACGACTGGATTTGGCTGTTCTGATTCATTGGGCATATTTTTGTGAATTATAATTATTAATCTTTTTATGCTATTATTATACCATGGCTTCGCAAATTTCTCATATAGTTTATGCTAAGAAATATTTTGACCGATTGGAATCGGAAGGGCTTAATGATTTGAATAATGTAAAAAAGCTCTTTGTGCCTAATGAGAAAATAAATCGAGATGAATTTATTCTGGGTTGTGTTTTTCCGGATATTCGGCGTGTTGACAAAACGATAAAAAGAAGAGATACTCATTTGAAGTTTGCTCCATTAGATTTGAATTTTTCTGGTCTAACTTCTTTTGATGCGGGGTGGAAATTTCATTTGTATTGTGATATGAGACGAGAAGAAATTTTGAATAGATATAATTTTTATTCATCAGATGAAAAATCTTACATGAAAGGATGGGCAGCTAAACTTCTGGAAGACGAATTAATTTATGATGAATATAACAATTGGGAAAAAATTGGAAATTATTTCAACAATCCTCCATATGAAAATATCAAATTGAATGTGACGCAAGAAACTTTTAGATTATGGTATGCAATAGTGGCAAAATACATCGAAAAGAAACCAAATGACAAGATAATGAGTATATTTTTGATAAAGCAGTTAGCATTTCCTGATGAGGTAGAAAAAATAGCCAGTGCGGTTAAGGAGCTTCGCAAAAATGAAAAAGTGGTGGAGATATTAAAAAAGGTAAAAAATGAAATTATATGAAAATTTTAGATGGAAAAAAATTGTCTCAAGAAATTAAGGCAGAATTAAAAACTGAAGTTTTGGAATTGAAGGAGAAGGGAATTGTTCCTGGGCTATCCGTGATAATTGTTGGAAATGATGAGGCTTCAAAAATTTATGTGCGGAATAAGAAAAGAGCTTGTGAGGAAGTTGGAATATGTTCGCAAGTTTATGAATTAGAAGAAAGCGTTTCCGAAGAAGATTTGTTGACCTTGATTGAAAAAATAAATAAGGATGAAAAAGTACATGGTGTTTTGGTGCAACTTCCTTTGCCAAAGCATATTAATGAGACAAATTTAATTTTAGCGATTGATCCTAAAAAAGATGTAGATTGTTTTCATCCGGAAAATTTGGGAAAAATGTTTTTGAATTGTCCGAGATTTTTGCCTTGTACGCCAGCGGGGATTATGGAAATATTTGAAAAATATAAGATAGAAGTTTCGGGAAAGGATATTGTCATAATTGGAAAAAGTAATATTGTGGGAAAGCCGTTGGCTTTTATGCTGATGAATCAAGACGCCACTTTGACAATTTGTCATGCTAAAACTAAAAATCTCAAAGAAAAATGTCTCAAGGCGGATATAATCATAACTGCTACCGGTGAGACTGGACTAATTACTTCGGATATGGTAAAAAAGGATGTAGTCATTGTTGATATTGGAATGAGTCGAGATGATGCCGGCAAAGTTTTGGGAGATGTGGATTTTTCGGAAGTTTCAAAAATGGCCAGCGCAATTACGCCTGTACCGGGAGGCGTGGGACCAATGACAATCGCAATGTTACTAAGGAATTCTGTACAGTCTGCTAAGATTCATAATTTACGAAAATACGAATCTAACGAAAGTACGAATTCGTAATTTAGTTTAATTCGTAAATTCGTAAATGCTATGCAAATAGAAGTTAAAAATATTTCTACCAACCCAGTGAATATGTTGCGACGGGCTGGATATGCCTTCCAAAGACAAGAAGGAGAAGAGATGAGTTTTGTTAGGCCCTTCAGTGCTTCAGGCTATCCAAGATTTCATATGTATGTTAAGGTAAATGGAGCTGATATGATAGTGAATATTCATTTGGACATGAAGAAAGAAACATACGGTGATGATACTCGTCATCATGGGGAATATGAAAACGAAGGAGCGCTGGCAGATGAAGTGAGAAGACTTAAGGCGATTTTGGGGTAAAAATAAATATGCCTTGGTGGCGGAATTGGTATACGCGCTAGTCTTAGGAACTAGTGGGCTTGCCCATGAGAGTTCAAGTCTCTCCCAAGGCACAAAAGTNNATACGCGCTAGTCTTAGGAACTAGTTCCCGCAAGGGATTGAGAGTTCGAGTCTCTCCCAAGGCACAAAAAAATATGACAGGATATTTTTATTTATTGCTAAGTTTAAAAGATAAAAAAACATATTCTGGATCAACAGACGATCTGAATAAAAGATTTAATGAACATAAAAAAGGTAGAGTAAAAAGCACAAAAAATAGACTTCCTGTAGAACTTTTATATTCTAAAAAGTATGCTACCCTAGAAGAAGCTAGATATGCGGAAAGGTATTATAAGAGTTGTGCAGGCAGGAAGAAACTTAAAGAAATTTTAAAANNCCCGCCTCGCGTCGACGAGCGGTCGCCCGCTTCGCCTCGATGAGACATCTTGTCGAATCGAGGCGAGTCTCCGCGAGTCGAGGCGGGTATACGCGCCAGTCTTAGGAACTGGTTCTCGCAAGGGATTGGAGGTTCGAGTCCTCTTCTGGGC
>DHFM01000036.1 GCA_002400405.1 Candidatus Moranbacteria bacterium UBA4824
GGGCGGCATGGGTGGAATGGGCGGAATGATGTAGAAAAATATCCTTATATTTCTGAAAATATGCAAAAAAATCAAGCTTATCAAAAAAGCTTGATTTTTTTTGGGTTTTCGTGCTAGGGTGATATCTAAGGAGGGTCAATAAAATTGGTTCTTGTTGTTTGAAAACATGTTGATTGTCGTTTAATCTGATTCATATAAAACATATCAATGAGGGGGTGTAAAATGACAAAAGAAAAAACAATTGCAGAATTAATTAGTGAGTTTGAAAAAAATTTTATTAGAATTTTAGAAACGAAATCAAGCGTGGACTATTATGAAGGATTACGCCAGATTGATGGTCCGATAATTAGAAGTAAAGAGCAGAGAAAATTGGAAATAAGATTAAAAGATGAGCGGGCCTCATTATCAATTTTAAAAAATGAAATAATTCAGCGTCTTGGGGTTGAGGCTGAGGTAGCGAAAATGGGGACGGGTGAATTCTGGGATTTTCTTCAGATCAGACAACGATCTTTTTGAGGGATAAATCGGGTGCTATCGTTTTATGATAGCGCCTGATTTTTTTTCTTGCTAAAGATGCTATTTTTTGGTAGGCTTATTTATAGTTAGATTAGTAAGTTTAATTAAAAAATACCGCTCTTTATAAAACAAATATTTTTAGGAAGCTAGTAGTTTATAAACTAATAGACAATTAAGGAGGTAGCTATGACACGTTATACTGCTTTTGTAATTCAAAATCCTGACAATGATATTCGGTGCGAAATTTATGGTCAGGATAGCAGGAGTAAAAAATTTGCTGGGGCAATAAATTTGTACCACGATGGCTCATTCCACACAACATTGCTTTCATCTGAGCCGACATATGACTCAGAAATTTTAGCGGTATCGGCGATGAAGGATGTGGTCGAGGCGGTTAAAAAAATTGATTTAACCTTAAAAGCTTAAGTACTTTCGTTTAGGGGAGATAAAATATCTCCCCGCTTCCTAAAAGTATTTGTTTAAAAAAACATTCATGGACGCAATTGATATTTTGAAAAATTATAAGAAAATATTTGATCCTTGTTTGGAAAAATATTTTAAACAGAAGATGAAAAAAGCCAAGGAGGTTGATTTTTTTGCGAGCCAAGCCATCAAAATGATTGCGGATTTTACGCTTGCTGGCGGAAAAAGAATTCGACCGGCTTTGGTTTACTATGGCTATTTAGCTAGTGGCGGAAAAGAGGATAAGAAAATTTTGGAAGTTTCAATGAGTTTGGAGATAATCCATAGTTTTCTTTTGATTCATGATGATATTATTGATCGCGATGAAAAACGGCATGGCATCACTACGGTTCATGAGAAATATAAAAAAATTGGACAAAGAATAATTTCCAAATCCAAAGAAGACAGCGCACATTTTGGCAATTCAATGGCGATAATTACAGGCGACATTGCCTATGCGATGGCTAATGAGATAATTTTCAATTCAGATTTTTCTCCGGAAATAATTATCAAAGCCCTAGACAAGATGCAAAACATTGTGTATATAACTTGTGCTGGAGAAATGCTAGATGTGGTGATGGAAAATCGCGGGAAAACGACAGAAAAAGAAATTCTCCATATGTTTGAAGGCAAAACTTCGCGCTATACTTTCGAAGGGCCACTTCATTTTGGCGCTATCTTGAGTGGTAATTCAAACAAAAAAAGTCTAGACGCCTTCAGTGCCTATTCTTTGCCACTCGGAAAAGCTTTTCAAATTAGAGATGACATTTTGGGAATTTTTGGTGACGAAAAGAAAACTGGCAAACCGGTTGGATCAGATGTGTCAGAAGGGAAGCAAACATTACTTTTGCTCAAAGCTTTGCAAAACGGAACGCGTGAGCAGAAAAAAACTTTGCAAAAATATTTAGGCAAAAAAGATCTAGCTAAAAATGAATTGGAAGAATTCAGACAAATAATTAGAGAAACCGGCTCGCTGAAATATAATCAAGAGTTATCCGAGAAATTTGTGGTGCAGTCATTGGAAGCGCTCAAGAAAATTGAATTTAAAAACAACGAGGCGAAGTTTTTTATGGAAGGATTGGCGCAATATATAATCAAAAGAGAAGTATAGTTGTGGCAGTTGCTCTCTCTTCTTTTTTAAGCTATTATTTTAATTATGGAAAACAACTCGAAATTAATTCCGCGTCATATCGCCATTATCCCTGACGGAAATCGGCGTTGGGCTAAGGCTAAAGGTCTTGAACCTTGGGAGGGTCATGAGGCGGGGGCGATAAATTTAGAAAAATTGACGCAACTTGTGCTAAAGAAAGAAGTAGGCTGTCTTTCTCTTTGGGGCTCTTCGATGGACAATCTTTTAAAGCGTCCGATTGCGGAAAAAAAGGCGCTTTTGGATATTTATAAAAGATATTTTAAGAGACTCTTGGAGGGTAAGGAAATTTATGAGAATGAAGCGAGAGTTAATTTTATCGGACGCTGGGAAGAGCAATTCCCTGAATCGTTAAAAAGTATAATCAAAGAAGTAATTGAAAAAACTAAACATTACAAAAAAAGAATGTTAAATTTTATGCTGGCTTACTCCGGTACGGATGATATGCTTTGTGCAATTGATAAAATAATTGACAAATCTGAAAAAGGCACAAAAATTGCCCCAGAAATTTTGAAAGCTAATTTAATGACTGCTGAACTTCCTCCGGTGGACTTTATGATTCGAACGGGTGGAGAACCGCATAATTCTAATGGATTTTTGATGTGGGATAGCGCTGATGCGCAACTATATTTTTCCAAAGAAAATTTCCCTGATTTTAATGAAGAAAAACTTGAAGAAGCTTTGGAAGAATATGCGAGGAGAGGGAGGAGATTTGGGGAATGAAATTATGTCTAAGTTTAGTTGTACTTAATAAGCAATAATTAACAATTTTTAATTTTTAATTTTTCAATTTTATAAATAAATCTTAAATCTTAATTTTTAAACATTAAAAATTAGAATTTATTTAAAAATTACAAAATTTAAAAATTACAAAAATTGAAAAGTTTATGGAAATAGTCTTTACCGACCAAAATTTCGAAGGGGAAGTTTTGAAAAGCGATAAACCGACACTGGTTGATTTTTGGGCGCCTTGGTGTGGGCCATGTCAGATGATGGGTCCAATAATCGAAGAGCTGGCTAAGGAGATGGGGGATAAAGCTAAGATTGGAAAATTAAATGTAGATGAAAATCCACAAATAGCCCAAAATTTCTCTGTAATGTCTATTCCAACTATTATGATTTTCAAAGGTGGGAAAATGGTCAAACAACTGGTTGGCGTACAATCAAAAGAAGCTTTGAAGGAAGAATTGGGAAAAGCTTAAATCAAAAATCATTTTAGCATTTTAGCATATTAACAAAATGCTGAAATGTTATTATGTTAAGATGTTAATATGAATCATGTGTATGATCTTATAATTATCGGCGCCGGTCCGGCAGGGCTCAGCGCTTCAATTTATGCTTCACGATATAAGTTGGAGCATCTTATTTTTGGTGTAGAGCAGGGCGGGCAAATGAATGAAATTTATGATTTAGAAAATTGGCCAGGAGAAAAAAAGATTTCCGGCGCTGGTTTAATTTCCAAATTTGTTGAGCATGTTGAAAGTTTTGGAACAAAAATAAACCGAGAATCAGTGGCGGGAATTTCTAAATTAGAAGACGGAACTTTTGAAATAAATTGCGCGAAAAATACCTATAGGGCTCGCGCAATTATTCTCGCTATGGGAGCAAGCTATCGCAAGATGAATATCCCCGGAGAGAAAGAATTTACCGGGCGTGGAGTTTCCTATTGCGCTACTTGTGACGCGATGTTTTTTCGAGAAAAAACTGTGTGTGTTGTGGGTGGGGGAAACAGCGCGGCGGTAGTAGCTTTGGAACTGGCTGATTTTGCCAAAAAAGTCTTTTTGATTTCCAAGGAGGAAAAAATGTCAGCTGAGCCGGCATGGCTGGAAAAAATTACTAATAATCCCAAAATAGAATTGGTCAAAGGCACAGGCGTGATTGAAATTAAAGGTGAAAACAAAGTTGAAAAAGTAGTTTTGGATAAGGTCTATAATGATCAAAATAACTTGGAAGTGGATGGCGTGTTTATCGAAGTCGGCACTGAACCAGGAGTGGAACTGGCGCAAAAAATTGGCGTGGAAACTGACGCGCAAAATTATATAAAAGTGAAGGAAGATATGAGCACGAATATTGCGGGAGTTTTTGCGGCCGGCGACATCACTACCGGATCCAACAAATTCCGCCAAATTCTCACTGCTTGCTCCGAAGGTTCAATCGCGGTCAACAGCGCATATAAAATGTTGAAGTTGAAATAATTAGGACTTACGCATTTTTCTTCAAATCTATTGTTCGCTGAAATTACAAAAAAATAAACTAAGATTATAGATATAGATTATTTATTGTAATCCTGCCATTGTACTGGCTACATAAATAGATTTTCAGAAAAACGCGTAAATCCCAATAGTGAAAAGATAAAAGTTGATTTTTTGGCTATTTTATGCTAAAATAGAAGCATATGACAATTCATGATTTCATCAAAAAAAGAAAAGGTTTAATTTGGTGGGTGAAGGATTATGACAGTCTCAAACCAGAATCAATCGTGGAAGCGACTTTGAATTATGGCGATTGGGATGATGTACAAACCCTCATCAAAATTATGGGCATCAAAGAGGTGGCCAGAATTTTTCGTGAAAAATCTCAGCCATCAAAAGTAGGTAGGCAGAATTATCATGCTGAAATAAAATATTATTTTAACTTATATTTCAATAAGTATGCACAAGGAAATATTGTCCAAAGAACAGATTGAACTTTTGCCTTTAGTCGAAATGGCTAATCAAGGCTTTGGCTTAGTGGGCGGAACGGCCATTGCTCTTCAGCTTGGGCATAGGCGCTCGATCGATTTTGATTTATTTTCGTATAAGAAATTCAACAATAGGGAATTGCGAAAAAAAATTGAGCGAGTTGCAAAAATAAAAAAAATATTAGTTAATAAATCTGGCGAGTATACTTTTTTTGCAAGTGGTGTGAAAATCACTTTTTTTAATTTTAATTATAAAATTGAATATAAAAAGAATTTCGAGCGAATAATAAAAATGCCGGATCTTTTGACGCTCTCTGCAATGAAAGCTTTCGCTTTGGGGCAAAGAGCGAAATGGAAAGACTATGTTGATTTGTATTTTATTATGAAAGACTTTTTCACTTGCAAGGAAATTGCCAAAAAAGCCGAAAAACTTTTTGGATCGGAGTTTAATGAGAAACTTTTCCGCATCCAACTGGCCTATTTGGATGATGTCAATTACGATGAAAAAGTTGAATATCTCCCAGGATTTGAAGTGGATGACGAAATTGTCAAAAAAGCGTTGATCGAATTTAGTTTGGAGAAATAAAATTTATGAATTCAATCCAGCCTAAAAAAGATCGACATTATAGCTAATGGGACTACCAATGGAGGTTGCATTTATGAGTACAGCAGTACCAATAAATGTAATAATATGAAAAAAGAGCTTATATTAAGGGAAATAATTCGACAGAATACGCTTTGGAATGATGATTTAAAGAAAAAATATAGTATGAATTCAAACTCGATAGAATTATCAAAAAAACTCGGCGGGAAAATTGAAATTAGAAGCAAGGTAAAACTCACAAAAAAAACTTTGCCGATTTTGTATACTCCGGGGGTGGCAGAAGTTTCAAAAGCGATTGCCAAGGACAAAAAACTTTCCAAGATTTATACCATGCGAAAAAATACTGTAGCAGTTATTTCTGATGGCTCAGCAGTCTTGGGCTTGGGAAATATTGGTCCGGAAGCAGGATTGCCTGTTATGGAAGGCAAGGCCTTGCTTTTCAAGGAACTTGGAGGAGTAGATGCAATTCCAATCGTATTGGCAACGCAAGACACCAAAGAAATAATCAAAACCATAAAATATCTCGCTCCGACTTTTGGTGGAATAAATTTGGAGGATATTTCAGCTCCAAGGTGTTTTGAAATTGAAGAGCGACTAAAAAAAGAATTAGACATTCCAGTCTTTCATGATGATCAACATGGCACGGCTATCGTGGTTTTGGCGGGACTGATTAATGCGCTTAAGGTTGTTAAAAAAGATTTGTCAAAAATAAAAATTGTTATTTCCGGCACAGGTGCTGCGGGAGTAGCAATTGCCAAACTTCTTTTGAAAGCCGGTGCCAAGCATATTATTATGCTCGACCGTATGGGAATAATCTATAAAGAAAGAATTGGAGGACTCAATGGTTCAAAAATGGAAATCGCGCATATTACCAATCCGCATAATTTGAAAGGCAATGTGCGAGATGCTCTCACGAAGGCAGATGTTTTTATCGGAGTTTCTGCGCCCAATATTCTCACGGAAGAAGATATTTCTCAGATGAATAAAAATTCCATTGTTTTTGCGATGGCTAATCCAATCCCGGAAATTATGCCAGAGCGAGCCAAGGCGGGTGGAGCACGCATAGTGGCGACGGGAAGAAGTGATTATGCCAATCAAATTAATAATGTTTTGGCTTTCCCGGGGATTTTTCGCGGAGTATTGGATAATAATGTGAAAAATATAACGGATGAGCATAAAATTAAAGTTGCTTACGCTATTGCCAGCTTGATAAAAAAACCAAATAGTGGTAAAATAATACCAGAAGCGTTGGATAAAAAAGTAGCTAAAAAAGTCGCCAGCGTTTTTAAAATAAAATAGCGATGCTAATTTACGAATGCATGCGAATGCCACGAATAATTCGCATCATTCGCATGAAATTCGCATTGTTCGTATCGCTTATGAAAATATACAAACAAAAAATTGAACTTGAAACTTCCACGCAAATTGAATTTATCGACATTACACAGAAAGTGGAAGAAGTAATTGAGCGGTCCGGTATTCGAGAAGGACAAGTTTTGATTTTTTCTCAACATACCACTTCTGGCATTGTGATCAATCACAATGAATCAATGCTTATCCAAGATTTTATGCGAACACTATATCGTATTGTGCCAGTGTCCGATCGATATTCGCACGATCTTTTTGAACTTAATCGCGCTACTTCTTCTGATGGACGTTCCAATGGCCATTCTCATTGCAAATCGATTCTTTTGGGCGCAAGTCAAACAGTGCCAATTGAAAAAGGAAAAGTAGAACTCTCAGCAAAGCAAAGCATTTTTTTTGTAGAACTTGATGGATCAAGAAAAAGAGATTATATCGTGCAAGTCATAGGTTTATGAAAAATTAAATGAATAATTTAATCAATAATCTAATCAAGGAAGGATATCTCAGAACTGATTTGATTATCGATGCATTTTCAGAAATAAACCGAGTGGAATTTTTGCCCCAAGATTTGGAGGGAGAGTTTATGGCTGATGTGGCTTTGCCAATTGGTTATGGGCAAACAATTTCTCAGCCAAGGACAGTGGCAACAATGCTTGAACTTTTAGATCCGAAACGCGGACAGAATATACTAGATATTGGATCAGGTTCAGGCTGGATAACAGCTCTTCTTTGCTATATAGTTGGACGCGAAGGGCAGATAACGGCGGTAGAGAGAATAGGTGAGCTTATGGAATGGGGCAAGAATAATGTGGCTAAATATGATAATTATATAAAAGAGGACAATGAGGGAATCGCACAGTTCTATCTGGCTGATGGAAAAAATGGTTTTCTTGAGAATTCTCCATATGATAGAATCATAGTAAACGCTTCAGCTATTTCTATTCCTGAAGAATTGAAAAAACAACTAAAGATTGGTGGTAAGATGGTTATTCCAGTAAAAAATAGTTTAGTTTATCTTGAAAAAAAAGATGAGAATAATTTTTATAAAGAAGAATATCCTGGCTACAACTTCGTACCCTTAATATAAAAAGCAAAAGTCTAAATTTTAAATTATAAATTCTAAATCAAGCTTAAATTACTAAATTTAAAATTAAAATATTTAAAATTCATTTAAAATTTCAAATTTAGCCTTTTAAATTAAAATCTTAATTTAGGCTAAAATGACCTAATGAAAAAGAAAATTATCATAATAAGCGTAGCAATATTTCTGTTTATTTTAGCAGGCCTTTTTTATTTTAGATACCAAGTCTATTATTCTCATGGAAAATTTGTTGACACGAAAACTTTAGAAGTTGCCAAAGGTGATGGCAATAAAAAGGTGGCGTTGAAATTGAAAAAAGCGGATTTGATTTCCGGAGAAATTTATTTTTATTATTATATAAAATCACAAAAACTTTCTGATAAGATAATGCCTGGAGTATATGAACTTTCTGGCAATATGACAATTCCGGAGATGGTGCATATTATTACAAATGACGAAGAAAAATTTTTGAAAATTACTTTTCCAGAAGGTTTTACCGCCCGCCAGATGGCAGAAAAACTAACTGTGAGTGGGCTACCCGGTCAAGAATTTTTGCAGATTGTGAATAGCCCAAGAGAATTGAAAAAACGTTATAGCTATTTGACTCCTGATAATATAAAAACATTGGAAGGCTATCTTTTCCCGGATACCTATTTTTTCAAAAAGGATATTTCTGCTCAAAATATTGCTGGAAGACTTTTAGACACTTTTGATCAAAAATTAACTGAGCCAATGAGGCAGGAAATTTCAAAACAAAACAAATCAATTAGTGAAATTATGATTATGGCTAGTATCATTGAAAGAGAAGTGCAAACAGCACAGGATATGAAAATAGCCAGTGGAATTTTTTGGAAAAGAATCGCGAGCGATCAAAAATTGCAAAGTGATGCACCACTTTCATATATTTTAAATGATACCAATGATCAACATAGCGGGAAAGACTTAGAATTAGATTCACCTTATAATACTTATAAGTATGCCGGACTTCCTCCAACGCCAATTTCCAATCCGGGGCTTAGCGCGATAAACGCCTCAATTTATCCAACTATTTCAAAATACAATTTTTTTCTTACAGCTGACGTTAACGGAGAAAAAGAAGTTATTTATTCTGCGACTTTTGAGGAACATGTGGCTAATCGGCATAAATACGGGCTGTAATGCTAATTTTAACTTTAGCGATAAACTTCAAAGCCTTTCAAAAAGGCTTTTTTGGTGGGTTGATTTAAAAATAAATGGGTGATACAATATCAGTATGAGAATTTTGTCATGCTGAATTCATTTCAGCATCTAATTAATTGCTACGGAGATCCCGAAACCCGCCTGCCCGCTTCGCCATAGCTTCAGCGAGGCGAGCCGGCGAGGCACGGCGAGTTCGGGATGACATGAAAAAATATGCAAAACGATAATAATATTCCACTTGCTGATCGAATTCGTCCGGAGAATCTTGAGGATTTTTTTGGACAGGAAAAATTGATTGGCGATAAATCTTTTCTAGCTAGTGCAATCCAAAATGACAGCGTGCCGTCAATGATTCTTTGGGGGCCACCGGGATCGGGCAAGACCACGCTCGCGCACATCATTGCCAAAAATACTAATTCGGAATTTATAAGTCTAAGCGCCACCTCCAGCGGGAAAAAAGATTTAGCTGAGGTTGTGGCTAAGGCAAAAAACAATCAACTCGAAAACAAAAAAACTATTTTGTTCATTGACGAGATTCATCGTTGGAATAAAAGCCAACAAGATGCTCTTTTGCCAAATGTGGAGAGAGGCGTGATAAAGCTTATTGGTGCTACCACAGAAAATCCAAGTTTTGAAGTTAACAGTGCTTTGCTTTCTCGCACGCGCGTGTTTGTTTTGGAAAAATTATCGCAGGAGAGTTTGGAAAAGATAATTTCTCGAGCAGTTGGGATTATGGGAGTTTACCCCAGAGTAAAAATTAATAAGGAATCAATTGCTTTTTTGGCTCGCATGGCCAACGGTGATGCTCGAACAGCTTTGAATGTTATAGATATTCTTCACCCTATGGAGTATTTTTCCAGAGGAAAAAAATTCGCTAAAGGCGAATTACTCCATAGGGTAAACAGTCAAAAAAACAAAGAAATTTCAGTGGAAAAAATCAAGGAAGTTTTTCAAAAAACACATTTGCTCTATGACAAAAATGGCGAGGAGCACTATAATATTATCTCCGCTCTTCACAAATCAATGCGAGGAGGGGATGCTAATGCCTCCGTCTATTGGATGACTAGAATGCTTGAGGGTGGAGAAGATCCAATATATATCGCGCGCCGTTTGGTGCGTTTTGCATCAGAGGATGTGGGATTGGCCAATAATACCGCTTTGATTTTAGCCAATGCAGTCTTTGACGCTTGTCACAAATTAGGTGCGCCAGAATGCAATGTGCATTTGACGCAGTGTGTCATCTATCTTTCCAAAAGCAAAAAAGATATCACGGCCTATGAAGCTTATACTAAAGCCAAGAGTGATGTGGAAAAGTTTGGGAATCTTCCGGTGCCACTCCACATTCGAAACGCTCCGACAAAACTAATGAAAGACTTAGGCTATTCCAAAAATTATAAATATACCCCAAAAGAAGATAGTTCAAAGCAAGAATATTTCCCGAAAGAATTGGAGGGAAGGGAATATTTATAATTTTGTACTAAAGAATTTTTAATTTTTGAATTCTTAATTTTTTAAATAAATCTTAAATCTAAATTTTTAAACATTGAAAATTAGAATTTATTTAAAAATTACAAAATTAAAAATTATAAAAATTTCAGTTTTTTAAGAATATGTCTATTATTAATAAATCTTTCTATAACCAAAATACTCTGAAAGTCGCTCAGGATTTGCTCGGTTGTTTTTTGGTTCGAAAAAAAGGCAAAAAAATAATTCGGGTTCGGATCACGGAAACCGAAGCCTATCGCGGATTTGATGACTTAGCATCACATGCCTCAAAAGGAAAAACCGAAAGAAATGAGTTGATGTTTGGAGAAGCGGGTAGGACCTACATCTATTTAATTTATGGTATGCACTGGATGCTAAATATTGTGACGGAAGAAAAAGATTTTCCCTCGGCTGTTCTTATTCGCGGAGCGGATTTTTTGGATGAAAAAGGGGAGATAGTCAAAAAATTAGACGGTCCGGCTAAGCTCACGAAATTTTTTGGCATAACTGGAAAGCTAAACGGAATAGACATTACGCAAAAAGAAATTATCTGGGTGGAAAAAGGAAATCTCAAGCGAAAAAAAATCCAAAAATCAAAAAGAGTAGGTGTCGATTATGCCAAACATTCAAAAGATTGGGAGTGGAATTTTAGACTAGATTATTAAGTTTGCTGGATAATTTTTTTAGACACGCCGTGTCCAATTGGGCACGGCGTGTCCTTTTTGCGAGGGGCTTTTTTTCTTGACAAACCCCCCAAAATCTGCTATACTTGTATATCGTACCTAAAAAGTATCAAAAAGTAGGATTTTGGCGAGAATAAGCCTTTTGGCTTCCAAAATTCCCCGTGCAAGTTCCAAAGCAAAAACACCCTCCTTAGTTTTTGCTAGTAGGTAAAACGTATTTTTTTGGAATAATTTTCAAAAAGATACACACTTGTATGGGGAATTGTGGAAGGCATTTACTTTTCTTTTTCCCGCAAAAAGAAAAGTAACAAAAGAAAAGCTCTCAGCCGAGCTCCTGCGACGAAAAATTTTCAGTTTACTCACTAAATTTACTAACTCCCCTTAGGCACAGAATGAGTAAATTCTTAACGTTCGTAAACTTCAATTTTTATCGTCGCCGTCGCAAGGCTGAATTTAAGAAAAAAATAATTTTGTATTTGCATTTTTATCCCATCCCTGCGAATAGAAAGTTATAAATTGAAACTTTTTCGCGTTAAGAAATTTATCCTGTTTGAGGCCCGACGCATTTGGTCGGGTCGAGTTATAAATTTTAGCGAAAAAGTTGAAAATTTATCTTTCTATGAGCTCGGATGGCCTTTTTCTTTTTTGCCACTTTTCTTTTGGGAAAAGAAAAATGGCGTGGAGTTTCTGGTGATAGATAATTAGTTTTTGCAGAAACAAAAAGTTCAGGCGAGACGCCTGAACTTGCAAGAAAAACAAAAAATTGTCATTCTGAGCCCCGCCACGAGCGGGATAAACTCTGCGTAGCGGAGTCGAAGAATCTGCTACTTCATAAAACAGGTAATAATATATAGTAGATCCTTCGACTTCGTCCGAGTACGGACTTCGCTCAGGATGACAAACTTTTATAAAAGTTTGTCAATTTCTTCTAAAATATCCTCGGATATTTTTTCTATTGTTTCAATTTCTGTATATGAAAATTTTCCAAGCACAAAATCATGACCTGAAATTGGGCAAGATTCTTTCTCTTCGGGAGTTTTTCCAATTCCAACTCTGATGCGTCGGAATTTTTGAGTTCCTAAATTATCAATGATATTTTGGACGCCATTGTGGCCGGCGGAAGATGAGTCGGTGGCGATTTTATATTTTCCCAATGGAATGTCGATGTCATCGTGAATGACGATGATGTCATCAGGAGTTAGTTTATAGAAATCTAAAATTGCTTTGACGGAGACCCCGGAAAGATTCATGAAAGTCCGTGGCTTGATTAATAAAATTTTGTTGTCTTCTACGCCATCTCCCTCTCCTGTCGCGAGTACGCGACATCCTCTCCCAAAGGGAGAGGAGGCTAATGAAATTTGAGAATTAAATTTTTTGTTGAATTCAAAATCAGGAAATTCCCAAACCTTTTGAATTTTGTCGAGCAACATAAACCCGGCGTTGTGGCGGGTGTTGTCATATTTTATTTCGGGATTGCCGAGACCGATAAGTATCTTCATAAAGCATATAACATGAAACATGAAACAA
>DHFM01000033.1 GCA_002400405.1 Candidatus Moranbacteria bacterium UBA4824
CCTTCCCTGTCACATCAATCTTCCCACCTGTCGCAATCGTCGCATTTCCTTGCACAGTCAGTCTCACCGCATGAGTGTTGGCAGTAGTGTTAGCAGTATGAGTGATTGTTCCCGATCCTCCAATAGTGAGATTTCCAGTAATAATAAGTTGATTAGTAAATCCATTAGAAAAAGTAAGGGTGGAAACCGCACTTGCTCCAATAGAAAGAGATTGAATAGTTATCGAACCAGCGTCAAGATCAAGGATTGGTTGATTAGCTGCGGCAACATTAATTACCACATCATCCATCGTTTGTGGGATAGTTGAATTACACCCAGACCAGTTGGTGGCTGTCGCCCAAGCAGTAGAAGTCGTTCCGGTCCAAGTGCAGGTATAAGCACTTGCATCTTGAGACGTCAAAACCAATAACACAGTTATTGAGAAGAAAAGGATAATCCCTGTTAAATACGGTTTCAGTTTATTTTTATTGTTTATTATTTTTATCATTCTATTTTCCTAAAGCTTCGCTTTAGGAAGAAATTATGTTTTATATCTTTCTTTTTTATTTCCCCAATAAAAGCCACTTCCAAACAGGCATTAGCTTGATAGTTTTGCCCGCTTCCACAAATTCCTCTTCCTGATTATATGTCAAAATCAATCCACCTTTCAGCTTGTATTTCTCTAATGCTTCTAACAGTCCCTTCACTTCTCTCTTCCTGTTTTTTTCATCCATATTATAGCACACTTGCATAGCTTCCACTATCCTATTTTTCTCCTTAATCACAAAATCACACTCTTGTTTTCCCAGATGATAATAAATTTCTTTCCCACCGGCTAACAATTCCAAAAAAACCACATTTTCCAAAAAGCTTCCAGAGTTTTCACTAAAAGAAAAAGAAACGGCACTGATAAAGCCATTGTCAGCCGTATAAACTTTTTTTGGATAATTTTCTTGTTTCTTGAGCGAATATTGATAATTTGAAATTTCAAACAAAAGAAAAGATTCTTCAAAAAATCCAATATATTCTTTGACGGTCTTGTCATTCATTTTGAGAAATTTCGCCAAAGAATTATAGCTATAGCTTCTTCCAATATTGCTTATGAGGTAAAGCAGAAGTTTTTCAATTTCTTTAGTTTTTTTGACTTCAAAGCGAGGAATAATGTCTTGATACAGAATGTTTTTATAGTAGTTTATCAATATCTCTTCTTTCATTTTTTGCTTTTTTTCCAACACCACTTCCGGAAAACCACCATTTTTCAGATACTCGCCAAAGACTTTCTTCAATTTATTCTCATTACTCAAAATTTCTATTCTATCGGCCATTTCCAATTTAGAAAGTTTGGCAATTTCTTGAAAATTAAACGGGTATATTTTTTTAGTAATTGAACGACCCGAAAGCAAGGTAGCCATTTCCGCAGACAACAATCGAGAATTTGATCCCGTGATGAAAAATTTTACTTTGCCTTTTTCATAGAGGCTTTTAACAAACACTTGCCAGTTGGAAAAAAATTGAACTTCATCCAAGAAAATATATACTTTGCCTTTTGGATCAACTAGCGACAGATATTCATCAAAAAGATTTTGTAAATTATTCGGGTCTTCTCGAAATTGATTCAGTTGAGGCGCTTCCAAATTGAGAAACAAAATGTTTTTTGGATTGATTTTTTTCTCCGCCAGCAAAAAATTAATCAATTGCTTGACAATGGTTGATTTTCCACATCTTCTAATTCCCACTAATGCGATAATTTGCCTGATGTTTGTGTATTTTACCAATCCTTTCATTTCTTCCCTGAAAAATCCCGCCTCCAAAGCGCCTTTTTGCCAATGCGAATTCTGTTCTATGATAAATTTTTCAAACATATAAATTCATTACGAATTAATTGCTATTTATTCGTAGTGTATTACGAATAAACACAGATGTCAAATTGTTAGAATATGAGCCCTGCCATCGTTTTCCACCCCCAAAACCAATAACACAGTTATCGAGAAGAAAAGGATAATCCCTGTTAAATACGGTTTCAGTTTATTTTTTTTGTTTCTTATTTTTATCATTCTCTCTTTTTAAGTCCTATGCTTTAAGTTTGTTATTAAACAGGGTAAATTAGTTTTGATTTTAAAAACATTCTGGATTAATTTTTGAATTTTATAATTTTTGTAATTTTTAAATAAATTCTAATTTTTTAATTTCTAAACTTCTTTTTTTTATTTGGTTTAAAAATTTTGATTTAAATTTTATTTACAAAATTAAAAATTGGAAATTATAAAATTAAGATAACATACTATCTTTGTTTTAAGATTTTATCTTTAATCTTTTTAGCTGTCTTTTCACCTCCTTATTATATCACAAAATTAAGAAAAAATCTTGTTGATTGGGGATAACTTTTGCAGTAAAAAAATCCCGATATGGTCGGGATTTTTTCTCTATAAACGTTATGAACTTTTTTAACCTCATCAACTATCTCAATTTTTCCTCAAAATATTTTTCTAGCTCCGAAATCACAACTCTTTCTTGCGCCATTGTGTCGCGATCGCGCACTGTGACGGCTTGGTCATTTAAGGTTTCAAAATCAACTGTCACACAATACGGCGTACCAATTTCATCTTGTCGGCGATAGCGCTTGCCAATTGATTGTGTTTCGTCGTATTCAACCATAAAATTTTCTTTGAGTGTTTCCCAAATTTTCTTAGCTGGCACTGTCAATTCTTCTTTTTTAGATAGGGGCAAAATTGCAACCTTAATTGGAGCAAGTCTTTTGTTAATTTTCAAAACCGTTCGCAGTTCTCCATTTACTTCTTCTTCGGTGTAAGCATTGTCCAGAAACATCAAGAACAATCGCCCAAGCCCAACTGAAGTTTCCATAATATGCGAAATGAGTCTTTCATTCTTTTCTTGATCAAAATACGTTAGATCTGCGCCGGAAAATTTCGCATGTTGCGACAAATCCCAATCGCCTCGCGCATGAATTCCTTCCACTTCACGAAATCCTCCAAGACTTTTAAAATTAAATTCAATATCATAAGCTTCTGATGCATAATGTGCTAATTTCTCATGCTTATACCATTTCAAATTGTTTTCAGAAATTCCAAATTTTAGGTACCACGCCCAGCGCTCTTCTTTCCACATTTCATATTTTTCTTTCATCATTTCGGGACGCAAAAAATATTGCATCTCCATTTGTTCAAATTCGCGAGTGCGGAAAACAAATTGACGCGCCACAATTTCGTTTCTGAAAGCCTTCCCAACTTGCGCAATTCCAAAGGGCAATTTTGGATGAAGTGAATCCAGCGTGTTTTTATACTCCAAATAAATTCCGCCACAAGTTTCCGGCCGAAGATACACCACATTTTCTTCACTAAGTTCATCCGTTGGCGAGCCGATATTGGATTTCACCATCAAAGAAAAAATCTTCGCTTCGGTCAAGTCCGCTGAACCGCAATTGGGACATTTGATTTTTTTTTCTTCTCGCAATTTATCTAGATTTTTGTTTATCTCCTCAACCGGAGTTTTATCATCAATAATAATTCCAAATTCTTCAAGTAGATGATCGGCGCGATAGCGAGATTTACATTTTTTGCAATCTACTTGCGGATCATTGAAGCCTCCCACATGCCCCGACGCCACCCAGGTTTTCGGATGCATAAAAATTGCACTGTCAAGCCCCACCACATCCATTCTTTTCTGCACCATCTCTTTCCACCAAGCATCCCGAATATTATTCTTAAGCAGTGTTCCATAATGCCCATAATCATAAATGGCGCCCATCCCCCCATAAATTTCCGAACTCGGATACACAAATCCTCTTCTTTTACATAACGACACTATTTTTTCCATCATTGATTGTTCTTTTTCTTGCAACATAAAATTAATTTATATAAAGCGTTTATTGCTTTAATACTATAGAATTTTAAGTTTTTAGTCAATTTTTGGAAATTATTTTTAGTAGCTTTTGATTTTCCCAATTTACCGCTATAATATAAATGATATTTTAAAACAATCCTATGGAATCATACGATATAATTATCATCGGTGCTGGGCCAGCTGGGCTAAACGCCGCTAAAATTTTGGGCGACGCGGGAAGAAAAGTTTTACTTCTAGAAAAAAACCCCGAAATTGGCCCAAAAATTTGCGCCGGGGGTCTCACTAGAAAAAGCATTCGCTACCTCAACTTACCGGAGGAAATTATTGATTACAAATATAATAAAATTGTTTTCAATTCTCCACATTTTCGCTCTAGCATAAAATTCGATGATATTTTTTTCTATACAGTTGACCGCAAAAATTTGGGTCAGTGGCAACTAGAAAAAATAAACCGCAATTTCGTTGATGTACGAAAAAACACTCACGTCATTAGAATTGAAAAAGATCATATTATCACAAAAGAAAATCAAAAAATTGGATTCAATTATCTCATCGGCGCAGACGGTTCAAACTCTATCGTTCGCCGACATCTCAAATTGAAAACTCGCTTGGCTGGCGTAGCTATTCAATATAAAATTCCACTTGGCACATTCAAGGATTTTGAAATATTTATGCACTCCAAATTTTTCAACGCTTGGTATTCTTGGATTTTTCCTCACAAAGATCACATCTCAATTGGCTACGGCTATCCGCAAAAACTTTTTTCTCCAATTAGAGCACAAAAAAAATTCGAGCAATGGGCTCGTAGTAAAAATATCAACCTAGAAAACGCCGTTCGCGAAGCATTTCTCATTAATTGCGACTATCGCGGTTTTCGTTTTGGAAACATCTTTCTCTCCGGAGACTCAGCCGGAATGGCCAGCGGCTTTACCGGCGAAGGCATCTATCAAGCCCTTGTTTCCGGAGAAGATATTGCCAAAATAATCTTGGACAAAAATCATCGACCAAAAAAAATCCGCTCAGCAGTGCGCGAAAAAAGAATTCATGAAGCAATGTTGTTTCTAGTTATTTGCTCTTCGTTTTTTAGAGATCTCGTTTTTGACAGCATCACCCTTCTTGTGCGAGTAAAATTATTTGGCAAAACTCTGATTCGTATTTTGTCTTAAGTAATTTTCTTCCTAATCAAACTCCCCTCCGGCAAAACCTTATCAAATTCAAAATAATACAATTTCTCGTGTCCACCGTGAGCTTCACTGATTTCTTTTTTCTGGTCATTAAATATTTTTCTGATCTTAAGCGCAATATTTTTTTCCGGGGTGATTGCTTCAATTTTATCATTCTTCAAAACCGCATTATGAATTTTCATGATATTTAGTTTTCCTTCCACGCCTCTCGTCTCACCCACGAATTCAACATTGGCGCCAAAAAGTTTTCCAGAAAAATTATGCGCTGGCTCATTGCCCAGAAGAAATCCTGTTGAATATCCACGATGCACTAAATTGTCCAATTCTTTTTTTTGTTCCAAAATAATTTTCTTTCGTAGAGACGCATTGCAATGCGTCTCTACAATTGCGTCGATTACTTTTCTATACGCCCTTGTCACAACTGCGACATAGTAGACACTTTTGGCTCGTCCTTCAATTTTCATTGAACTTATTCCCGCCTTCGCCAACTCTTCCAGATGCGAAATCAAATTCATATCATAACTATTGAAAAAATATGTCCCATGCCGATCCTCCTCGACATCCATCTCAAATCTTTTTTTCTCGTCTTTTATGCTTGCTACTTTATACTTGCTACTTTCTACTCCTTCGTATTTCCACCTGCATGGCTGGGTGCAATCTCCAAGATTCGCGCTTTTGCCGTTCATCCATTTAGAAAGAATGCAACGGCCGGAATAACTCATACACATCGCGCCATGGACGAAATATTCTAGCTCAATACCTTTCACTTTTTTTCCAATTTCTTCAATTTCTGAAAGACTCACTTCGCGCGCCAAAATTATTCTTTTCACTCCCAAGCTTTTCCAAAATTTAACCGCTTCAAAATTTGTTGCGTTGGCTTGAGTGGAAAGATGAATGTCAACGCTTGGTAAATATTTTTTGACTAAATTTATTATCCCTGGATCACTGGCAATTATCCCATCGATTTTAATTTTTTTGAGAAATTTCAAATGTTTTTCTACTCTTTCCAAGTGCTGATTGTGCGCATAAATATTAAGTGTCACATAAATTTTCTTTTTTAATTTATGAGCATACTCAACAGCTTCTAAGATATCTCGCTCGCTAAATTTATTCACCCGCGCTCGCAGTGAAAAATCCGGTACACCAAAATAAACCGCGTCCGCGCCATAGGCAAACGCATATTTCATTTTCTCCAAACTTCCCGCCGGCGCAAGCAATTCGACTTTTGTCTTTTTTTTGCTTTGGCGAGGCAAGCCCGCCGGAGCTAATAATTCTATTTTTTTTCTCATAATAATTTACGTTAGAGATCCTGAAAACTTGTTCGGGATGACAAAATAAAAAAGACTGTCATGCTGAACTTGTTTCAGCATCTAATAATGTGTCATACAAATCTATCCAATCAGGATTACTTTTAGTTATTAGGTTTATTTTCCAATCCCTGTGCCAATTTTTGAGTTGTTTTTCTCTGGAGATAGCAGAATAAACATCAGTTGTTTGTTCAAAATAAACTAGTTTTGTTAAATTATATTTTTCAGAAAATCCTTTTACTAATTTATTTTTATGCTCATAAATTCTTTTTGGTAAGTTTCCAGTAAATCCAATATAGATAACTTTATTTAGTTTATTAGTGATGATGTAAACGCAATATTGTTTCATAGATTAATAGAGATCCTGAAACAAGTTCAGGATGACAAGACAAAAATTCAGGATGACAAGATATAAATTCAGGATGACAATTTATCATTCCGAAGCCCCCTTAGTAAATCCGCATAAAACTTCAAATTATGAATCGCCGCCAGCCTCATTCCCAGCATCTCCTTAGAGGCAAAAAGATGATGCAAATAGGCTCGAGTGTGATTCTTGCATAGCATACAATCACAATTCTCGTCAACGCGCGAAAAATCATTTTTATATTTTCCGTTATTAATATTGATTGTTTTATAAAATTTTCCGTCCTGTAAAGACGCAAAATTTTGCGTCTCTACGCTTCTAATAAACAAACGCCCATGTCGTCCTTCTCTCGTCGGGATGACACAATCAAACATATCCCAGCCAAAATTATAGCATTTTACAATATCTTCCGGCGTTCCCACCCCCAAAGCAAAACGCAAGGCATTCTCCGGAATAAAGCCGGCCGTTTCTCGCACCACTTCTTCCATAAAATTTCCCTGTGCATCAATATGTCGCGCGCCAAAACCATATCCATCAAAACCAATTTTCACCAATTCATCAGCACAATGCTTTCTAAGATCCAAATATTCCCCGCCCTGAATAACCCCAAAAATAAGTGGCCTATTTTCAGGACTTATTTTTCTTTCCTGAAGTTGCTTTTCATATTCTTTCTTGCAACGATCCGCCCAACGAATTGTCCTCTCGACTGCCGAAGCAATTTTTTCTTTGGGATAATCATTAGGTGGCGGATCGTCCAAACACACCATCATATCCACCCCCAAATCAAATTGAATTTGGATCGCAATTTCTGGCGTCAAAATATGTTTTGATCCATCAAGAGGAGATTTGAAAATGACTTCGTTTTCGGTAATTTTTCCTAACTTTGGATTTTTATGAATCAAAGAAAAAACTTGATATCCGCCCGAATCAGAAAGAAGTGGACGCGACCAATTCATAAACTTATGCGCACCTCCCGCTTGTTTTATAATTTCCATTCCCGGATTTAGAAACATATGATAGGTGTTGATGAGAATTGCTTCTAACCCGATTTCTTTTTCTAAAATAGAATTGTCAATTGATCGCACAAAACCACGTGTTGCGTCCGGCATAAAAAACGGAGTCTTAACTTCTCCGTTTTTGAGTTTGATCACTCCTACTCGACTATTTAAATTTTTTGAAATTATCTCAAACATCCTTTTTTTTATCTCTTTTGAGAGACTACTTGCTAAAATATAAAAACTCCTGTCTGAGAATACGATTTTTATCCAAAAATTTTCTCTTCAGTCTTACCCGAGAAAATTTTTGGTTAAAAAAATCGTATTCGAGTTAGTTTTTGTGTTTTAGCGAGTAGTCTCGATCTTCTAACTTTCTACTCTAAACTTCCCCGCTATTGAACTATCTTCCAAAAGATTTGTGTTTTTTTCTCTATGCTCCCCCATAATACTTTCTTCAGTGAAAAGATCTTTGGCGGATATAGTTGTTTTTCCTAAGAGATCCACTTCCCTCCCCACTTGATCCGGCGATGGTTTTATTTTTACCTGAAAAGCTACTTCCGGAGAAGCAAATAAGAGTCCTGTGCCTGATTTAATGTTCCCAATTGTCCAAACCATCTCATTAGTTCTGGAATTATAGTTTAAATTTGCCCCTTCCGGAAAAATGCTTCCTGTCATCTGAGCATTAGTTGGCAAAGTTGCAAAAACCTTTGCTCCAGAAACATCATTGGAAATATTGGTTGCTTTCCAATGAATCGTGTAGGTGGTTTCCTCTCCGACTTTTGGCGGAATTGGTCCTGAATTTGGAATATTATTGTCCGCATAATATCCCCTAACATCAATTGCCAATTTAGTATTAACTTTCATACTAATTTCATTACTGGAAATTATTTTATTCATAGAAATCGGTGTCGGCACATCCGGACTATCAATCTTGGCTGTACTTTTAATGATAAAATTCTTATCTTTTTCTTCTCCGATCGGAAAAATATTTTTAACTTTTATCGAAAAAGAGATCATTCCGCCTTGATTTGCTCCTAAATTTTCCAAAGCTTTTATATCTGAAGCTTTCCAAGTAATCGCTTCACTGTCAGTGTCAAAACTTCCCCCTTTGAGTTTTAGCGAACTCAAATCCAACATCGAGCCATCCAGCTTTTCTGTTATGATAACATCACGCAACCCAATGCTACCATTATTTTTATAGGCTATATTAAATTCCAAAGTTTCACCAGCATTCACATTCAATTTTTCTTTTTTATTAACTATTTGCCTTATCGCTAGAGGAGAATAAATAATTTTTGTCTGCGCACTTTCACTATTGTAGGCTGTGAATTCATTTTGCTCTGACACTCCAATACTCGCTTCTACTTTTTTGATATTATCCCGCTCACCCTCCAATTTTCCACTCACCACTATTTTTCCACTCTCTCCAGCGCCAAGACTCCCGATATCCCAAGAATTATTTTCTTTAGAAGCTCCAGGATTGGCGGAAGAAAAAATAAATTGATCAGGATATTGCACTTTTATTGTCAAATTATTCATCACTTCTCTTCCATCATTTCGATAATTTATTTGATAGTCCACCACGTCTCCGCTTGAAATATTTTGCGGAGCCAAAACTTCCAAGGTAATCGGTGCCGAATTAACGCTCACTCCCAATTGCCCATTAGCTTGAAATTGACTGGAATAGCCGGAAGGATTATACTCCAGCGAAGCTTTGAGGTAGATAAGCGCGCCTTTGGGACTATAGGCCTTGCCGTTAAGAACAATTTTTCCTTTAGTTTTCCCTTTTATCGTTCCAATTTCAAAACTTCCGGAAGTGAGATTTTCAATTTTAAAATTAGAATTATTCTCCGGCTTGAAATTTTCTGGATAGCTTACTCGCAAAACCGCGTTTTTTATCGTGAGTCGATTTTCATTGCGATAAGTTATCTCATAAGTCAAAAGCTTTCCACTCTCTACTTGCGTCGGCCCACTGATTTCAACTATTGCATTACCAGATTGAAAAAGCATTTGCCGAACCAACATAAAAATTGCCATCAGAATAATTATCCCAATGATAATCGCTCCGGCAATCACGCCTTTTTTGATAGCTTTTTTTTCAACTACATCCAGGCCTGTTTTTTTCGCCCACAGATCCTTCTCGCCCTTACTCATCTCTCCTGTATCTTTAGCGATAGTCGGATCATATTGGCTAATTTCATGCTCCGACAAATTCTCCGGCGCCTCTTTCTTATATAAATTATTTTTAATATCCCTTAAAGACATAATGTTTATTTCTAATTTTATATACTACTATAGTACTAGATTTTTCAGTTTTTAACAATATAATCCTCGCCTCTCCAAAGTTGAGCTTTTTGAAAAGTTTAGGCTCCACCCTAAAGCTCAACTTTTTCTGCGGAAATTTTTTAATTTTTATTCAGTGTAATCACGATAATCAGTGAAAATCAGTGGTTCTGATTTCAGTTTGCTATCCATCTCACCGCCTCTTGCGCGACAACTTTCAAATTATCTAGACTCTTTTTTTCCAGCTTTATCTTGCCGAGATTTTCAATTTTATTCTCCAAAACAATGCGAATGAATTTTACCGCCTCGTCAGTTATCCTAATCTTTCTCGTTTCAAGCTTGGCGCAAGCTGGGCAAATTATTCCTCCCCTCTGGGCGCTAAAATAATTTTCTCCTGAAACCAATTTGCCTGCGCAAGCAGAGCATTTTTTGACTTCCTGTTTGTAGCCTAAATTTTGCAAAAGCTTGAAAATAAAACCAAGTGTATAGATGTCAAATTTCAAATCATTTTCTTCTTTGGCTGATTTATCCATTACTAATAAATAATCTAAAAGCAGTTGAAAAGTTTTTTCATCCTTTTCTTCCTGCGTCATTAGACGATTGAAAATTTTGAGTGCCGTAAAAACTTTTTCCAAAGCAAAAATATTTGCCTTGATCGCCAAAAAATTTTCCACTCCAATCACGCCCGTGACATTGCCCCGACCTTTGCCTTTGGCCAAGAAAATTTCACACTGCGTTATCGATTCCAAATTTCCCGCTAATTTTGCATTAGGCTTTTTGACTCCAATCGCCCGCGCCAAAATCCGCCCAGCTTCCCGAGTATAAACCACATACACTCGATCCGTTTCGCCCGTATCAATCTTATTTAGCACAATCGCATTGTATTTATATTCCATAAAAATTACACCTTATTTTTTGTATCTTATATCTTGTCTAATCTTAATTTCCAATTCTCAATTTTCATTCAATAATCAATTTCCAATTTTCATTACTTTTTTTGTTTGAAAATTTTTAATTTGAAAATTCATTGAAAATTGAAAATTGAAAATTTTCTCGTATCTTGTTTCTTGTCTTTATTCTACTATCTTTCCCCAAAAACAAAAAGCGCCTCATTGCAATGGTTCTGCAACGAGGCACTAATTTTATTTCGGCAATGAAGGGAATAACCTCCTTACTGCCTGATTGAATTCCTTCCACTCAAATGGCTTAGACAAAAAAATATCACAACCACTTGCATCGCAAAATTCTTTATTTAAAGAAGATCCCGAGATACAAATAGTCTTGATATTTGGTTTTTTTTCTCTCATTTTTCCTATTAATTCTCCACCGTTGACCCACGGCATATCAAAATCCGTCACGAGCAAGTCAATTTTTGGATTGATGGTCTCAATAAAGTCTATAACATTCAGTGGATTTGAAAACTTAAAAACTTCAAATCCTAACATTTTCAAAAAGGTTGCTGTGAGCTTTAAAACTTGCTCATCGTCATCAACCAAAATTACCTTTTTTTTCATTTTTCTTATTCCTTTTTTAAGGTTCTTTTATTTTCGATGGGTGAATCCCCAATATAGCTACTCCTGGAAATTCCCTACTTATTTCAATCAAAAGCAAATTCCCTTTTTCTTTTTCCAGATCTATAATCGCCAAATTCAAAGATTTTTCGAGAATTTTACTAACGCTTATCCAATTGAGAACATCTTTGTAATTAAACAAAAAATGCTCTTCGTCTCCCGCCATAGGCTTGTAATGTTTTTTAGCCTCGGCAATCCGCTTTGGACTAGCGCAAAAAATCAGCACTCTTCTCACTTCTTCCATCTTTCTTTCTCTCCTCTTTTTAAAAGGGTTTAAGTTTGATGTTAAAAATAATCAGGACTCACGCACCCACTGACAAAAAATTATCCCCAAATGCGTAAGTCCTCTTGAAATATTAAATTGTCAAAAAACTAAAAAACTACCTTTTTAGGCTTCTAAACATTCAAGCATATTTTGAAATTTTAGTCAAGCAAAAACTCCGCCTGAACGAAGTTTTTGCCTTTTATAAGCCTACATTTGCTATTTAATTTCTACTTATTTTATTTGATGACTTTTTTCTTTTTCTAAGAGCATACCAAATTCCGCCTAAGATTATAATCAATAGAAGCAACCAAGGCCATCTTTTGAAAATATTTTCCTTTCCTAAATTTTTATTTGTATCTCCCAAAACATCCTCGCCTGCTTGATTTTGTTCGCCTAAAACTCCTTCCCCATCGGCTTTATCTTCCTCGCCAGTTTCTGTGCCAAGAACTGTTCCTTCTGGTAATGTTTCAGTTCCTTCATCCACACTCACAGCGTTAGAAGTTCCGTCTTCAGGAATAACAATTTTTATTATTCTCACATCACTTTTGTTTCCAGCCTCGTCAGTCGTCAAGATTTTGTAATAGTAGGTTTCACCTAGCTCTATATCATCGTCATCAGTATAGTCTTCATCATTATCATCATTTTTAGCTATACGAGAACCACTATTTACTGAAAAGCTTCTTGAGCCACCGCGATAAATATAAACTTTATATATATTGCTGTTATCAGCATTCCAAGTTAATTTGACATCTGTTGTGTCTGGGCGATATTCGCCTTCAAAATTACTTACATTATCTGGATCATTTGTGTCTACTTTTACATCCTTTGGCCCCATACTGCTGATATTAGAAGCCTTGTCTATACTTCTATAATAAAATTGCCAAGTGCCATCAGCTATTGTAACTGGACCAGTATAAGTAATCCAAGCTCCTAAGTCACTATTAAGTTGATATTCAATTTTTTCTATTCCGTTATCATCTGTTGCAGTTAATGTGATTTCAGGATTGCTTACATACCATCCATTGTCCCCGTCATTTGTCGCAGGATCAATAGCTAGTGTTACTTCTGGAAGAGTTTTATCCCAAATAAGAGTGAACTCATCATAGGCTGAATTTCCAGCGTTATCAACAACCGTGAGTCTGATCACATAGATTCCGTCAATGTCTGCCGAAATAGTTGTGTCCTCAGCATCTAGTGTTCCAAAAATAATTGTTCCTGGTCCAGAAACTTGAGACCAATCATAACTGGCTACTGCGGAAATTGAACCGTCTACTGTAGCCTCCTGCGTAAATTGAGCATTAACAAGCTTGTCTGTTCCCGCATCAACTATCGGAGCTGTTTTGTCTATATTAGAAACCGTTGCTGTCGCTGATCCAGTATTACCAGCTAAATCCACGAACTCAAAAGTGAATGTTCCGTTTTCGGTAAATGTATATGTGGTGTTGCCGGAATTATTAGTTACGGTCACTGATTCACTTGGATTGAGTGTGGCTGTGACATCGCCATTGGTCCAATTCGTTGTTGAATAAGAGATTGTAGCTGTTGGTGCGATAGTATCAATTGTTAATGCTCTTGTATCGGAAAATCCAGTATTTATTGCAAGATCTTCACAATGGACAGAATAGGAATGCAGACCATCGCCCATATCAGACAGTGATAGGGAAGCAGTATGATTTTGATTATCTACAATCATAATTTGAGAGCTTTCTCCCATTTCACCTGAAACCCTTAAATCATCAATCCAGCCAGCATCGGAACCGCTAGTGACAGAGAAGTCTTTAGAATAAATCCATTGTAAATTATGGTTCCCTGCCCCAAGATTATATTGCATTTGTTGCCAATTGACACCACCAGATATCCCAGCCTGATGTGTTCCGTCCAGATAAAAACGTAGATAATCATAACTGCTTTCAGAACTAACCATCCACCAAAATGATAGCGAAGAATTTGCTCCAGTAGTTACAGATCTTTGTAGAGTGCTCGAAACATTATTCAATCCCCACATGTTTCCAGAACGAGCAGAATATAATCCTTCATGTTTGTTTGAACTATCAATATACCAATTAGCACTTCCAGAAGTATTCCAATCTGAAAGATTTCCTTTTTCAAAATCACCATTATTAAATCCAGAATCAAGATAACAACTCGAAACATCCTCACTTAGTGAAACTTTAATTATTTGATTATTATTATTTGTAATTAAACCATCGTTTGGTGTTGGATCAATAAAGGTTACTGTTGGTGCAATAGTATCTACATCAAATGTATGAGCAGAATCTTGAGTCATGATATTGCCAGCCAAATCTGTAGCTCCTGAAATATAAATAGTGTGCGTTAATTCTTCACCTGCATTTATTGGGTAATCAAAACAGAAAGTTTTGGCATCACCATCGCTACAATCATCCACATAATAGCTTGCTACATTTGAATGAACATCTATCGTTGGTACGGTAGCCATATCTTCACTAAATGTTACTGTAATTTTTTGTGGTGAAGAAGTAGCTAAGTTATATGTTTGACCATCCGAGCTAACTGAGGCTATGGTTGGTGTAGTATTATCAATCGTCACTTTCCATAAATCACTCCATCCACTTTCATTGCCAGCCGCATCAACCGCCTTTACTCTCCACCAAAAAGTAGCTTCTGGAACGTTAGGTGCTGTTTTAGAAGTTGTCGTAAATTCTCCGCTCCATCTAGGACTTGCCATTTCTAAGTCATGGTAACTTTCATAAGCATATTTCACTGCGTCCGGAACAGAAGACCACGAATTTGTCAGTGATGGAATTCCCTTGACTATCAAATTGTTTGCTGGGGCAATAAGTGACGGAGTCGCTGGTGCGGTCGCGTCATAATAATAATGTACCGGTTCACTCCATTCTCCTTCGTTGCCTGCCATATCAAAAGCCTGCACTCGAATAGTTACGCCACCCTGCTCGTTTATATTTGGGATATGATTTCTCCATGTATCTGTGGTTGTCCGATATGGTCCTCCCGAAAAAGTATGCCAGTCATCATATATGTATTCGATACGATATTGTGCTATGCCAGAATAATTGTCTGCTCCAACTGTCCATTCATTGCGAATTGGAGTTGTTTTGAAATATTGCTCAGTAGAAGGTTTTGTAATCGTCAGTTTTGTCGGCGCAGTCCAATCCGAAGTATATTTACAACTATTTGTTATTCCTTGCTCGCCCCCAAACCAAGCCGATACATTCCCTGATTTATCAACCGCTCTTATTTGCACTCCATAAGTTCCTTCTGTCGGCGCTGTCCACCATGAAGCATTAAAATATGGAGCAGTAAATGTTCTAATTGAACCAGTGCTTCCATCAGCATTAAATGAAATATATTCATAATGGTCAAAATCTGATTCGACATTAGCATCCCAATACACATCAAAATTCCTAGCCGAAGTGACTTCTCCACACTGCAAATTTTTATCATTCATTGTATCTTTAAAATATATACCAGTTGGAACAGCTGGCGCAGTATTATCATAAACAATCGTCAAAGGATTACTCTCTAAACTTTCATTTCCAGCATTGTCAGTGGTTTTTACATACATTACATAACGACCCTCTCCATGACCAAACGAACCCGATCGTGTCTTTTGCGTGCCCGCAACAAATCCCGAAGACCAATTAGTAGAGCTTCCGCCATCAGCTGGATAAAAAACATAACGCAATGTATAACCCTTGACTCCAGATACATTATCATCTCCGCCTGTCCAATTTAATGTGACAGCATTTACATTTGTAAGAGTATTGTCAGCCGGAGAAGAAAATTGCGGTGTCGTAGGCGCGGTGTTATCAACTGTAATCTCCCAAGGACCTCCCCAATCTGAACAGTTACCTAAATTATCACAAGCTTTAGCTCTCCAATAATATTTTCCTTCTGGCTCACCCAGATTCATAATTTCTGAAGAATTTAGAGCCACGGAATCATAGAGAAGTGAGGAAAAATTAGTATTCCTTGAAGATTGATAATAATAAACAACACCCATTCCTGCTATATCACTCCAATCAGATTTATTTAGGTCTGATGTTTTTCTATAAATACCATCTGCGGGAGAAACTAAAGTTGGCGTCGCTAATTTATAGGTAAAATCTAAAGCCACATAATCATGGTGTGTTTTTATGCCATCCGTTTGAAAAAATGCTCTACCAACAGTTTGAAATCTTATTTTAAGATTATTAATCTCAGAAATTGTATCTACATATTGACTTGGAATAGTTATCTGAAAAGTTTTATCTGTATCTGGATTGTCTATAGTCACATCACTGTCTAATACATCCCAATTAGAATTAGCTTGGTTCTCAATTAATAATTGAGCTTTATAAGTAACCGCGTAAGATAAAACAGCTAAAGCGTCTCTACGATATTCAAAAATCAATTTTACCGGACTATCTACTATAACATTTTCTGCTAAATTTGGGCTAAATCTGAATTCTACATATCTAGTAGAACTATAATTTGTGGTAGTCCAACGACCGTCAGAATCCATCCTGTCATTATCGCTACTTATTAATTTACTGTTTTCAGCAACATTCACTATTTGAGCCGATCCGTCACTGGAATCTACTGTTTGCGTGACTACAAAAACCGTAAAATGATCTACTCCTTCCGCTTCAACCTTGTCATTTTTTACATCCACATCTTCAATTGTTTTGGCTTCATTGAGTTGTGATTCTTCTTCAGCATATTTAATTTGCACATTGTTTTCACCTTCTGGTTTTGGCAATGTCAAATCATATTCAAAAGTTTCATTCTCCATTGTTGAAGTAATGTCATAGGCCTTATTTGAAATCGCGCCCAACATTTCGATTTGCTCCGGAGTCAAAATAATTTCCTCAATCGAAAGCGTGCCGGGATTTTCCGGTAATTTAGTGAAAGTGACGGTCACATCTTCGTTCTGCGGAGCTGTATATTTCACATCTTTTTCTACTGGATCATTAGTAGTCGCTTTGTCGCCATCTCTTGACCAAATATCTTGTTTTAATTCGTTGTCTTTTGTATCCTTATCAAAATTTTCTTCTGTTGGAGTTTCTTTCTCCGGCGCAACAATCGAGGCTGCCTCTGGCGTGATTTGTCCTTCGCCTGTAATTTCAATTACTTGAGTATCAACTGTTTCTGTTGGCAAAGCAGTAGTTTCTTCCACTGCTGGAGTCGCTTCTTCAACTGGAACAACAGTTTCCGCTATTGGTTCTTCTTCTACTACTGGAGCCGGCTCTTCTACCGTTTCTTCTATTGCTTCTTCAGCTTCTTCCTCAACTTCTTCCGAAGTTGAAGCCGAAACAGTTTCCGTAGTAGTTTCGTCAGATGCCAAGGCACGCAAAACTCCAGGGGCGCTCACTGGTTGCAAAACCATCATCATCACCATAAAAGAATACAGAATTTTTTCTGCTATTCTTCTGGAGTTTTTCGCGATCTTTCTTATAATTTTCATAAATTTAAATTAAATAATTTACTTTATTAAAACAAAAACCAACTAGCGCTTACTACTTTTTAGTAAAGTAATAAACATTAGTTGGTTTTCCACAGCTAAAATTTCTATAAAATTATACATTTCACCCGAATTTAATATCTTCTTCTTAATCTAATACTATCAAACCCCAAATTTATGTCAATCTTGACAAGGGGTAATTTTGTGGTTTTATAATTTTAACCAAATCAAAAAAACCACCTCAGTGGTGGAATTTTTTGTTTTTGTTTTTCCTCAAATTATTTCTAAGGATAAGGCAAGGAATCTAGCCTTTCTTTTTTTAGGCTTTTTCGGCCTTTTATTTATTTCCTATTAAATTGTTTTTTATCTATTTACCCTATGGAATAATATTATATAAAACTCCAATCATATTTTAAAATTAAAGATAATCCACAGCTTTGACAAAATTATGCATCCGTATTCCATAGGGTTAAAATTCTATTTTTTCAATCTAAATCTGTTGAGCGCGTTTTTTCATTTCATAAGCCGTATATATTTTGTCGCACGCTACTGCCAAAAAAGAGATTGGCAATAAAAATATAGATCCCAGAAAGAGTATTGCCGAAGCTAAAGATAGAACATCTGCCATCCCAGGCCAAACCTTGGCTGAATCAATTTCGAAGTTAACTTTTTTCTCCGGCATATTTTCGATAGGTGTTTCATTTTTTACCGACAAAACTTGAGGTAAAATTTCCGCTCCCCTCTCGAGCAAATCAGAACTTTTTTGCATTATAAAATTTTCTCCGTTTTTTGATGCTCCCATCGCTCCAGCTCGAGCACCAAATTCTTGAACTACTAACAAAGACATTTTGCCATCAATTTCTCCGGCGCCAAACGCCACGCCAATTTCTTTGTAGTCAGGATTCAAAATATTCTTTCGATGCGTTGGACTATTCATCCAAGCTTTTTGTTGCTCTTCGGCAGAAGTGAAATTAATGGCTAAATTTTCTCCAGCAAATTGATAATCATAATTTTCTTTTTCAAACCAATGCCAAGGAGTTTTTCCCTTTGGCGAAGTATGAGCAAAATAATGATTTTCAATCATATCATTAAGTTTGTCATTAGCTACTTTTCTTAAGGCTTCGTTTTGACTCAATGGTGCCAATCCTTCTTTCTCTCTGGCAATATTAACTAGATTTATAACTTTCGCCGGCGTAATTTCACTCGCCAAAATCGGCACAGCAAAAATGAAAAACATAATCGCAATCGCAACCATTTCCACAAAACATTCTTCTATTAATTTGATTTTTAGTCTTTTAATCATAATAACCATTTACGAAAGTACGAATTAAGCGAAATTACGAATTCGTACTTTAGTTAGATTCGTACTTTCGTAAATAAATAAAATCCGGGCTTTTCACCCGGCTTTCAACACTTTTGTAGCTTCCGCCAGCTGGCGGATTAGCCACTTACATAACCATTATAGCAGACTTTTACCCTTTTGGCAAGCGCCAGAAAAAAACAACGGCGGTTTTGCGAGAGATTCGCGAAACCACCGGTAATAAATTAGAATCATTCATCTCCCTCCGAATCATTTCTCAGTCCTGCTATAAAACAAGCCAAGACTACCAATGAAACAGTTACGCAGGCAATTATATATGTGCCATTGTTTTTTACCATTTCAAAAAAATGACGCCCTACAAGAAAAAGTTTCTCCATTATTCCCTCCTTTTATGCTTTTAAATTATTTAATCCTTTTACTCCACTTAAAAACAAACAAATTCCCAAGAAAATAAAAAAGCCCAATACAACAACATCTTCCATTTTCATAGAATTACTTAGTATGAAAATAAAAGAAATTTTCATTATTCCAGAAGTAACAATAGCTGAACCCATTGAAGCTTTTCCAAGATGCCAAAAAAGCTTAGCCATTTTACGCCTCCTTTTTTAAATTTTCCTAATCCCAATTTCCAACTTCTCTCCATCCATCTCAAAAGTTTTCTTGAGATCAACTTCGGAAAGTTCATTGGAAGATAATATATTCTCAGCCAAGGTTTCCTTGGCGATAAGCGTATTAAATTTTTCAAGAACTAGTGATTCACCACTATAAACAATTTCAATTCGATTGTCAACTTCATAGCCGGCCGTTTTTCGCATTTCTTGCACAAAACGAATCACCTCTCGCGCTTGGCCTTCGAGTTTTAGTTCAGGGGTGATTTCGGTATCCAAAATTATCTCCTCTTCTTGATTTTCATTTATTTTTACTTCCTTGATATTTAACTCTTCTTTTATTATATCAATAATATCTTCACTTCCTACCTTATACTTTATACTTACTACTTGAAGCGGTTGACGAACCTTGATTTTTGCCAAAGCTCTTTTTTGTAGCCCGATACTAATTATCTCTCGCGTCCTTGCCATTTCTTCGTTTAATTTATCATCAATCAATTTTTCATCGGCGATTGGGAAATTTTGCAAGTGTACAGACGCAAAATTTTGCGTCTCTACGGCACCGGATAAATTACGATAAATCTCCTCAGAAATAAACGGCGTAAACGGCGCCATCAATTTTGAAAGTTCAACTAACACATAATGCAATGTAGCATAAGCTTCATTTTTGTCGCCGTCATTTTCCGATTTCCAAAACCGCTTTCGACTGCGACGAATATACCAATTGGAAAGGTTGTCGATAAATTTCGGTATAAGCCTAACTGCGCGAGTGAGCTCATAATTTTCCATATTAATATTTACTTCCCGAATAAGCATATTCAGTTCTGAAACTATCCAACAATCTAAAAGATTATTTTTTGTAGAGACGCAAAATTTTACGTCTCCGTTTTCCGGAACAAAACCATCGATGTTTGCGTAGAGTACAAAAAAAGAATAACTATTCCAAAGCATACGAAACATCCCTCGAACAAGATCAGACAAGTCCGTTTCTTTAAAATTCAAATTCTCAGCTTGCATCACACTTGAAGAAGTCAGATAAAATCGAAGAGCATCGGCACCATATTTTTCCAAAACATAATTTGGATCGGGATAATTTTTCAGACGTTTTGCCATTTTTTTCCCATCTTCTGCTAAAACTATTCCATTCACTACTACATTCTTGAAAGCCACTTTGTCTTTTATCCCATTGGCAATTACGTGCAAATAGTAGAACCAGCAACGAGTCTGATCAATTCCCTCAGCAATAAATTCAGCCGGGAAACCATTCTCAAACTTATCCTGATTTTCAAATGGATAATGGATCTGGGCATATGGCATTGAACCCGAGTCAAACCAAGTGTCGAGCACATCCGGAATTCTTTTCATTTCTCCTCCGCATTTTTCACATTTAAAATTAATTTTGTCGACAATATGTTTATGAATATCGGTTATTTTTTCTCCGGATAATTTTTCTAGTTCTGCTACAGATCCGATAACTTTCAACTCTCCGCACTCACATTTCCAAATCGGCATCACAGATGCCCAAAAACGTTGACGAGAAATTGACCAGTCTCTCGCAGATTCCAGCCAATTTCCAAAGCGACCATTTTTGATATGCGCCGGCGACCAATTTATTTCCTTAGCAGTTTCCAACATTTTTTCTTTTATTTTTTCCACGCTCACAAACCACGAAGAAGTGGCATAATTTATAAGTGGTGTTTCACATCGCCAACAATGCGGATAGCTATGCTCATATTTTTCCTTGCTAAAAAGCAAATATTTTTTTGCTAAATATTTTATAATTTCCACATCAGTTTTTTGTGTATCACCTTCCGGCTTCACATGAAGCCCAGCGAAATCAGTCGCTTCTGGTTTTATTATTCCATCCATTCCAACATGCTGAATAAAGGGCAAATTTTCTTTCTTGCCGAGATTCATATCGTCTTCTCCAAAAGCTGGCGCAATATGCACAATTCCAGTTCCATCTTCTGTAGTTACAAAATCACCAGCATAAATTTTCCAACCTTTCTCATGATTTTCAAGTTTTTCGTCTTTTGAATAATAATCAAAAAGAGGTTTATATGATTTTCCAACCAAATCAGAACCCTTCATATTTTCAATAATTTCATACTCTTTATCTTTAAAAATCTCTTCTAATCTATTTTTGGCTAAGATATAAAAATAATTGTCATGCCGAACTTGCCTGCCTCGCCGGCGGGCGGGTTTCGGCATCTCATCAGATCCTGAAATAAATTCAGGATGACACACTACTTTTATCTTTACATATTCAATATCATTTCCAACCGCCAAAGCGACATTACCAATCAATGTCCATGGCGTTGTTGTCCAAGCTAAAACGAAAGTATTAGGCTCATCGATTAATTCAAATTTAGCAATCACTGATAAATCCTTCACGTCTTTATATCCTTCGGCTATTTCTGATTGCGACAAAGTTGTTTCACAGCGAGGACAAATATGCATTGACCGATAGCCTTCATAAATCAATCCTTTGTCATAAAGCTCCTTGAAAACCCACCAAATAGATTCCATATAGGATAGATCCATTGTTTTGTAAGCATTTTTCATGTCCGCCCAACGGCCAAAGCGCTTTACTGTTTTTTCCCATTCTGAAACATAGGTAAGAACTTTCGATCGACAAAGATCATTAAATTTATCCACGCCCAAAATCTCAATTTCTTTTTTTGTTTTTGATCCCAATTCTTTTTCAACAATATTTTCGATTGGTAATCCATGACAATCCCAGCCCCACTTCCGCGGGACATATTTACCTTTCATAGTCCAAAAGCGCGGAACAATATCTTTCATTGCACTGCCAACTAAATGACCATAATGTGGAGTACCAGTTGCGAATGGCGGTCCATCATAAAAAGTATACAGCGGCCTGCCCGCATCGCTATGCGAAGCATTGCAGGCGGGACAGTCCGCTCTATTTTCAAGAGATTTTTCAAATATTTCATTCTCTTCCCAAAATTTCAAAATTTCTTCTTCCATCTTAGGAAATGATTGCTTCACCTCAACTTTTTTAAATGCCATAATATTTTATCGTTATATAAATTAAATTGTTTCTAAAAATTTTTCCATAGTTTCATATCTTTCTTTGAATATCAAATATAGGCTTTCTGGTTTTTCGACTTTGCCAATCAAAATTAATGGCTTTCCGAGTCCATAAGCGATACCGGCTTCAATATGCACCGAATTGCCAGCCGGCAAAAGCACAATAACTTTCTGGGCATTTTTCAAACCATCCAAATCTTTCTCAAAAATTTCTTTGAAATATTCATCGTTGTAAAAATTCTCGACTGCTTCAAAAGCTTTCATTTGTTCTTCCGGATGCGCCTCTGGATTATTTTTGTCAGCAGGTTTTTCACAAAAATTGTAACAAGTTTTTCCTTTTTCTTGCAATTTTCTTACTAGCATTTCACACTGCTCTTTATTTCTAAATTTTGAAAGTATCGTATAATCAGTCATAGTTTTAAAATTATTTTTATATAAATTAAAAAATCCTTACGCAAAAAAATGCATAAGGACGACTGTCCCGCCTTCTCTGTCAATCTGACAGATTCGGCGTGGCAAAGCGTGGTACCACCTTAATTCTCATGTTTCATGACTTATTACAGCTATCACGGGCCTACCCGGTGAAGTCTACTTTTCGCCGATAAGGCGAGTTTCTTTTCACAGCTCCGGAGTGATCTCTCCATCAAAGCCTTTTCTATATAATAATGTATTTTATCAAAAATGCAATGGGTTATCTTCTTCCAAAAAGATTTTTATTATTCGAATAAAATTCCCAGCCAATCATAATCTCTCGCTCAATACTAGAAATAAAATCTATTTCAGAAAGATTGTTAATCGATTGCCATCGCCATTCGCTATGTTCTTTTTCGTCAATTACGGGATTTTTTCCGTTAACATAAGAATGCCAGAAACAAACAAATTTCATTCCCGGAATTTTTTTCTGTTCCAGCTCTGGCGTCTTGATTTCATAAGTTCCAAAAACTAGAACTCGGTCGATAACAATTCCTAACTCTTCTTTCATTTGCCGATTTATCGCTTCTTCAAAATTTTCTCCAACATAAACCTGTCCTCCACCACACTCCCATTTGCCTGGATACAATTTTCTACTATCTTGCCTTTTCACAATCAAAACTTCGATATCATTTTCTGTTTCTCGAAAACATATTCCCGCGACATGTACTTCTATTTTGTGTTGTTGTTGCTCTCTGGACATTATTTCTTTTCAAAACTTTTATTCACCCCCACACCTATTCTGCATTATCTAAAAAATCCGAATTTATAAAAGAGAGTGTATTTTAAATTTAAATTATTTTTTATTCTGATTATAGGTGTGGAGGTATACTTCCAAAGTCTCCCGCGCACATTTTTCCCAGTTGAATTTTTCCACTTGTTTCTTGCCTTTTTCACGAAAGTCATTTTTGAGATTTTCGTCTGTGGCAAATTTCACCATCGCCTCAGCTAACTTTTCGGTGTCAATCGGATCAATCTGATAGGCCGCGTCTCCGGCCACTTCCGGAATGGACGAAACATTTGAAACAATCGCTGGCGTACCAGTTGCAAAAGCTTCAAGCACCGTCATGCCAAAACCTTCATAGAGTGATGGCATCACAAAGAAATCAGAATTTTTGAAAAGTGGCACTAGCTCATCGCCGACTACATAACCAGTAAAAATGACATCACTAGAAATTCCAAGATCTTTCACAATTTGCTTATACTCCTGTGCCAACCAACCGTTTTTTCCGGCGAGAATAAGTTTGTGCTCACACTTGCCTTGGGTTTTCTGACATCTTTCTTTGAAAATTTTGAAAGCTTCTAAAAGTCGAGTGATATTTTTGATCGGTTCGATTGTGCCGAGAAACAGAATATATTTTTTGTCATTTGGAATTCCATATTTTTCCAAAACTTTTTCGCGAGTTAGCTTTGACTCCTCAAAAAGTCGCTTGTCAAAACCAACATTAATCACTTTGATTTTTTCGGCTGGATATTTGAAAATATTTTCAATGTCTTTTTTTGTCGACTCAGAGACCGCAATTATTTTGTCAGCCTTGCTCACCATCAGACTCATCACGGCTCGCGCTTTAGTGCTTTTTAGTTTTGGAAAAACATCCGGCACTTTGTAGACTGCCAAATCATGCGCCGTGACAATAGTTTTTCCTCGATATCCCACCGGAATTCGACTCATTGGAGAGGTGGAATGAACCACGTCCAAATTTTCTTTCATAAGAGTTGCTGTGCCCAAAATTTCATTATATGCTCCCGGCAAATATTTTTTATAATCCGAAAAAGGATAGAATTTTATCTTCACATTCGCCTGCGCAAATTTTTTCACATCCTTTTCTCGCACCCGAAAATCAAAAAACAAAACATATTCATTTTCCTTGTCGATTTCCAAAATATGGCGAATAAGTTGATAGGTATAGTGCCCCACCCCAATCGCTTCACCCTTCTCTGGATTCAAAATTGTGCGCGCGTCAATTCCGATCTTCATAATTTTGTTTTAGTTAATTAATTTAGCCTTTTTTCTTTACTAATTACTAATCAATTACTAATATACTAATTTTTTATTATTGGTATATTCGTACAAAATTCGTAATTCGTAAAGACTAACTTTCCAATCACATCCAATCTGGTGAATTTACACCTAACAATCTTAGCACTTCTGCTAATACTATTCTAACAGCATTTATGAGGTTTAGTCTAGCGCCAGTTAGCTCTAGATTCTCGTCATCTAGTACCTTACAATCATTATAGAAACAGTGGAATTTATCCGCTAGTTTTATAGCATAATAGGGCAATTTATGCACTTCATAACTTTGCGAAATTTCTTCAATGATCTGCGGAAATTTATTGAGTTCGCGAATCAAACTCAATTCTTTTTCGTGAGTTAATAATTTTAAATCCACATTGTTCCTCCTCTCCCTCTGGGAGAGGATGTCCGGTACTCCGGACAGGAGAGGGTTCTCACTGGACTTTCGTAATATACTACAAATTCTAGCGTGCGCATATTGCACATAATACACCGGATTCTTCTCAGATCTTTCTTTGGCTAAATCAAGATCAAAAGTCATATGAGTATTAGCGTCATACATCAAAAAGAAAAACCGGACGGAATCCAAGCCAACATCTTCTATAAGTTCATCCATATACACAACATTTCCAGCACGCTTGCTCATTCGAGCTTCCTTGCCATTCTTCACAAGACGCACCAGTTGCACAATCACAAATCTAATTTCACCTTTGAATCCAAGAGCCTGCGCTGCCGCACGAAATCTTGAGATATAACCATGGTGATCAGCACCCCAAACTTCAATTATTTTTTCAAATTTTCTCTCTATTTTATTTAAGATATAACCACAATCCGAGGCAAAATATGTTTTTTGTCCGTCTTTTTTGATGAGCACTCGATCCTTGTCATCGCCAAATTTTGTCGTCTCAAGCCACAAGGCTCCATCTTTCTCAAAAGTTAATTTTTTCTGGCTTAGTTTTTCAATCGCCTTTTCAACATATCCACTATCAACTAAATCTTTTTTTTCTGAAATCCAACTATCAAAATTAATTTTCATTTTTTCCGCAACTGTTTTCTTGATAATTTCATCTAGCACAATTTTAGCCGATTTTTCTCCAATTTCTTTGATATCTTTTATCTTTGCAAACTTTTTATTCAACTCATCAATATATTCTCCAGAATATGCCGCCTCTTCATCTTTCAAAACACTATGCCCCAACTTGAGAAGTTGCTCTCCGGCATCATTCACATAATATTCATTTGTATTTTCATAACCAGCTTTTTCCAAAACTTTTCCAATCACATCTCCAAAAAATCCTCCTCGGCCATTACCAAGATGAAGCGGTCCAGTCGGGTTGGCAGAAATAAATTCATTGTTAACTTTTATTCCATTCCCAATTTTACTTTCACCAAATTTATTTTCTTTTTCATTTATCTCCCGAACCGTATCTTGCAAATATTCTTTGGATAAATAGAAATTTATATACCCCGGTTTCACAATTTCTATTTTTTCAAAAATTTCTTTCCTAAAGCTTCGCTTTAGGATTTGATTCTTTAGATTATCAGCTATCTCAATTGGGTTTTTTTTAAGCGTTCGCGCCAAAACCATCGCCGTATTAGTCGTATAATCGCCAAAAGTTTCAACTTTTGGATAGTCAACTTCAACCTCGCCTATTTCATAATCAAGATCTTTTATGGCTTTTTCTATAATTTTTTGAATTTCTTGTTTCATACCTTCATATTATCTCAAATACTAACTAAAATCAACTTAGACCATGCATTTTCTAACCGGTCGGAAACTTTTGCGGTGGATTTCCAGGGGCCGTGTTTTTTGAACATATCAATTTTTTATTTTCTATTCACAATATCAAAACCATCTGCTACCGCATCGCAGATAAAATTTTCCAGTTGAGTGAAATCATTTTTGAGTTGCGCTGAGCGAAGATAGGTATAATATAATCGTTTGTTTTCTTGTTTTATCACCGCCGGAGCAATATTACTTTTTAGAAGCATCGCTGTCAAAATCAACCTTCCAATTCGTCCGTTGCCATCAGAAAATGGATGAATTTGTTCAAATCGAGCGTGAATATTGGAAGCATGACCAATTATGTCCTTTGGTTTTTTATTCAAATCCGCAAAAAAAAATTTCATTAATTTCGGAACCTTGAGATAATTGGCCGTTGGCACGTTCGTTCCAACGATTCGCACTCCGTGATGGCGATAAAAACCAGCGTCGTCTCTGATTCCATTCATTAGAATACTATGTAATTTCAAGACTAATTCTTCGTTGATTTTTTTTATATCTTCCAATTGTCGAAAAAGATATTTCAAAGCCGTTTGATGATTTTTAACTTCGAACTGTTCCACTAAACTCTTGTCCGGTATCATTCTGTTGTTAAACATAATGTCAGCAGTTTCATCCTCCGACAAGGTTGACCCTTCTATTTTATTAGAGTTATAAGTAAGGGAAAGCATAAACTGATCGCGAATATCTGGATTTTTCAAAATAATTTCCCGGATATTTTTATGCCTGCTAGCTTCTTTGACAATCAATTCTTTTTTGGCCAACAGAACAGTTTCGGGAATTGTTTTTTGCCCGCTATATTCAAGATACATTGCGTCAATGGCCATTTCCTGCTTTTTTCTCGGCTGGGATTTTCCGGTCCACCAATTATTAAGTGCCACAAAAGAAACGCCTATTTTAGCCGCCATTTTTGTCTGGGTGAGATCCGACAAATCTTGGATGATTTTTAGCTTATCTTTCGTATTCATAAAGCTATTATACTAAACTTTATAAAGTTTGTCAATATTTTAAGTTTTTATAAAGTTTCTAAACCATGCACTTCCTCACCGGTCGGAAACTTTTGCGGTGGATTTCGCAGGGGCCGTGTTTTTTGAGGGCGTCCATATGCATTTTTGTACCATAGCCTTTATGCTGGGCAAAATTATATTCAGGATAAATTTTGTGCATTTCTTCCATCATGCGGTCACGTGTCACTTTGGCATAAATCGAAGAGGCAGAAATTGATTTGATTAGTTTATCTCCACTCACGATTGCTCGTTGTTCAAAAGAAAAATTGGGGATTTGCTTATTACCATCAAGTAGTATTATTTTCTTTTTGTTCCATGTTCCATGTTTCATGTTACGTGAAAGCGAAGCGACTGCACTTTTCATCGCCAGAAAACTAGCTTCCAAAATATTCACCCGATCAATTGTCCGATGATCACAGATCCCCACGCCCACATGAAAATTCTCCCCGATAAAATCAAACAGACTTTCCCGTTGTTTTTCCGAGAGCATTTTGGAATCGCGAATCAGATCCCATTTTTTGTCATTGGAAATTTGATCATTGGAATTTATTTGGAAATTGGAAATTGGAAATTGGAAATTCCGGACTGTTGTTGCGCAAGCAACAACAGGTCCGGCTAGTGGTCCTCTCCCCACCTCATCAATCCCGATGATAATCTCATATCCCTCGGCGCTTAATTTTTCCTCTAATTCAAAGGTTGACCCTGTTAAATAATTTCTTTTTTTACTTGTCTTTTCTTTTAAATTTTCTGCCATAAAATTTTAATTAAGCTACTGCTAAGATGCTATTTAACAGGGTTGACTTTATCATAAGATTATTATATCCTTAAATATACTTTTTTGACAGTTTCATTAACAATCAAATAATAAGGAGGAAGGGAAAAATGAAAAAGAAAATTTTCATAATAGAAGAAAGTGATGAAATCGGGAAAGTAAATGTTAAAAAAAAATACAACATTAGGGACTTTTTCATTATTTGCGTTGTTATAATTGCAATTTTATTTTTTGTTTTTGGAAGGGATTTCAAAAAAGAACTCCCACCGGAAATGATTCACAAACCAGTCGTAAGGGAGGAGCCAATGATTATCGGAACTTTAAGAAAAGGTGACCAGCTTGATTTTCCCGGAAAAGTTTTGACCGTATTATATGCTTCTGCGGGAAAAAACACAGTCAATTGCACGCTTAAGGATGAAGACCTAAACCAAATCCGCACGAAAACCTTCTATCGGGTTGGGAACGACATCAAAAGCGGGGTCGATATTGGCAACTGCCAAAAATATATCCCCGCAAAAAAAATCATTGCCGTTGGACAAAAATATGGAGACGTAATAATCCGGAAAATTTTGAGAAAAAACAAGGAGGGATGGGTTTGTTTTGTGAGTTACGGAAGCGCCTTTTCACGCTCTCTTCAAATAATTCCGACATAATTTTCCCCCAGAAACAGCAAAAAGGGTTCCCGCGACAACCGCGCGGGAATCCTTTTTTATTTTTCCCAATAAAAAAAGAACCTACTAGTATTGTTCTTATCTTTTAGATAAAAGATAAGAAAACTTTCTACTACAGATTCTAGTTTATTTACAGAGGTCCCAAACGACCAGCCCCGCGACAATATCGCCGGGACCCCTGCTGTTGAGGTTTCCACCAAGGCTCGCTCCCGTCGCGAGCCTGCCCTAGCCAACTTACAAAGTCTTAATCCTTGTGTTGACCATGGAGTTACCTCCTGGTTATCGGATTTTCGTTTTGCCTCGGTTCGCTGCGAACCAAAACCAAGGCGCTCCTAGTCAAATAATAAATATATATTATATGATTTATTTTTTTTGTCAAGTATTCCTTCTTATGCTAAACTATATTTAATGCATTAATTCGCGATTCGCAACATTCGCATATATTCGCCAGCCTCGCGTCGACGAGCAATCGTCTTTGCGAGTCGAGGTGGGCGGATTAGCATCATTATTAATTCACCTGCAAAACCCATGGGGCAACCTGGGCTATGAGGAGAACAAATCATATGAAAATAATTATACTATTTTTTAAAGTCTGGACTAGTAATTAAATTTAACTAGTCTTTTATTTTGCTCAAATTTTATAATTTTTAATTTTGTAATTTTTAAATAATGTTTTAATTTCTAATGTTTAAAAATTAAAAAATTTAGATTTATTTATAAAATTAAAAATTCAAAAATTAAAAATTTTTTATGCCAAAGTTCACCCACCTCCACGTCCACACTCACTACAGTCTATTAGACGGTCTCGCCAAAATCGATGACATTCTTGATCGTGCCAAGGAGCTTGGGATGGATTCTTTAGCAATTACCGATCACGGTGTACTTTATGGCGCCATTGAATTTTATATCAAAGCCAAAGAACGCGGAATAAAACCAATTATCGGTTGCGAAATGTATCTCACAGCGGGAGATTATTTGAGCAAGAACAATACCCAAGAAGACAAAACTCGCTATCATTTGATTTTGCTGGCAAAAAATGAAATTGGCTACAAGAATCTAATGAAACTAATTTCAGTGGCGCATTTGGAAGGTTTCTACTATAAACCCAGAATTAATAAAGAACTTTTGCGAAAATATTCCCAAGGGTTAATCGGGCTATCGGCTTGCGCTGAAGGAGAAGTTCCTTCGGCTGCTATTTCCGGCAATATCGAAAAAGCTGAAAAGCTAGCTTTGGAATATCAAGAAATTTTTGGTAAAGGTAATTTCTATTTAGAAATTCAACATCATCCTAAATTTGAAAAGCAAGGCATTGCTAACACAGCTCTCATTGCAATTTCAAAAAAATTTGACATTCCGCTTGTCGCCACTAACGACATTCATTATGTTAAAAAAGAAGATAATTCCATTCAAGATATTCTGCTTTGTATTCAAACTAACCGCAAAGTCACGGAAACTAACCGGATGAATTTAATGGATTTTGAGTTGTATCTTAAGAGTCCTGAAGAAATGGCAGAACATTTCAAAGATAGTCCAGAGGCTCTCGCTAACACCCAAGAAATTGTGGATAAATGCAATTTGGAAATAAAATTGGGCGAAACTCAACTTCCTCATTTTGATGTACCCGAAGGATATGACGCTGAAACATATCTTCTCAAAATGACCAAAGATGGTCTCAAAAAAAGATTTGGTGAAAATATAACCGAAGAACATCAAAAACGAATGGACTATGAATTGGATATCATTCAAAAAACTGGTTTTGCGTCTTACTTTCTTATCGTGCAAGATTTTGTTAATTGGGCTAAGGAGCAAGGCATCGTGGTGGGCCCAGGGCGTGGCAGTGCCGCCGGAAGTTTTGTGTCGTACCTCATCGGCATCACTAACATTGATCCAATAAAATATGATTTGCTGTTTGAAAGATTTCTAAATCCGGAGCGAATCTCGATGCCCGATGTTGACATGGACTTTGCTGACGACCGCCGTGATGAAGTTTTGGAATATGTTCGGCAAAAATATGGCAACGATCATGTGGCTCAGATTATTACTTTTGGAACTATGGCTGCACGCGCAGCTATTCGCGACGCCGGACGCGCACTGGGACTTCCCTATGATTTTTGCGACAAAACTGCCAAAATGATTCCGATGTTTTCTACGATTTCAGATGCGTTGGAGCAAGTCAAAGAATTTAGCGATCTGCACAAAAATGATGAGGGTGGAAAAAAATTAATTGACAGTGCTTCGCGCCTTGAAGGCGTAGTGCGTCATGCTTCGATGCATGCTTGCGGAGTAGTTATCACCAAAGAACCTGTGACGGAATATTCCCCTTTACAAAAAATAACCGGCAAAGGTGATGGCACCGTGACACAATATTCTTCTTCAACTAAATCCAGTTTTGTGGAAAAAATTGGTCTGCTCAAGATGGACTTTTTGGGACTAAAAAATCTCACCATCATTCAAAATGCTTTGAAGATTGTGAAAAAAACTTATGGTCAAGAAATTAATATTGACAATATTCCCCTTGATGACAAAGAAACTTTCAAACTTTTGCAAGAAGCTAGAACAACGGGAGTGTTTCAATTGGAAAGTTCCGGCATGAAAAGATATTTGAAACTTCTAAAACCCAATGTTTTGGAAGACATCATCGCGATGGTAGCGCTGTACCGCCCCGGTCCAATGGACTGGATTCCCGATTTTATTTCCAGAAAACACGGCGAAAAAGAAATCAAATATTTGCATCCGAATTTGAAACCAATTTTGGAAAAAACTTATGGCGTAGCGGTCTATCAAGAACAGGTTATGCAGATTGCTCAAGCTTTGGCCGGTTTCACACTTGGCGAAGCGGATGTACTACGAAAAGCCATGGGCAAAAAAATCTTCGCCCTCATCCAAGAACAAAAACATAAATTCATTGAAGGTTGCATGAAGCAAGGTATTGCCGGATCTGTGGGTGAAAAAGTTTTTGCCTACATTGAACCTTTCGCGGGTTATGGTTTTAACAGAAGTCATGCTGCTTGTTATGCTCTTGTTGGCTATCAAACAGCCTATCTCAAGGCGCATTTTCCAGCCGAATTTATGGCTGCACTGCTCACCTCCGATCAAGATAATATTGATCGTGTGGCGATTGAAATTGCTGAATGTCGAGAAATGGGTATTGAAGTTTTGCCACCCAATGTCAATGAAAGTTTTGAACAATTTGCAGTGATTACAGATGAAAAAAATAATACCGAGAAAATTCGTTTTGGACTAAATGCCGTCAAAAATGTCGGCCACACCATTGCGCATGAAATTGTAGAAGAAAGAAAAAGAAACGGAAAATTTTTGAGTCTTAATGATTTCGTGGAAAGAGTGCGCCACAAAGATCTCAATAAGAAATCTATCGAAGCCCTTTCCAAAGTTGGCGCACTGGAAGAATTTTCCGAAAGAAACTCCATCATCGCTTCCATTGAAAATATCTTGGCTCATTCAAAGAATATTGAAAAATTGAAAAACTCAAATCAAACAAGTCTCTTTGGAGACGCTGATATTAAATTACCACCGATAAAATTAGAGGCCTCTATAGAAGCCTCTAAAAAAGAACGCCTACTCTGGGAAAAGGAACTTCTTGGACTCTATATTAGTGATCATCCCGTCAAAGATTATCAAGAATATTTTGAAAAAATGGCCTTGCCAATTCGAAACATTGGACCAGAATCAGTCGGGCAAATGGTGTCTGTGGGCGGGATAATTTCCAAAATAAAAAAGATTTTTCTCAAAAATCAAAAAACTATGATGTTTGTGACACTGGAAGATATGAATTCTACAATGGAAATTCTGGTTTTCCCAAAAGTTTTAGAAGCGACCGGATCAATCTGGCAAGAAGAAAAAATAATTCTCGCCACTGGAAAAATTTCCGATAAAGATGGCAGTTTCAAACTGCTTTGCGACACAGTGAAAGTCGTCAACGAAAATGAATTGGAAAATTTCAAAAGAGTTCTCAATACTCAAAAAGCGAATGGTGGCGACTTTAGTGCCACCATTCGTCCTGATCCGCCTACTGGCGGAGAAGGACCCCTAAATAATATCGCCAATTCAAAACTTGTGATCACCCTCCCGCCAAACTTCGACAAAACTATTCTCAAAAATCTTTCCGCTTTCTTTGATCGTTGCGAGCTTGGTGCCATGAAAGTATATCTTTCTATCGGCGGATCCAAACTCGAAACACCCTACTGCATTCAAAACACCGAGGAACTCGAAAAAGCCTTGAAAATAATTGTGCCAGAGGGAAGAGTGGATATTTGGTAAACTTTATTTTTAGACAAAAAAATAGCGATGATTCAAAAATTTGATTCATCGCTATTTACTATAATTTCTTCTCTCTGTTTATTCAGAGAAAGATAAGTCAAATTCTATAAGCATCTCCTCAATTTCATGAAGTGTTTTTATGCCAAGCCCCCCTATCTCGATCATTTCTTTTCTTTTTTTATTAACAAGCTGACCAAGAGTCTTGATCCTTACAGACCGCAAACAATTCCTCGCCCTCACTGAGAAATCTAACTCCTCTATTTCGAACAATAAGATTTTTTTGATGTCCGTTTTTTCTTTATAGCGCACTTGTATCTCATTCAACTCTTCCTTGGTTTTATCCAACTCCGCATTAGCCTCATCTAATTTTTTTCTTAAAAATTTAATCTCTTCTTCTAATCCCTCCCTGCTCAACCTCTTAAACGGTCGGCTTCTTTTTGGATGCCTGAGCATCCACAAGCCTCGCACTCTCAATTGATAAATACGAGCTTTGCTGACACCGTGTTCGCTGGCAATTTCAGAGCCATTTTTAGCATCCCCCGATAAACCATAAGCTTGAATGATAATATCCCCAAGAGGGTGTTTGCTTTTTACTTCATTAAGTGATAACACCTTTTCGAAGATATTATTCGCATCTTCTTCCCGTATCGGTAATAATTCCGAATCAGAATAACCCATAACTTCCTTTGCAAGTTTCTCATAATTAGCCGGAATAAATGTATCAAAATATATTCTGTGCATAAAATTCTCTCCTTTTCAATTTTTCAGATTATTTTTTTATTCACCATTTTATTCAACAAAAGCTTGAAAACTAAAGAATTCCTAGCGAAAAATCCAACGCTACTTAAACTAAAATCTACATTAATGTTTTCTTTGAAAACACACAAACCTCCCATATTTATTGTTTTTAAGATACTTCAAACTATCAGCCTTTCTGATAATCTAGGTATTCTAGTATATTTTTAGACTTTTGTAAAGTATTGTAACCCCGAGTTCAAGAAATAATTGCAACGCTTCATTAAAAAGCCGGACTAGCGATTATTTTCGCGTCCGGCTAAGTATTAAATAAAAGAAAATATTTTTATTTTTTATCTTTTTCTAATTCCCTCCTCTCTAAATAATCAATATACTTCCTTAGAATGGCCAGATCTAGCCCATTTTCGATTGCCACTTTCATAAAAGTGGTTGAACGCATTTTTCCTAAGACTATGCACACACCATTCTTCTGAGCCCTCTTTATATTCTTCAGACATTTTTTATCCTCCTTATTTTTAGATTTTTGAGTTTTTCAAATACTTTTTATACAAAAAAATTTCAATTTTATTTCTTCCTCCCCGCCCCCACTTTTTCTTCCAATTTTTCCACCCGAAATTTCAAATCATTATGAACAAAAATATCTACCTTTTTGTTTAAGTTGGCTTTAATATCTTTTATATCAGCTTTTAATTCATCTTTTACTGATATTATTTCTTTCTTTAGCCCGTCTATTTTAGTGTCTATTTTATTATTTATGTTTTCTTCCATACTCAAAAGATTGCCCTGTATTATAGTAGCTAATTTATCCAAAGTTATTTTACTTTTTACTTTTTTTTCTTTCATATTTTTTACTAGTTTTATCATCAATTAATTTTTCTTTAATAACAAAATTATACTACGCTTTGCTAAGCTGGTCAAAACACTGCTTATTTCCTACATCTTTCTAATTTCCTTCCTTATCTTCTTATGCTCCGGCACCATTTTCGCCACGAGCGCCCAAAAATCCTTGGAGTGATTGAACTCACCAAGGTGACATAGTTCGTGGATAATTATATAGTCGCAAAGTTTTTCTGAGAGATAGATTATCCGGTAGCTAAAGTTTAGATTGCCCGCTTTGGAACAACTCCCCCAGCGGGTTTTTTGGTTGCGAATAGAAACTCGATTATATGAAAAACCATAGAACTCATTGAAATATTGCAACTTTTTTTCGGCAATCTCTCGCGCCAGCTTTTTATATTTCAAATAATCTTTTCTAGTCGCTAGTGGCAAACTCGATTCCTTGCTTTGAAAATGCTTTATCTTTCCCAAAATCCAATCCGCCTTTTCTTTCACGAACTTCATCGCCGTTTCCTCACTCAGTCGCCACGGCACACTCACCACCAAAGTCGCATCATTTCTGATCGTAAGTCGCATGCACCTCGAGCGCCGGCTTTTTCGGAAAGTATACAGCACTTTTTCTTGATTTAATATTATTTCCTTTTGCATTTTTTAAGTATAGCAAAAAATTTACTTTTCTTATAATTTTATCTCAGTTTAAACCACTTCACCAAAGTTGAGCTTTTCGAAAAGTTTAGGCTCCACCCTAAAGCTCAACTTTTCCGCAACCCTTTTTGAATTTAGTATTTTGCATTTTTTACCACCCCATAGAATAAAGAATTTAAGAGAAAAATAGTTTTGT
>DHFM01000019.1 GCA_002400405.1 Candidatus Moranbacteria bacterium UBA4824
TGACATTACTACTTATTTATGACAATTTTTAAATAGTCTTTTAAATAGTCTCATGATTTCTTGATAATATTTTTCCTCCCCGAATTTTTCTTGGGCAAATCGCGCGATTTCTGTTTCGTCAAAAACAATACCCTTTGAAATTATTTGGGAAATTTTTTCTTTAGCTTCTGTAATGTTATTACAAATAAAACCAGTTTTCCCTTGGTTAACTATCTCTTTGTAAGCACCAGCATCAAGTCCAATGAAGGGTTTTCCAAGAGCAATTGATTCTAGAGCCGTAAGGCCGAAAGTTTCCGGTAAGCGAGAAAAAGAAACGCAAAATTTAGCCTTTTGAATGTAGTTTTTAACTTCTTCTTTGCTTAGTTTTCCTAGATACGCAATATTTTTATCCTGAATTATTTGCGTATCATCTTCGATTTCTCCAGCAATATATAATTTTATGCCATCGATCTTTTGAAATGTTTTCATCAGTTCTGGCACACCTTTGTCCGCAGAAATTCTTCCAAAATAGAAGGCATAGGGAGCGCTTTTTTGGTCTTCAGACTTTTCGTCTAAAGTTGAATTAGGAATAAAATGGGGTAAATAAGCAATTTTTTCGTTCTCTATGCCCCATTTTTTGAGTTTTTCGGCAACAAATTGACTTGGGACTATGAACAGGTCTATTTTATTTTTAAAGCCCAAAAGATCTTCCCAATAAGTTTTCAAAACTAAAATTAGTCTTTTTGAGAGAGAATATTTTTGACTTACAAATAGAAACTTCCAATATTTTCGCCCGACATTTTCCAGAAACTCATCCTTGTCAGGAGAAATCAAGTGGTAATCATGCACAGTCATAACAATTGGGATATTTCTTTTTTTTATCTCATCTAAAATTGAAAAAGAAATTTGATGGTAGATATTATGCAGATGAACAATTTCAGGATTAAACTCATTTAGGATTTTTTTGATTTTTCCCTTAGCTTCAACAGAGTAGAACATGCGACACGTTCCAATTATTTTTTGCAATAAAGTCGAATCATTCTTATTGTATCCAACATAACTTACAAAATATTTTTCCCAAGGAGAACGTTCATTTTTGGCGTTAGTCATAGAAAAAATTGCCACCTCGTTTTTTTGGGACTTGAGCAAAGAAACAACATCCAAAAAATGCCGGTCGGCTCCGCCTTTAGGATAATTATATTTATTTATTTCTAAAATTTTCATAAATTTTTGTCATTCCTGTACCCGCTTTCGCGAGCATAAACTCCAGCAGGAATCTAGTCTCAAGGCATTAAGTTTCTACACTAGATTCCCGTTTTCACGGGAATGACATTTGTATTTTTGCATAAAATATTCCAAACTTTCTCGGTTATATTTCTTTTGCTCACGACTATTTTTTTCGGAAAAACTTTTTCCGCCATAATGCCTAATTTCAATACTGCCAAAAAACCACACAGAAAAACCGGCCTGCTTGGCTCTCTGGCAAAAATCCACATCTTCAAGATACATAAAAAAGTTTTCGTCCATTTTGCCAATTTTTTCAACGACTTCTTTTTTGATTAGCATAAATCCTCCCCCAACCCAATCAACTTGTCTATCGGATGCAAATAATTTTTTGTCCAAAAAATTATAGCGGACATATCTGCCAATTGGAAATATTTTGGCCAACCAAAATGTTTCAAAAAAGTTTGATAGCTTGCTCGGATATTTTCCGAAAGATCCAAGAGGCTTGCTTTTTTCGTCGATTTGTCTAACTCCGCAGATATCAGCCGAATTTTTTTCGGCTAAGGATATGGTTTTGTCCAAAATCCCCTCTTCAAATTTTGTGTCTGGATTGATGAGAAAAATATACTCGCCTTGCGACATTTCAAGGCCTATATTAACGGCTCTGGCAAAACCTAAATTATTTTCTTGTTCTACTAATTTAAAATTATTTCTATTTTCAATAAACTTTCTAACTTGATTTACTGTATTGTCATTAGAATTATTATCAATTACAAAAACTTGATCCGTTGAGAAAATGTTTTTTTCTACTGATTCCAAGCAAATTCTGATATCGCGGGATGAATTGTAGGTGACTATTATTATACTTTTCATTAGTTTTGATTTAGTTTAATAGAAATGCTAATCATTGCCATAACCAGCCAATAGAATATGGCCGTGCCGGTAAAGGAAATATAGAGAGCGAAAAACGCTCCAAATACCGCTACTATTCCGCATCCAGTCGAGATTAGCAAGATTTGTCTATTGGTAGTGCTATTTTTGAGAGCTATTAGTAGCTCTTTGGTCAGATAAAGGTGAAACATTACAAAAGGCAAAAAGCCGACAATACCCAGCTGAACCAGCAGGCTCAACATGTCATTGTGAATATTTCGCACGTCCACTAAATCCAAAAAGTTATTATGATCGAGATAAATTTTTTTTCCTAGTCCGATTCCAAGTATTGGCGCTTTCAAATATTCTTGACCGGCTGATTTCCAAGCGGTCAATCTCCAGCCGGCGGCGCTTTCCATTTCGTTTCCAGTTTGAGTGAGAGTTTGGGCGCGCTTAACCATCGAAGATACGAAAGTATTGTCGTTTATAGAATTAATTTCATTTCCAAAAAGCAGACTGATCCAAAGAAAAAAGATTAAGATAAATATGCCCAGAAAGGACAGTTTCCAAATATGACTTAGGATATTTCGGTGTTCGTCTTTTTTCATCAAAAACCAAATAGCACTGATTGTGCAAAAAACTCCTAGCCATAAATGGCGAAACATACTGCCGAGTAGTCCGATTGTCTGCATCGCAAAAATACTTCCGGAAATCATTTTATTGCGAAAATAATCCTGAAAAGCCGAAAGGACAAAAATAATAATCAGGGAAAAAGTTATGTAATATGTATGCAAGCCAGAAAGATAGCGAAGTCCAGGGGTACCTTCAGTCCACAGACCTTTGCCTGCTAAAAATCCCCAAAAAATAAAACCAATTATCATCACACCTCCAAAAAACAATACTCGTAAAATTCGGAGAAATTCTTTTGAAGAAGAAAACATTTCTAGAAACAAAAAGTATACCAATAGGTAGGAATAATTCTTGAAAGTTCCAATCGCCAATGCCATATCTGATTGCAAAAAAATACTTCTAATTAGAGAAAAAATTAACATCAGAAAAAATATAGCCAGCCAGATATTTTTTTTACCGCTAATATTTTGGGATATTTTTTGTTTTCTAATTTTAATTTGCAAAAACCAAAAGGCAAAAATCATAAGCATTATTAGATCCATGGCATATATCTTGTAGACTTGCCGGCCGATTTGCAAAGGCAAAAGAGAAAATTTTTCTCCAAAAATCATAAGGGTGAGAACGACAGCCAGAATTCCTGCTCGCGGAGAATCCCAAATTACAATCGCACTACAAAAAAAGAAAGCTAAAAAAATGAAAAAATTATTGCCAAAGAAAAGATAATTTAAAGTTAGGATTGAAAAAAACACAAAAGCCACCCCGATTTTTAGATCAGTTTTGTCAAATTGGGTGACTTTTTTGAAAATGTTGTTCATTATTTTTAGATAAAGATAACCTATATTTATAGCATAAATCAGAAAAAAAAGCAAGCCCCGAAGTTCAAATGAACCGCAGGGCTTGAGTTGTTATGGCTGGAATCCCAGCCTGAGTTTTTTTGGGTTTATTTAATTCTGAATCCCCATGAATTGTCAGGGCGTTGGGCGAGCTCAATTAGTCCAGATAAATAGTACATTTTGTTTATAACTGACCCTGGTTTATCTATGGGTAATTCGTACTTTAAGCCCTTCCAGGTGGTAGCTAAGAGAGAAATATATTCTCCCGGGTTAGCGGCGAACACCCGCCGAATAACCAAACATCCGCCATCCACCCAGAAATACGCCTGGGCTTTGATTAAATACTTCTCGTCGCGAATTCTTTCCGTCTCAATGTTCTCTAATTTATCCCATAAGACCAATAGCGGATCAGAATAGGTTATTTTTTTAGTTTCTTCTGCGATACTGGGAAAACCCAGTGGAAAGCGAGAATCAATTGTCACCATCCGGTAAACTTGACACTGCACCGGTACGACCGCAATTTTGACTGTCGCGCAACTTAGGCAAGTCGCGCAGGCTTCCGATCCTGACGATCCCGATGTCGACGCCGAGGCGATAGCTGACGCACTCGTTGAGGTCGCGGTGGCTTCAGCTGAGACTTCCGCTGAGACTTCCGCAGCTATCGCATAAGTAGAAAAAAATAAACAAAAAATACAAATAATAAGGGCTAATCTTTTCATGGTAACCTCCTAATTTTTTTTTGGGTTTTTACACCCGTTATTTTTTTGATCATCGACGACGTTCGCCAATGACCAGTTTTTTTTCGAAAAGTTTTTTCGCCTCCTTTCTTTTTTTGATTGTTTTTTTATTATGTCATCCTGAACATAGTGAAGAATCTATTAGGTAGTATAACAGGTCGTATTAAAGAGTAGATTCTTCGCTCTGCTCAGAATGACATGGATTTATTCAGTTGGTAAATAACCTTTTTAGTAATATTAGTCTACACTAGTATTACTTATTATTCAATTTTTCCTTCCAATAATCACTATTAGCATCCAGAACTTCCGTTGGATAGAATTTTATTTCTTGCTCTTTTTCTTTCTTTTCAGTTTTGGCGGGATTTTTGTATATTGCCCACATAAAAATCAAAACTATTCCAATTAAGAATCCTGCCAAGCTAGCGAGAATAATTTTCGAAACAGAAGGATTTTTTTCCGTAATTGGACCGGAAAGGACTTGGATTTTGAGGTTTTGATTAGCGCCCAAAAACGTTGAATTTTTGTTGATTAAAACATCTAAAACTCCCACGGAAATGTCATTAGCTTGACGCTCAGTATCACCAAAAACTTCTAAAGTCAAAATTCCGACAGTGGGATTTTTTTTGATGCTGATGGTTTCTTGCCAAGTTCTCAGTTTTTCCATTTTACTTCCAGAAAAAATTCCGCCGGAAAATTTCCCTGTTGTGATTGTTTCGTCAAGAAATTTTTCACTATAAACCGCTTCAGAAAGAATACTAGACAAATAGTCAGCACTGCGAGACATTGCATAGTAGTCGATTGTCCCCTCTTGATTTTGCACAATCAAAATGTCCGTGTTTGAACGAAAGCTTTTTTGCGTGACAATGAGAACCAAGAAAGAAATTGCGCCTAAAAACAGTCCCACTAAAATAGCAGTCGCAAGGTATTTTTTGGCTAATCTAAGTATATTTTCGAATTCCATAAATTTGTCTAATTTCCTTAATTATTCATAACGATAAACACTAGCATAAAACAAATATTTTGTCAAACAAATGTACAAGATGAGTACATAGGTGACACTTTTGATATTTTCATAGGAGTCAGGTATCCAAGAGCTTCATGAGGCCTTTTGAAATTGTATTCAATTAACCATTCAGTCAATATCTGATTAAATATTTCGGGGTCAGTATGAAAATTGCCCAGATCAATGAATTCTTCTTGAAGCGTCCGATTGAAACGTTCATTATTGGGATTGTCTTTGGGTGTTCTCACTCGGGAATAGTATTGCTCGATTTTTAATCTTTTGCAAGCAAATTTAAAATACTTTTCAAACTCACCGCCATTATCATGTCCAACTCTTGGTATTTTTCCATCTAAGAGAAAATTCAACCTAAGCAGAAAGTCTTCCCCATTTTTGGAACTTTTGTTTTTGTACATTCGAGCATAAGCCACTTTGCCGTATTTATCCACTGCGGTGAAAATATATCTTTTCAAGTTATTCCAATAAATAGTAACAGTGTCCAGACAGATAATATAGCCAGCTTTCTTTTGAAACCAATATAGCTTATCCAATTCAAGTTCTGTAATCCGTTTCTTTTTCTTGGCTCTTTTGCGTTTAAGCCTGTTTTTCTGGGTTTTAGCGGGATTGTAATACAGTTTCCAAGTTTCAATTACTTTTTGAATTTTCCAGGCGGATATTTTTTCTTTAAATTCTTCTTCGTAAATTATTGCCAGTTTTTCTTTGCCCCAGCGAATATGTTTTTTTCGGAGCTGGATAATTCTCTGTTCTTGAATCGGATCAATTTCTCTTTGTCGGACTCTTTGAGGAGCTTTGGATCTATCTTCCAATTTGTACAGACTATACAAATTATCTTGATCAAATTCCCTAAACCATTTATAGAAAGTTTTTCTGGCTATTCCATAATGTCGAGCAGTAGCGGTGGCATTATGGCCATCATAATAGTAAATAATCCATTCTAGCCGTAGACTGGCTTCTTTAGATAATTTAAGGATTTTGACCACTTGTCGCCAGCGGTCATATTTATTGGCCAGCTGGTAGTCATAGAAGGGAAAGCGGTGGTATATCCCAGTGGATATCAATGGAACAGTTTCGAGTTTCATATAGATGGATATTTAGATAAATTAACTTTGAATTTTAGCAAAATCTTTTAATTTTGATAAATTCATAGTGTTACCTATGTATCTCATCTTGTGCAACAAAAACGACGGCTTCCGATTTGGAATACCGTCGTTCGTATGTTTACCTCTCTACGATGAGAAAGGATTTTTTTTTCGCTTCATAGCTCATATTTTTTTCTTTTTTATCCCCGATTTGCAATTTGCAGATCAGTCTGTCCGATTGACTACAATTTGTAGTTTTTTTAGGTTTCCAATTTGGAAGACCCTATCAATCGCTTTGCAAGAAAAAACATAAACCGTCGTTGTGTTGCACTCAAAAATCAATTTCCAATCAATTTTGGCAAATTTTTCCACAGATTGTGGCTCGACCGATTTTTTCCAGTTTGAAAAAAAGCCGATTTTTGCGTTCTATTGATTTTCTTTTAATTTTGAGTTTGGAGCCCGAGCCGTTTTTACTGGCTCGGGCTCCCCGAAGTTCTGCGATTAGCTGTTAGGCTTTTCGCAGTTCTCTGGTGGAAATCAGGTGGTCGATTAGATTTTTTTGAACTTGGTCACAGGTCGGCTTTAAAAATTCTTTCATCGCCGATTTGCAACTTTTTGCGAGGTCTTTCTCCTCGCTGACTGTCGCCCGCACAGTATCAGCTGGAGTTGCGGGCATGTCGGCTGGGTCAACAACCTTCGGGGCATAGATAGAAACAAATTTGCCTCGATTATTGACAGGAACATTATACAACCATTCCTGCCCAGCGACCGTGAAATGGAGAGTAAACGAGTCGGGCTTGACGACGCCCTTGATTTCAGAGACTTCCTCCTTAATCTCGGAAACTTCTTCGGCCATTTTGCCGTCCTGTAATTCCTTGATAATCATCGCTTGGCCATTTTTCTGATTACGAATAACTGCCAAACCAAGAATAATAAGTCCCAGAAAAAGGATGGCTCCGATAAATATCATAATCAGTCCGAGGCCATTAACGGCGTTTTTTACAGAGGAACCAACATTGTCAATCGCTGTAACGGTTGATTCTGTTGAATTTTTAATATCCTCCGCCACGCCCTTCAGGTTTTTCGTAGCGCTGACAAGTTCCCCTGTTGCACTATCGATTGACTCTTTAGTGGATTTTTGAATGTTAGCCATGGCCGACTGTACTTCGGCTTGGACACCACTGGAAACATTACCAATGGCCTCAAGAAGCGTTCGCCGGGTTTTTGCCTCGCGGACTGACAGCCAGTCTGTTTCTTTCTTGATTGCAGCCTTGACCTTTTGCAGGTCTTTGGCGGTGGCAGTTGGTTCGTAGTTATAATTTTTTGCCGGAGCCGATGGAACCGGCTCGGCGGAGAATGCCATCACACCCGAAAGTGCGATAACAAAAACGATAGTAAATATACTGCTAATTATTTTTTTCATGATTTCCTCCGTATGATTTTTATCGTTTGATGTCATTTTTTTCGGTCGGCATTGTGTGATCACCTCGTTCGCTCAATTTTTTAAATTGAGCAAAAGAAATTTCCGCATCCCGCCCATGAAGTTCGCGAATTGCCAACGCAGAATTATAATGCGCTTTATAGAGAATTTCCTGCGCACCTTGAAGGGTGCTAGTTCGTGCACCATTCGGCTCACGACCTTCGAGAAAATTCTTTTCGGCGTTTTCATACTCCGCAATCGCTTTCGCGAGAGCGTCACTGTTTCCCACGCAGTAAAAGAGATCCAAGTAGGCATCTCCTAACTGTTTTCTTAACATTTCATTATTCAAACAATCATTTGGGCAATTTTTCGTGCCCTCCTCTAACTGCTTAATACGTGAAATGATCGGTTGCGGGTCACAGGCCGGTTTTTGCGGAGAAATTTCTTCCTCCACTACCGTTGCCCTTACAGACACCGGCGCGGATACTTTAAGCCCGCAAACCTCCATTCCTTCCGGCGGGTCGATTGACCCGTCGTTGAGCGCCCACACACGAATCCCATAAACTTCTTGGGTTCGCGCAGTAGTGGTCCCGATCAGACCGCCAAGACCAATTGCCCCAGCAGTGCCATCATTACCAGGTCCCCATAATCTGGAACCAGCAACGCCAGAACCGATTGAGAGGCCAGAATTTTGGACTTCACCTCGTTCCTTCACCCAAACAACTACTCGATGGGTGTTGGTGTCCTTTTTAGCTTCAAAAAGAACATGGGCTAAGACTTGACCAAGGGGCATCGGTTCGTTAGCAGTATATTCATATTCACCAAGAATCTTTGCCGATGACCAATCCCCAAAGTTACTGACTGGGACAAAATCTAACCTCATAACCGGAAGTTGATCATAATCAGCAACTTCCTTAATTCGAAGAGATTTTTGAATCCCTGATGAAAACCATCCGCCGGCGCCCTCTGACATTACCTCCAGTTCTTCCGGAGTAAAACTCTTGAAGAGTGGCTGGCAAGCAAAAAGCTGCCAGTCTTTGGAAGTAATAAATCCTGCACCGAGAAAATTTCCCGAAGGTCCAGGTTGCGCCATAATATGCGGGCGCTTGTTTTCAGGAGACGTGTAGATGTTCTGATTTGTAACATCCCCCTCAACACCCTTGACGGTTGTTTCATTTTTCGCGGTGGTATCGCCGATATTCGCCGATGCATCAGCATCAGCATCGGCATCAGCGGCTGATTGACCGCCATTCGCCACTGGATTCGCAATAGCATTCCCGCCGGTTGCATTAGCATTTCCGCCGGTAGCGCTAGCGTCTCCGCCTTCACCACCTCTGCCACCAGCACCACCTTGACCGCCTGTAGCGTTTCCGCCCGTGGCACAGGCTTCTTGATTCTGCCCCTGCCACTGGTTCTGATCTTGATTTTGGTCCTGCTGGGCGTTTCCGCCCGTCGCAGTTACCTCATTTGTGGATTCATTTGAGACATCCACATTGATATCGTCGTCCGCCAGCACGATGCCAGCAGAAAACACCATTGCCAGAACTACACATAATGTCAATAACAGTTTTTTCATGGTAAAACCTCCTCGGGCTTTTCGCCCACTTTTATAGTGTTTTTTTTGTTTTATGTGATATATGAACCTGAGATTTTTTAAGGCTCAGAATTTTTTTTCAAAGGTCATTCTTCGATTATCAACACGCTTTTTTTAGCTAAGGTTAGCGAAAAATGGCGTAGGGATAATATTCTATGTCATCCTGAACTCGTTTCAGGATCTATGTATTTTTTGGCTTAACCTAGATGCTGAAACAAGTTCAGCATGACAATTTTTAGGGCACAAAGACTAACAGATTACACTAGCAGAAAATGAATATTTTGTCAAGTTTTTTTCAACTTGTCATTCTGAGCGTCCCGATAATAAATCGGGACTCCGCTCAGGATGACAACTAAAGTTGTCATTTTTGCAACTGTGCCTTAACAATTAATCGGCGAAAGTTTGTGCCGATTGGCCAACAAGTAGAAAGAGTAAGGATTGGACTGTCAGAATTTTCAAAAATTCTCGTGTCATTGGGAACCGTCACAAATTTCTCACTAACTTGATAGCGATAAATAATGATTTTTCCATTTTTTTGAAAAGTAGTGACGGTGATGACGTCATTTTTTTCTAAATTATCCAAATCCCTAAAGACGTGATTATAGTCCCCCTTTGCCCAAATATAATTACTAGAATGACCAGAGATAATCATATTGCCAACTTGCCCAGGGGCGGAAGTTTTGAGATAGTGCCCTAATCCATTTTCTAGTTCTTTTAGCATATCTTGTTCATGCTCACTTTTTGACCAAATCATAGGTGCTAAAATTTTGATTTTAGCAATGGAAATTTCCACTCGCGGTTTGATATTGCTGTCTCCTGGGGCATCTGGATCATAGCCATTGGCAATTTCTGCTTTGTCTGAATAGGTGTCTTTGTCCGTATCTCTTTCTAATGGATTGGTGCCATAAACATATTCCAGATAGTTGGCCAAATCATCCTTGTCAGGATCTTGGTCGAGTCCGGAATTTGAAGCATCTAATCCAAAACGAATCGCCCAAGCTGAATAACTTTCCGCAGAAACATCAATACCATTAAGACGTTTTTTTATCTCGCCGTCCAAGTTAAAATTAACCGAAGAATCAGAAAGCGGTTGATTTTTTGAAGTAGGCTTAAGATCTAGATTAACTAGGAAAAATAAGCCAAAGAAGATTAATATTAAAAGACAGCTGAAAAGAAGAGAACCTATCCAACTGCCTTTTATTTTTTGCCAAAATCCGCGCATAATTTTTTTCAAAAACTCTCAAGAGCTGAAATTACTTAGCAAACTTTCCATATGCATATTTCATTCCAAAAGCTACTACACCTGAAAGAGCAAGAAGTGCTACTAGTCCCGTAGCTGAGCTTCCTGTAGCAGGTAAGCTTTTTGCGCCTAAAACAACCGTTTTAGTATAATTTTTGCCATCTTTATAATAAGAGTGGTGACTATGATTATTATCGTCGTCATCGTCATCGTCGTCATCGTCGTTATCATTATGATCAATGTCCACTTCTATTTCTGTTTCTATATTTTGGCTAACAGAAGCATTCCCACCCGTCGCTGATTGCGATTGAGATTGAGATTGTGATTGGGACTGAGATTGTGATCCAGAACCCGAAGAAGCTGGTGAACAACCAGAACATAGACCAGTTCCACCTGAATTACCTTGTGTTTGTGATTGAGCTTGCGCTTGACTCTGACTTTGTGATTGCGTAGCGCTACCACCTGTGGCAGTTACGTTATTTGTAGACTCATTTTCTACGCTAACAGAGACATCTGCAAAAGCAGTGCTAGCTAAAAACAACAATGTTGCAATTAGAGCAATCGATGTTTTTGTATAATTTGTGATTTTTTTCATATATTTTAAAAATTAATTAACTACTTTAATATTACATTCAATTTAGCATATTCTTCTATGGCTAATTATTGAATAATAAATACTAGCAGAAAAGAAATGATTTGTCAAATATTGGAAAGTGTAGTATAATTTTGATAGTAATAAATCAAAATAAAAATCTTCTACAAAAATGGAACTACAAGAAAAATTAGTTGAGATGGAAAAAATTAATCTCACCTATAATCGTGGAAAAGATAATGCTTTTCAATCTTTGTTTGATGTGAATCTCACCATTAAAAAAGGAGAGTTTGTGGTGATTCTTGGACCGTCTGGTTGCGGGAAATCATCTCTTCTCAATATCATCGCTGGACTGGAAGATCCAGATGAGGGAAATGTTCGGATAAATAACATTGATATTTTGAAGATGAAAGCTTCGGAACGAATTCAATTTCATCGCAGTAAAATTGGAATGGTTTTTCAATCATACAATCTTATCTCAACCTTGTCAGTTTTGGACAATGTGGCTTTGCCCCAAATTTTTGTCAACATTAGAAAGGGCGAAAGAGAAAGAAAAGTTATGATGTTACTAGAAAGATTTGGTATCAAGGAGCAATGGAAAAAGGTCCCTAGTCAGCTGTCTGGTGGACAGCAACAAAGAATCGGTATCGCCAGATCAATTGTAAATGATCCTTTTTTGCTTTTAGCTGATGAACCCGTAGGAAACTTAGACAGTGCTTCAGCTAATAATGTGATGCAGATATTAGGAGAACTAAACAAAAAAGAAGGTAAAACTATCATTCTCGTCACGCATAATCCGGAAAATGCCGACTGGGGAACGCACATCATTAATATGAAAGATGGAAAAATTACTAAAGAAGAATGGAAAGATGCTTCTGGTGCTTCTCATGAAGTAGAGTCGAAAGTAGAAGAAGGCAAATCAGTCTTTGACAAAATTATGGAAAAATTCCGCGGACTTTCGGAAAAACAAATTAGTTTTCTTATGGAACCATTAAAAGCCAAGCTTATCGCCGAATCATTCTTTATTCCTTACGAAGAAAATCAAATGAAAGTTATTGAAGAATCTATTCGACTAAAAATGTCTGGGGTTTATAGCGAGCAAGCACTCTTTGAACAGTTAGACAGACCAATGGAGAAAGGTGGTGCTGGGCTTGATCAACGTATCGCTAAGGGATTCACTTTAGAATTGGAAGCCTTGGCACAAATCGCCTTGGAAGTTTTTGGAAAACATTCCTCCGAAGAAAAAGCCGGAACTGTTATTAAGTATTTTATCGAAAAAAGAAATATTCATATAAATGAAGAGTCTGCGCAAAGAATAAAAGATCTTATTCGAAGAAGAATTGATGATGAGATACCATTTATTGAATTCAAAAAATTATTAGATTTACCGCAAAATTTAGGTGGAGCAGGACTCGACAAACGAACAGTACATAAGATACTTCGAGAATTGGATTTGATTTTAATTGTCGGTTTTGGCCTTAGAATTGAACCGGAAAAAAATAATTCCAATATAAATAATCAAATTAAAAAAATATAATATGTTAGCTATAGATGTATTTCGAGTCTCAACTCGATCGTTTAAGAATAATCGTCTGCGAACATTACTCACCGTTTTAGGTATTAGCATCGGTATCGGAACTATTTTCTTTTTAGTTTCTTTGGGTTATGGTTTGCAAAAACTTATCTTGGAAAATATTGCCACTCAAGATTCTTTACTAGCTTTAGACGTGACGCAAAACAATGACGCTGTAAACTTGGATCAGTCCAGTGTTTCTGCTATAAAAGAAATTAAGGAAATAACTGATGTGTTTCCTTTGGTGTCACAAGAGGCTCAAATATCGGGAAATGATCTCACCTCATCAGCCAAGATAAATATTGTCAATCCAAGATTTCTCAGTCTTGAGGGTATATCCGTCGATAGTGGAAAAATTTTCAAGGAAGGTGAAAATGATAAACTAATAATTTCTCTTGCGACGCTACAATTATTAGATATCGAAAAGGAAGATTTTCTTGATCAGGAAATAACCATCCGCCTTGCAAAAAATCAACCTAAACAAATTAACCAAAAAAACTCAAGCGAAGAAATTACCAACGAAGGTGAGGAGGCTGTTAAAATCCCAGAATCACAAACAACCAATATTGAATATGTGAATAAAACCTATAAAATAGGTGGTTTAGTGGAAGATCTTTCCAATTCTTATATTTACATTCCTGATTCATCTGTCTCAGAAATATCCTTCAATAATTATGATAAATTGAAGGTGCGGGTAAATTCCACCACCAACCTTGAACCAACTCGGTCCAGTATTATTGAAAAGGGATTTTTTGTAAGTTCTGTTTCAGAAACTGTTGATCAAGCTAAACAAATTTTTTCTATTGCTCAAATAGTTCTAGCTCTTTTTGGAGTAGTCGCGTTGGTTGTTAGCGCCATCGGAATGTTTAACACTATGACCATTGCTCTTTTGGAAAGAACTCAAGAAATAGGCATTATGAAAACAATTGGGGCTTCTTCTTATGACATTTGGCGAATGTTTCTTACTGAATCGATGATTATTGGATTTTTTGGAGGATTTTTTGGAGTAGCTATGGGACTTCTACTTAGTACCCTAGTAAACTATGGTATAAATTGGTTAGCAGGAGTTTTTGGAGGAGTTCACGCCAATCTCTTCGCTAGACCAATCTGGTTTATTATCTTTATAATGGCCTTCTCAACTATAGTGGGCGTGATTACGGGAATCTATCCAGCTAGAAGAGCCGCTAAACTAAATGCTTTGGAAGCATTAAGATATAAATAAAAAAATCTTGGTCATGAAATTAAGACACGCCGTGTCCAATTGGACACGGCGTGTCTTTTTAAAAGTAAGGTAAGTTTAGAATTGCACTTCTATTTTCACTTCTTGTCCTGATCGCAAGATTACAAATTCAACCTTGTCCCCTTTTTTATATTTATAAAGAATATCCGACAAGTTATTTTTGTCAGTTATTTCTGTGTCTCTAACCTTTTTTATAATATCATTTATTTTTAAGCCCGCCTTATCAGCTGAAGAATTGGAAATTACCGCCAAACCTTGTTGACCGGAGGCACTATAAATCAGTGCTCCTTGTTCGGTAGACAAATTATTAGCCAAAGCTAGCGACTTATTAATTGGCAAATAATAAATTCCAAGCGTTATATTTGAATCTAGGGTATTGTTTATAACTTTTTCCAAAACTAATTTTATCTTATTAGATGGAATTTGAAAATATTCCAAACGCCCATTCTTCATAGCTGAACCAGTAATGCCCATCATTTGACCTGAATAATCAATAGTGGGACTACCAGCCGAAAGTATTTTTTCGTTAAAATCAGTCAAAAAAACTCCTTCAATATTCTCCGCTTTTGAAAGGGCTTCGCCAGAAATATTATAGGAAGAGTTGAAACTACTAAGTAATCCTGAAGTAAATTTATTTTGATACTGCGCATTATTATTACTAATCGCAATTAATTTTTCGCCAGGATTATATTCATCTGAATTGCCAAAGGGCATCACTGGCAAATTGCTAGCAGTTATTTTCAAGAATGCTAGATTACTCCAACTATCTATACCTAAAACTTTTGCGTCATGAACATTGCCGTTATTTAATATGACTTTATAAATCCCATTTGGAATAATAGCACCGGCGCTTGTCATAATTATCCCATCGCTAGTCATTATCTCTCCGGTATTATTAGTGTTTAATAGTAGATTATTTTTTTTATTGATATTTTCCGAATAGGAAACAACATTTACAATAGTCGGGATAATTTGATTGGTTATCTTATTTATCGAAGAATCTTCTTTGACGTAAACTTGTTCGGTTTTATTAATAATAGTCACATTCTCCACCGCTTTCTTGAAAAATTGATTTTTTGAAAAAAATCGACTATTGGCCAAGTGTGGGAAAATATAGCGATCGGAAATTATTCCACTCAGCCCTGCAATTAGAATTATACCTGCGATTAAAATTGTTTTTTTAAACATAAATATTATTTAGGCTCTAGACTAGAAGATATT
>DHFM01000065.1 GCA_002400405.1 Candidatus Moranbacteria bacterium UBA4824
AAGATTGGATAAAATAAATATAGCGCTCAGAAGGAGTTCTGACCCAAGTAAAAATCGCAAACGTCAGCGGAACGAAAGCGGAAACAAAAAGAAAAACAGCTTCTTTTTTTCTCTCTAATTTTTTGAATAAATACCAAGCTCCGATAAGCACGAAAATAAAGGCGACAATTGGCAAGTGGAAGTCATTAAAATAATCAAAAAAATAACGAGGATTAAATTCGAATAAGGCCACTTGCTTTTTGAAAGATTTGTAGAATTTAGCCAAACTTGGCAACTGACTCACCGCAAGATACGCAATAAAAATAAGCGCCAAAGTAATTGAATATTTATTTATCTTATTTTTTTTCTCCCAAATAATCCAGCCCAGAAAAGAAAAAGCCACCACAGCAAAAATAATATTGGCTGTGAGCATATGGACATTATAGCTAATAAATCCTGCAATAAGCGCCGGCAAGAAATAGAAAAAATTAACATTGAATTTCTCCGCAATCAGTTTGAATAATTTATTTTTCCCGACATATTTTGCTTCATAAAATTGATACACTAACCAAGAGAAAATCAAATAGACTGGAAAGAGCATCGAATACATTCGCAGACGCCGGCTATAAATTATTCCGGATTCGCCAATCGAAACCAAAAGTGCCGAAAGAAGCGCAATCCAATAATTACCGGTAAAATACAGAGCCGTAAAATAAACCGCCACAATACTTAGTAGCCCCCAAAAAACACTAACGACGCGACTTAAGCTTTCGGTCGGTTCAAAAAATTGATAGATCTTTGCCAATTGCCAACGATAAATTTCTGCTCGTTCGGTACTAGTTTCATCTTGAAGTTTTCCGCTAAAAGGTTTCTCATTGCCAAAGTCCCACGCCACCCAATTGCCGGTTTTGAAATATCCGTACGACGCATTAAGTTCAAAAAATTCATCTCGATCAAAAGAAGTGTTTCCTAAATTATAAATCCGCAGTCCCGCACCTAAAAAGATAATTAAAAATAATAATGCCAGTGATTTTTTTTTCATATTTTTTTACTTTTAGTTATTTAGGACTTACGCGTTTACCTGAAAATCTATTTACATAGCCAGTACAATGCCAGGATTACAATCAATTAGTTCCTATCTATAATCTTAGTTTTAATTTTTTGTAATTTCAGCGAATAATAGATTGAAGGGAAATGCGTAAGCCCTAGATTTATTACCAGCGATAAATATTTACTCCCCTCGTCTGTGAATCTATTTTTTCCAAATTCTTCTCCAAATATATTCGACCCTTTTTACAAACAGAGAGATGATCAATTTCCGGCAAAACCACCATCCCACTTTTATTTTCAAAAATTATCTTGGCAAATACTTCATCACAATTTTGTTTTTCGATCGGTAAAACCTTCACATCCAAAACCCTGACTTTCCAATCGGAAAAATAAAAACTGCGATAAGCCCGCGTCACCAAAATATCCCCTGCTTTCAAATTATCTTTTACCACAGAAAAAACTTTTCTAAAATCGATAAAATTTGAAGTTTGCCTTTGCTGATATAGGTTGTCATTGCCAATAATATGCGAATAATCAAGTGAAAAAAACGTCAGAACCAAAATTATCAGCGCAATTATCTTTTTATAGTTTTTGAATTTTTTAGCTAAGAAATAATAAAGCGCATAAATTCCAACCGCAGAAAGGATAATTCCGAATGATTGGATGAAATAAATATAGCGTGAAGCCGGTGTTCTTACCCAGGAAAAGACTGCGTAGAAAAGCGGGACTACTGCCGAAAGAAAAATAAACAAGGCTTCTTTTTTGCGCTCAAGCTCAAACGCCAAAAACCATCCGCCCAGAAAGAAAAGGGCTACCCCCACAGTCAGATATCGAAAATCAGTAAAAAAATAATTAATGCTTCTATAATTGTCTTGCCAAAAACTTACCGCCTTGTCAAAATCCTTATAGGCTCCACCAAAAAATATTTTCAAGAAAATAACGCCGACTATCGCACCAAAAATAGTTAGAAGATATTTGCCCCCACACCCAAATATCTTATCTGTAAATATTTTTATGTAAAATTTAAAACTATAAACATACTTAATTCCGGTGTTTTTAATATGAGCATGTGGGTGTGGGGGCTTGCTCAAAAAAATATTTTTTTCTTTTTTCCAATTAAACATCGCCCAAATGAAACAATATGCAATCAAAGAGAAAGCGATGTGTACGCTCAGCTCTTGAATTTCATAACTCACAAATCCAACTAGTGCCGTCGGTAAAATGAAGCTTGGATTCACTTTGAATTTTTGGTAAATTTTTTGGAAAAAAATTATCTTGCCGTTATAGGCAGATTCATAAAACTTAAACAAACACCAAGAAAAAATGAGATAGATTGGAAAGAGCATTGAATACATTCGCAGGCGCCGGCCAAAAAGAATTTCCGATTCTCCAATAGCCACCAGAAGCGCCGCTAAAAGTGCAATGTAGAAATTTCCACTAAAAGATAATGTCACAAAATATATTGCAATAATACTCACTATCCCCCAAAAAACGCTAATGAGGCGCGTATTGCCTTCGGTTGGTTCCATGAAATTATACGCTAATGCCAATGGAATGCGAAAAAGCTGAGCACGAGTGTTACTGTAATCTTTTTGCAAAGCCGGTTCTAGAGGCTGATCCATGTTAAAATCCCATGCCAGCCACTCCCCTGTTTTAAAATATCCGTATGAGGTGTTGATATCAAAAAATTCATCTCGGGCAAAAGCTTCATCGTTCAGTTTGTATAGACGCAAAAAACCGCCTATTAAAATGATAAGAAACAACACTGCAAGAAATCTATTTTTTTTTCTGTCTTTTATAAACAATGCTTTTGACAATAGCCCTTAAATTCAATACTATATAATTATAAATAAAAATTTAAATATAATCAAATGCTAAAAATCACCTCAAAAAACAAAGCCTACAAAAACATAAAATTTGCTTTTTTGTTTCTAATCGTCTATGCAATTTATTTTTCTTTTGGACTTCACCACCTATCTCAATTTCAAACTGCCGATGAACATTTGTGGATAGGAGAAAGAGTTTACACCTATTGGCATAGTCTCAGCCCAAAAAATTGGTCCGACACAGTATTAAGCGACAAACCAGGCATATCAACAGCTCTAGTATCAGGAATCACTCTTTTTTGGGAAAAAAATCCGCAAAAAGATATTAGCAATATATTGAAAGTCGAATCTCTATATAAATCTTTTCGCCTGCCTTTTCTTTTTTTCAATGCTTTTTTTATGCTTTTTATCTTTTGGTTGATAAAAAAAATAACCCAAAATTTCTGGATTTCTTTTTGGTCGTTTTCTCTAATGCTTCTTTCTCCTATACTCTTAGGAATTTCACAAATCATTAATCCCGATTCATTATTTTGGCTTTTTTCAACCGCCACACTTCTAAGTTTCATAGCTTATTTAGAAACGGAAGAAAAAAAATTCGTAGTTTTGGCGCCAATTTTTCTCGGGCTTTCCCTTCTGACTAAATTCGTAAGTGTTATATTTTTCCCTTTTCTTTTCCTCACTACTCTTATTTTTTATCTATTAAATATTCCAAAATGGAAAGCGAATAAAATGCCCATCGATAAGAAAATAATAAGAATTTCTATTTTTTATCTAACGACAATAGTTGGATCACTTGCAGTTTTTTCCATTTTTATGCCAGCGGTTTTTATTGATAAACAACTGTTTTTTGATTATACAATTGGATATTCTTCGATGAAAAAAATATTGCCAGTTATACTTATCCTGCAATTTTTTCTCATTTTTGATGCTACTAAATTAAAAAATAAGTTGTCTCTCGGAATAATAAACTTTATTCCTAAAAAATTCGAGGATATTTTTAGATTTCTTCCTTTACTCCTATCACTGACTTTTATAACTGTTATTATAAATTGGAACACAAACTTGTTCTTCCTAAATCCTGAAACCATCGTTCAATATGCCACTCGCTCATCTGCTTTCACTAAAGATTCTTTATTTTTAGAAAAATTACTATATCAGTTTTATTCTTTCATTTTTTCTCTCACCCCACTTGTCATTATATTTCTACTATTTGTTTGGATAAAACAAATATTCAAGAAAATAAACATGACCTTTACTTCAATCATTATCCAATTATTCATAGTTGTTTATTATTTTGCTTTAATCATGGAGAAGCTTCCCTCCACTGTCCGCTACAGCATCATTCTGTATCCACTCGCATCAATTTTAGCTTCTTTTGGTCTTTATGAATTTTTTTCTCATAATAAACTAAAAAATATCAACAAAATTTATGTCTCGCTAGCTATTATTGCCATAAGTTTTTTGAGCCTTTGGCAAATCAAACCTTTTTATTTTAGTTATATAAATTCCTTACTGCCGGAAAAATACATTCTTTCCGGCGCTTGGGGCTATGGTGGATATGAAGCGGCACAATTTCTAAATTCATTGCCAGACGCAAAAAATTTAGTAGTCTGGTCAGACTATGGTGGTTTTTCCAAATTTTTTCAGGGTACCACCTACCGACGCTATATTCTAAAAGAAGAATGGAAACCGGTAAATTATTATGTTTTCACTCAACAAGGTAAAATGATGTATGATTATTGGTGCAATAAAAGGAAAAATACGTGTCAAAGAAAATATGTTCCGCTGAATAATTTTCTAGAAACAAAAACTCCCGTTTGGGAGATGTATATCGGCGGAAGACCGGATAATTTTATAAAAATATATAAAGCGGAATAAATAAATTATTAAGTTCAGGACTTACGCGTTTGATTGCGGAAAAGATATTAACGCAGTCGCTAGGAAAATATTTTTCTTAAGTAGTTTTTGATTACTGGCGAATTGTTCCATTTTTTAATTGCTTTTGCGACGAGCATATCTTGACGCGAGCAAATGTGTAAGTCCTAAAAATTATTTCCTATTCTTCTCTTTCAAGTAGTATGGCACTGCAAAAAAACTGACTATCATTTGCAAAAATCTGCCAAAGATTGCAATGGAAATAGCCGCTTCACCATCCACACCAAAAATTCCAAAAAAGGCCATGAAGGACCATTCTTTGATTCCGATATTACCAATACTGACCGGGATTGAAGAAGCAATACTAATGATTGAAATGGCAATCATAAAATTGACAAAACTGATTGGGATATGCAGATCTAAAAATAGCATCCAGGTTGCCAAGCTCACTCCGACAAAATTGAAAATCATTCCCCAAGCTAGAGATTTTGCCAAAATTTCATGTTTTTGATATGAAAATATCTCCTGAATCATTTTGACTATTTTTTCTGGCAAGAATTTTTTCACCCCCTGCCAAATTGGCAATCGCCGAATGATTATGAGCAAAAAATTAGCTGTGAAAAAAAGAATGATTCCAATATTTATCCCCAAAAGAAGATTACTTTGAAAAACAGTTTTTAAATTGAAAAGACTAAAAATTAGAATCAGCATCATTACGCCGGCAAAACCCGTAATGCGGTCGATTAGAACAGTCGAAGTCGCTTCTAAATATTTTCCACCTTCCGACTTACCAAGTGTATAGGAGCGATAGGTATCTCCGCCAATAATAGACGGAAAAAAATTGTTTATAAAAGCGCCTGTCAGATAGATTTTGAAAAGATCTTGAAATTTCATCTTAAATCCTTTGAAATCAGCCAAAATTTTCCATTTATACGAAGAAATTACGATTCCAAAAGCATAAATCAAAACAAAAGCTCCCATCCACCAGATATCCATTTTTTCAAAATATTCCAAAACCTCTTGCCAATCAACTTTGAAAAAAATCCAGGTCAAGAAAGCCATCATAAAAACAAGCTTGAAAATAAATTTAATTTTGCTTTTATTTTGCTTTGGCGTTTCTTTTTTCTTTGAAACTTCTTCTAGAATTTCAAAATATTTTTTGGCGTTTTCACTCCAAGACATTTCTTCTGCTAACTTCCGGCTCTTCCCAGACATTTCTTGACGCAAATTTTCATCACTAATTATTTTTTCCAAAGAATCATAAATATCTTGCGAATTTTTTTTTCTTATGATAAAACCGTTTTCGCTCATCAGTTCGGACGCTCCCGTATCGGTAGTTATAATTGGAAGTCCCGAAGCCAGAGCCTCTTGCGTCACATTGCCCAAAGCTTCACTTAAAGAAGGCAGAATAAAAACATGAGATTTCTGATAAATCTTCGCTATCTCACAGTGATTCACAATTCCCAAAAAAACAACTTTTTCTGACAAATTATTTTTTCTGACAAATTTTTCATATTCATCCTTCATTGGCCCTTCGCCCACAATAAGCAATCTAGCATTTGGATATTTTTTTGACAAATCTCGAAAAGCCGACAATGCATAGATTGCTCCTTTTCTTTCAATCAACCTTCCCACAAAAAGAATATTGAAAGTTTCTTCTTTTTTCAAGGTTTCTTCATTTGGACAAAACTCCTGAGTGTTTATTCCATTTCGAATAATTATTATTTCTTGATCGCTGGAGGTTTTTTTAGCTAAATTTGAAAGATCGTTGCTCAGCGCCACCACTTTTTCAGCTCCCTCCCATATTCTTTTGCTCATCCGCCGAAAAAAAAGTTTATCCAAAAAATTGAATCGCTCATTATAGAATGGCACATCACTTCCACGAAGACTCACAATATAGGGCAAACCGAGTTTTTTGGCGATATACCCACAAGGAATTCCAAAAAAAGCCAATGCTGAATCAAATTTTTCTTCTCTGATTAATTTTCTAGAAAACCAATAAGCTTTCCAAGAATAAACCAGTAAGTCCCGACTTGTTTGAAAATGCATTTTAGAAATATTTTTCTCGATTGGCAATTTATGAATTCGAATATTCTCCCCTATTTTTTCCAGATGATATTTTTTGTCCGCTGATGAAGTGACCAAATCCACCCTAAGATCGGGAATTTGGGAAAATTCTTGCAGAAGATAGAACACGGCATTGCCTGCTCCACCGCCGAGTGGCGGATATTCATAATTCAAAATTAGTATTCTCATAATTTATTATAAATTGATAAAAGAAGTCATTGATTTCTGGCCTTTAATTTTTATTATCGCATATTGTTTTTTAATATTAAGTGATGGCATATCAATATAATCAATACCAGCAAAAGTCGAACTTTTAGCTGTATGTTTATGTCCGCTCGCAATCAAAATCACTTTATCCTTGTATTTTGTGAGTAATTCTTCAATTTCAATGCTATTTAAAAGGCCGTATAAAGGATGATGAACAAAAATTATGTTCTGACTATTTTCTTGAAGTTTTTCTTCCAACCATTTTTTTTCTTTTTCTGGAATAAATCCGGCGTAAGCTCCCGGCTTTTCCCTGTCTCTTTCAACATCTTCCCCTGTAGGAAACCAATAATTGGCATCTAAAACTATAATTTGATAATTTTTTGTCATGAAAGAATAGTAGCTGTCAGAACCGATAAGTTTTTCATAATCCTTTTTGCGCAAACTAAACATTTCATGATTTCCTGCTACATGATAGCGCGGTTCAAAACCCAATAGACTTTCATCAGCCCTCTTCCATTCAGCAATGCCTTCCGCTATTGGCTGTTTGCCATTGCCATCAACATTTCTATTTTCGATAAAATCACCCAGTTCAATGATAAAATCCGGTTTTTCCGGATTCATTTCTCCTTTTTCTTGTATATGCACTTCTTTGGCAAATTTCGCTATCATTGAATAGATGTTTCCTTCAGCATGAGAATCTGACATCACTCCAATGACAAGATCTGATCTTCTTCTTGTCATATTTTCACTAACAAAATCCTCATCCATTCCACTTGAAATATCAATATTATTTTGAAATTGCTTTGGATAAGTTTTTTTCGAATTAAAACTAAAACTAAAAATTGCAACTACAAGAGCAATTACAATAATAAGAATAAGTAATATTATCTTTGCTTTTTTTCTATTTTTTAAGATAAATTCTTTGAAATTTTTAATTTTCAGATTCTTAATTTTATCAATTATTTTTTTCTTCATGCAAAATTAAATTAAATTTATTATTTATCAAGCAACTAAATAATTAGTATAAATTCAAAAATTCAACTTCAGCTATCTTGTTTTTTACACTAATTATCATATATTGTTTTTGATGATACAGGGAAGGGATATCAGCATAATGAGTTCCGGCAAAAGTAAACGTTCGGGCTCTGTTTTTGTGGCCGTTAGAAATCAAAATTACATCGTCTTGATATTTTTTCAGCAACTTTTCAATTTCAACACTATTTGTTAAATTATATATCGGGTGATGGATAAAAATAATATTGCGATCACTTTCTCTTAGTCTTTCTTCTAGCCATATTTTTTCTTTTGACGGAATATATCCAGTATAAGCTCCTGGTTTCTGTTTTTCTGGATCAACATCCCCTTCGGAACCTTGCCAATACAGCGCATCTAAAACTATAACTTGATAACCTTTCACTACAAAAGAATAGTAAGAATCAAAGCCAGTTAAATCTTTATAATCTTTCTTGTTGAGACTAAGCATTTCATGATTACCAATCACATGATAGCGAGGCTGGTAGGCTAAAAGCGCGTTCGCTTTTTTAAAATCAGCCAAGCCATCCTCTCTGGTTTGTCTGCCATTTCCCTCCTTAGTTCTATTTTCAATAAAATCCCCCACTTCAATCACAAAATCAGGTCTTGTCTCATGCTCTTGCATCTTTTTGGCAAAATCTCCAATTAGCTTAAATCTATTATCAATAGCTTGAGAATCTGCCATAACTCCAATTACCAAATCAGGCTTTTCTTTATAATAATTCTCACTAACAAATTCTTCATCTTCAATATTATTTACATTTTCATTTTCGTTTTGAGTTGCAATATTTCGACAAATTTTTTCAACCACAAAATTAGAAATATTTTTCCCAAAAAAAATGAAACTGAAAATTGCAATTGCTATTGCAATCAAAAGAATCAACACCGTTCTTTCTGTTTTTTTCCTATTTTTTAAAAAAAAATTTTTAAAATTTTTAATCTCCTCGAATATTTTTTTGCGCATATGTTATCTTTCAGCCGGCCGGCCGATTGAATAATATTTAAAACCAAGCTCTTGCATTTTTTTTGGGTCATAAAGAAGACGTCCGTCAAAAATCAATGATTGCTTTAATCTTTTTTTCATTTCAGAAAAATCCGGGGTGCGAAAATCTTTCCATTCGGTGATGATGAGTAGAGCATCAGTTCCACTAAGCGCCTCGTATTTATTTTCAAAATAACTAATGGCCGAATTGTCACCAAAATATTCCGGAGTTTTCGCCATCTTCATTGCTTCAGGATCATGGGCTTGAATTTTTGCGCCCTTGGAAATTAATTTATTTATAATAGTGATGGCCGAGGATTCGCGCATATCATCTGTTCCAGCCTTAAACGCCAAGCCCCACACAGAAAAAATCTTACCTTCCAAGCTTTCTCCTAAATTTTCTAAAACCATATCGGCCAAAACATCTTTTTGCTTTTCATTAGTTTCTAAGGTTTGCAAAAGCATTTCTGCTGTATAATCATTGTCCTTGGCAATTTTGATGAGCGCTTTCACATCTTTTGGGAAACAACTTCCCCCAAAACCGCAACTGGCATACATAAACGGTTCTCCGATGCGTGGATCGGCACCAATGGCTTTTCTCACAAGATCATAGTCCGCTCCCACCCGCGCACAGATATTAGCCAATTCATTGTTTATAGAAATTTTAGCCGCTAAAAAACTGTTGGCCGCATATTTGACTGTTTCAGCCGTCTTTGGGTCCATTGCGTAAAAACGGCCTTCTCGGCGCATAAAAGGAGTATAGAGCTCTTCCATTGTTTTTAGCACCTTCTCGTCATCTGCCCCTACCACAATGCGACTAGGCTCCAAGAAATCTTTCACCGCCGTTCCTTGCGCCAAAAACTCAGGATTACTAACTACATGAAAAGGAATACTAGCCCCTCGTTTTTTTTGCTCTTCTTCAATGGTTTTTTTGACTAACTCAGCTGTTCCCACTGGCACCGTTGATTTATCCACAATAATCAGTTCATGATCCATCATTTGCCCAATCGATCTTGCCACTGAAATTACATGACTAAGATCAGCGCTTCCATCTTCATTTGGCGGAGTGCCAACAGCAATAAAAACTATTCCGCTTGAATCCAACGCCTCTTTCAAATCGGTGGTAAAATGCAAAGTTTCATTTTTCAAATTTCGCGCCACTAATTCATCCAAACCTTTTTCATGGAGCGGAACTTTTCCGCTTTTAAATTGTTCCACTTTTTCCGGATTATTATCCACACAAATCACACTATTGCCCATTTCCGCAAAACAAGCGCCTGTGACTGATCCGACATATCCTGTTCCAATAATTGCTATTTTCATTCCCTTACGAATTACGAATCCGTACGAATGTACGAATTACGAATTTTTTTTAATATTTTTAAGATTCCTTTATCTCCTTTATCGAATAGTTCATTCTATTTTGGCTTTTGAAATAGTTCTTAATTAGGATATCTGCCAAAAGTCCGAAAATGAAAAGCTGGATACCGATCATAATGAAAAACACGCCAATAAGTGGCCAGATTTTGTCAGCAATTGATCCGCCCATAATTTTTTCCACTACCATCCAAATCAAAATCAAAAATCCCAAAAAAGACAAGAAAATTCCTGATCCACCAAAAAGATGAAGTGGTCGATTGGCATATTTTCCCCAAAACCAAATAGACACCATATCCACAAAACCCTTGACTCCGCGTTTCCAATTATATTTCGTCACTCCACTGGTACGCGGATGATGCGAAACTTTCACTTCTCCGACTTTATAGCCTTGCAATTCCAAAAGCGCGGGGATGAAACGATGCATCTCACCAAAAAGATCCACGTCCTTGAAACATTCTCGCCTATAGGCTTTGAGTGAACAGCCGGAATCATGAATTTTGTCATGAATTAAAATTTTTCGCAATAAATTAGCGGTGCGAGAAAATATCTTTTTAGAAATTGAATCTTTTCTTTGCCATCTCCAGCCGGAAACGATGTCGTATCCCTTTTCTATTTCCGCCAAAAGCAATGGAATATCCGCCGGATCATTTTGTAAGTCTCCATCCATCATTACGATAATCTCACCCAGTGAATTTTTCACCCCCGCGTCAAAAGCGGCTGTTTGGCCAAAATTTCTTCTAAATTTGATGAGTTTGAGTGGTGTGAGTCCTTGGCAATTCTCCACGGTCTTGTCGCGTGAACCATCATCGATAAAAATAATCTCAAAACTCTTTTCCAATTTTTCACAAGCTTCTTTGATTTTTCTATGAAGCTCACGAACATTCCCCTCTTCGTTGTACAGCGGAACCACCACTGAGATTTTTTTGTTTTCTTGCATAATAAAAAATTCACCCCCACACCAAAATTAAAAAATTATATTTTTTTGCAGTTTTATTATATATATCCAAATTCTTATTTTTTACTCTAAATTTTTATAAGATATTTGGTGTGGGGGTAAAATTAAAATATTACTTATCCTCTTATGATCCAATAATACTATAACTTTCAAAAAACGGCAATTTATCAAAATTTGCTTTTGTGATATACTGAAAAAATGAATATATATATAGTTGTTCCAGCCTTTAATGAAGGAAATATAATCCAAGAAGTTATTAGAGAAATTCAAAAAGCCGGCTATGAAAAAATAATCGTAGTTGATGATGGTAGCAGTGATGATACTTTCTCCAAAGCTCAAGCACTTTTGCCAAGTACGGTTTTTCGTCATAAAATAAATCGAGGAAAGGGAGCCGCCACTAAAACCGGCATCGAAGCGGCTAAAATTTTGGGTGCGGATATTGTCGTCACGCTTGACGGCGACGGACAACATAATCCGCTTGATATCAAAAAATTAACCGCCCCGATTGAATTTGAAAATTTCGATGTAGTGCTCGGAACAAGACTGCTAAATCCAAAAGGTATGCCGTTTCACAAAATTCTAGCCAACAAAATTGGAAATTTTTTCACTTGGTTTTTTTATGGTCTTTGGGTGACCGATTCCCAATCTGGCTTTCGCGCCTACTCAAGACGCGCCGTTGAAATAATCGACACCCGATCCGATCGTTATGAATATGAATCTGAAGTAATTTATGAGATAAAAAAACATAAGCTAAAATATATTGAAGTTCCCATCACTGTTCGTTACACCGAATATTCAATGGGGAAAGTTCAAAAACAAAATTTCCTAAACGGCCTCAAGACGTTATATAAAATAGTTTGGAATATAATAAGTTAAACTAGTCACAATTTTCAACTTTCAATTATCAATTTTCAACCAATAATCAATTTTAAAATTATAATTTATCCATGAGTAATCAACGAGAATATAATCTGGAAGAAAGATTGGCGGTTTTCGCCGAAAAAGTTATCGACCTCATGAAAAAACTTCCTAATAATCCCATAAACCTCCGCATGATTCCTCAAGAAACAGCGGCAGCCGGTTCATCGGGTGCGAATTATTGCGAAGCGACGGAAGCTGAAAGCAAGAAAGATTTTATTCACAAAATTGGGATTGTAAAAAAAGAATTAAAGGAAAGTAAACACTGGCTAAGACTATTAGCTCGAGCAAATCCAGAATTCGCAGAAGAATTCAGAGAGTTATGGAAAGAAAATCAAGAATTAATTCTAATATTTTCTAAAACCCTGAAAACTTGTAGGGAAGGAAAAGAAAAATAAAATTTTCAATGACCATTAAATACTTAAAAATTGAAGCTTAATTGAGCGGTTGAGAGTTGAGCAGTTTAATATTATTCAAAGCGATTTAAAACTAAAAAAAATATAATAATTTAATTAAAAAAACCATATGCCTTCTATCCATCTCTATCAAATCGCCGTCATTATCGTTTCCTCTTTGATGATCTATCAAGGATTGGATCGATATTTTAAAAAACAAAAGAATCAGTCTTTCTTGAAGCTTTTAGTCCGTCTAATTGTTTGGGGCGGAATGATTGTGATTGTCATCTATCCTAAAATAAGTATGAGTCTGGCAGAACTCATCGGCATCGAAGGCAACATCAACGCCGTGATTTTAGTCGGATTCATCCTGATTTTCCTTATCATTTTCAAACTTCTAAATGCCATCGAAAAACTAGAACAGCAAATGACGGAGATCACCAGGAAAGATTCACTGGAAAATCTGAACCACTGATTCGCACATGATTACAATGATTTCACATGATTTTTTATGGAAAAATATGTAAATAATAAATATTATAAATCTGAAATTACTGGCAACATTATTGGTTGTGCACAGAAAGTTCATAAGCAGTTGGGCAATGGTTTCCAAGAAATTATTTATCAAAGAGCGTTAGAAATCGAATTTAAAAAAGAAAAAATGAAATTTGAAAGAGAAAAAGAAATGGATATTTTTTATGAGGACAGAATTATTGGAAACCGCCGAGTTGATTTCGTCGTTGATGGAGATATTATGGTTGAACTCAAAGCCATTACAAAATTAGAAGATGTAAACACTGCTCAGCTCATAAATTATATCGAGGCCTATAAAGTTAAACTCGGACTACTAATTAATTTTGGTACCAAAAGTCTAGAAGTAAGAAGATATGTTAAATAGCTATAAATCACGTGTCATCAGGAGAATCAGGTGATAATCAGTGGTTCAGAAATTTAAATGAAAATTTCCATCATCACTCCCAGTTTTAATCAAGCGCAATTCATTGAACGGACAATTCAAAGTGTGTTGGCACAAAATTATCCCAATTTGGAATATATTGTGATTGATGGCGGATCAACTGATGGCACAGTGGAAATTTTAAAAAAATATGCTGATCGCATCATTTGGAAATCGGAAAAAGACCGCGGACAATCCGATGCGATAAACAAAGGTTTAAAATTAGCCACTGGTGACATTGTCGCCTATCTTAATTCTGATGATACTTATGAACCGAAAACTCTGCAAAAAGTAGCCGATTATTTTTCAAATCCGCCAGCTGGCGGACAAACTGCTAAATGGGCATACGGAAAATGCAAAATAATCGATGAGACTGATCAAGAAATTAGAAAACCTATCACTTGGTACAAAAATTTTCTGTTAAAAAAATATAGCTATTCTAAACTATTAAGCGAAAACTTCATCTCCCAGCCTGCCGTCTTCTGGAAGCGCGAAATTCATTCTGAGCTGGGTTTTTTCAACGAAAACGAGCACTTTTGCATGGATTATGAATTTTGGCTCAAAATTGGACAAAGATATCCCGCGGGAGTAATCAATGACTATCTCGCAAATTTCCGCTATTATTCAAACAGTAAGTCTGGTAGTGTCAACAAAAAACAATTTCGAGATGAACTCAGATTGGCCAGAAAATTCGGCGCTAATCATCCCCTCTCAATTTTTTTGCATAAAATTAATTATTATAAAATAACAGGGATTTATTGGTTTTTGAATCTTTTAAAAAACAATTGAGTATTTTAAAAGTATAAAAAATAAATAGCCAAATTATATGAAATTATCAATCGTTATTCCAATTTATAATGAGGAAAAAACCTTAGAAGATATTATCTCCGCCGTGAGTGGCGCAGACACATCAGGACTTGAAAAACAAATTATTCTTGTGGATGATTGTAGTCATGATAAATCGCGGGAAATTTTGAAAAAATATGAAAAAATTCATACAGTCATTTATCATAAAAAAAATCAAGGCAAGGGTGGCGCGCTTCAAACTGGATTCAAAAATGCTACGGGAGACATTGTTATTATTCAGGATGCTGATTTGGAATATGATCCGAATGAATATCCAAAACTATTAAAACCAATTTTGGATAATAAGGCGGATGTGGTTTTCGGTTCTCGTTTTGTTGGCGGACAAGCTCATCGGGTGCTTTATTTCTGGCACACTATGATGAATAAATTCTTGACATTCCTTTCTAATTCTTTTTCCGATTTGAATTTAACTGATATGGAAACTTGCTATAAGGTTTTTCGCAAAAGTATTTTGGATAAAATTAATATTGAAGAAAAACGTTTTGGTTTTGAACCAGAGATTACCGCCAAAATCGGAGAACTTTCTCGCACGCAAAATGTTAGAGTTTATGAAGTTGGTATTTCATATTACGGAAGAACTTATGACGAAGGCAAGAAAATTGGATGGAAAGACGGAATGCGAGCATTGTGGTGTATTTTCAAATACAATACCTCTTCTTTTGCTCACTTGGTAAAATATGGGCTAAATGGAATTTTGGTGGCCTTATCACAAATTATAGCAATTTTTATTTTAGTGAATTATTTTAATTTTAGCACTTTCAAACTTCAAGAAGTCGCTAATTTTATCAGTATTGAAATTAGTGTTTTAGTTGGGCTTTTTTTGCATTCTTATATTACTTGGCGATATAAATACGAAACAACGAGAAATTTTTTGAAAATTTTTATTTTTTTTCATTTAGTAACGGGGATTTCTTTTTTAGCTAGAATTATACTTTTCCCCATTCTTGCTTCTATTGGGATTGATTATATGACCAATACAATTCTTGGTGTACTGTTGGCAATTGTGCTTAATTTTCTAGGTTATGATAAGTTGGTTTTTAAAAATAAGCTAGAAGAAATAATTTATAAAAAGAAACAACAAAAATGATCCAGATATTTGTAATATTTTCGTTTTTTATTTGGGCAATTTCTCTTATTGGAATTGGAAGTTTTGTATGGTTTTTTATTGGAAAATATTTCAAATATCTTGAAATAAATAATGAAATTAAACTACTATACTTTGCTATATTTGGACTAATTTTGCTTTCCGTGATTGGAACTGTTTTTAATTTTTTCATTCCACTCAGTCAAATATTTTCAAGCACTATTCTCTTTTCTGGTATAATTTTATTTTATATTCGCAGACACGATATTATAACTTTCAATAATAACCTTGATATATTAATTCTGATCATTCTTTCTTTTTTTTGCGGAATGTTTTCATTGATGAATTTGGCCAACTATGACACAGGATTATATCATCTCCAAGCGATTAATTGGATAACTAGCAATGCCTTGCCTTTTGGCCTAGCCAATCTACACGGTCGTTTTGGCTTTAACTCAAGTTGGTTTATTGACGCTTCAATTATTTATCCACTAAGAACAATAACCGGTTCGCCATTTTTTATTATAAATACATTACTTTATTTTTTTTATGGAACTTTTATTTTCTTAACTCTTTCGAAGATGTTACGAAAAGCGAAATTTAGCTTTTCTAATTTTTTTATACTATCAACTTTTCTACCTTGGTCATATCTTCTGAAAAATTTTTCCACCTCTCCTTCACCCGACACTCCAACTATGCTTCTTACATTTTTTATTACCTTCTTAATCATTAAAGGTTTTGAAAATAAAAAAAATGATTACTTATTCATGGCATTAATTATTTCTTTTTTTGCACTCACAATAAAGCTATCAGCCATCCCCTACTTTTTTGGAATCTTATTTATTTTAATTTTTATTTTTAAAAGGTCAGCCTATTTTAATTATTTAATAACTAGCTTAGTTTTATTTATTATAGGAATTCCTTATTTAATAAAAGGAATTGTATCTTCAGGTTGTATTGCCTATCCATCAGCTTCTAGTTGTTTTAATTTTAAGTGGAGCGTCCCTCTTGAATCAGTAATAATTGAAGCAAACTGGGTTAAAAGTTGGGCAAGAAAACCAGAGGTTGATTGGCATAAAGTTTTAGGAAACTGGAATTGGCTAGCATCATGGTCGGAAAGAAATCTAATATTTCTAGAAATATGGATTGGGTTAATTATTTTTGGAATAATCTTAATTATAATCTGCTTTATCCTAAAAAAGAAAAGAGATTTTTTTGCTTTTTTATGTGCCTTTTCTTTAGTTTTAGTTGGTTGTATTTTTTGGTTTCTTGCGGCTCCAGACCCACGATTCGGCTATGGTTATCTTTTTTCCTTATTGGGAATATTATTAAGTTATGGAATCTATAATTTATTTATTAATTTAAAATCAAGTGTTTTTTTATTAAAAATAACTTTAATTGTTTTTTTCTTTTTATTATTTTTTCAAAATAATCTATCTTTAAAGCAAATCTTAAACACGAAAAAAATTAAAACTGTAAATTACACTACAAATACAACACTGGAATTAAAAACTATCTATTCACCAAAAAAGGGCGACCAATGTTTTGACGCGCCACTCCCTTGTGCAAATATTTTTAATGAAAATTTAAAAATTATTTTTGATAAAAATAATACTCTAAAAATGTTTTGGTATGAAAAATAAAATAAAAATTTCCATTTTAAACCCCTCTCAATCTTTTTGCATAAAATTAATTATTATAAAATAACAGGGATTTATCGAGTTTTAAATTTATTCTAAAATATGCAATATTGACTTTTTGGAATGTTTAAGGTACACTTTAAACTAATCATATAAATTACTAATCTTTAAGGTATGGATGAAATATTGAAAAAAGTAGAAAAATATAATTATTGGCAAAAACAACCCATAAAAACAGGGTTTTTTAGGGAATACTATTTATTAAAAATAAAAAAATATACCCAAAATTCTTTAGTTAAGGTTTTGCTTGGTCAACGTCGAACTGGAAAAAGTTATGTCTTGCGACAACTAATAGATACCCTAATAAAGCAAGGTATAAATCCAAAAAATACTTTCTATTTCAATAAAGAATTGATTGAATTTGATGATGTGAAAAATCATAAACAACTTTTTGATCTTATCGCCTTATATAAGAAAAAACTAAATGTCAAAGGGAAAGTTTATTTATTTTTAGATGAAATTCAAGAAATAAAACAATGGGAAAAAACAGTAAATTCTCTTTCTCAAAATCATAAAGAAGAATATGAGATTTTTATCACGGGCTCCAATTCAAAAATGCTTTCTTCTGAACTAGCCACACATCTAAGCGGACGCTATGTGGCTTTTGAAATTTTTCCTTTTTCTTTCAAGGAATTTATATCTTCAAGAAATCTGCCAAAGAACAAAGAAAGTTTTTTGACTTATATGAAAACCGGCGGATTGCCAGAACTTCTCAATTTGTCAGATGAAGAAACTAAAATCCATTATATATCTTCATTAAAAGACACTGTGATGCTAAGAGATATAGTAGATCGATATAATATTAAAGATGTTCAATTATTGGACGACACTTTCAAATTTATCATAGATAATATCGGCAGTTTATTTTCAATAAACGCCATCGTGAATTATCTTGAAAGCCACAAGATAAAAACCAACCATGAAACTATTTCCAACTATGTCCGCCATCTCACGCAAGCTTTCTTAACTCATTGTGTAGAGCGTTATGATATTAAGGGTAAAGAAATATTTTCCACCGGCAAAAAATATTATCTAAATGATTTGGCGTTTAAAAATTACCTTTCTTCCGATTTTAATTACGGACTAGGAAAACAACTCGAAAATATAATTTATCTTCACTATAAAAGATTGGGTTATTCAATTCATATCGGTTCAATTCTTGGAGAAGAAGTTGATTTTGTTTTGGAAAAAGAAGGTATAAAAAAATATATTCAAGTCGCCTATCTGCTTTTGAACAAAAAAACAGTCGACCGAGAATTTAGAAGCTTGGAAAAAATCAATGATTCATTTGAAAAAACAGTAATCAGCTTGGATGATACTCCGCTTGGAAATAAAAATGGCATAAATCATATTTGCGCTTGGGAATTGGAATAAAAATTCGCTTTTATTTTTAATTTATACTATCTAGCCATAAATTGAATTTTTCAATCTGGATGATTTTTTTTGAATCAATTAGAAATGGCTTCACATCTTGTGCAAGTGCTTGCAACTCTTTCTCAGAAAAAAGATTTTTCATTTTAGCTATCAAATCTTTTTTGTTGGAAATGTTAATAGTATGATTTAAGTACGCATAGTCTGGCTCTGTGAGAGAAAAAAGATAAACAATATCATAGATGTCCCGTCCTTTGCTTCTTTGACGATGAAACAAGGCGTCAATTTTTTGCGCTAGTATCAATTCTTGCGAATAAACTCTAATTTCTGAAAAAATATCCGCTTTTGAAATGATGCGCGTATTTATTTTGCCAAGCTTCTTTGTTTGAAAACTATCCAATCTAATCATTATTTTTTCATTTTTGAGTGCTGATAGTTTATTACTAAATAATATCTGTGGGAATTTCAAATAGCAATGATAAACATTTTGAAAAGTATTGCGAAATTCAACACTTAGTCCGTCTTTTTCTAATTCTTTTTTTATATGCAAAGTTAAGTTGGAAAAATCATCTTGACTTAGTGTGTTATTGTCCAAATCCAAGTCTTCAGAAAAACGATCACTGCCATAAGCAATTCTAATCGCTGTTCCACCCATAAAAACCAAATCCGCACCATATTGAGATGCAAAAATGATATCAAGAATTTTATATTGCAAATATTCCTTCAAAACTAATTGAGGTAAATAATTTTCTCTGTCGGAATAATGTTTCTTAATTTCATCAAATGATAGCATTGAGGTAACTTAGGAAATTATCCAATCTTTTTTTTGTTTGAGGTGCTCTCACAAGAGAAATGAATTCTTTCATTCTGCTTAGTTTTATTTTTTCTATATTTAGACGCAAAGATTTAAAATCGTCAACATCGCGCAAATCTTTGCGAAAATAAACCAAATCAAAAAGTGCTTTTTCTTTTTCTGCAATCCGCACGAAACGATTTTTTTGCGCTTGACTTTCCATCAAAACAAAACCGCAAAATAATTTCGAAGTTATTTTGTGATAATAGAAATTTCCAAAGTCGTTGCTGAGTATTTCGTTTCTATTGTTGGAAACAGCAGTAATTGAAGGAGTTATTTCTGGAATTATTTGATAATATGATAGGGCAAATTCTAAAGATATGTAAGAATCGTTTATTTCATTGGAAAGTAGTAGTAGGTCTATTTTTGTGTCATTCATAATATACATTCCCTTTTTGATAGAGGAAATATATTTTTTATTTTTCCACGAGGATAATTGTGATTGATTTATGCTTCCAAAAGCATTCCGTATGTCTTGGGAAGTTATTATGTTAAAATCAATGAATTTTTGCTTAAAATCTAGAAATCTCATAACGAAATATGCTATTTTTTTATAATAATCTGCACTGAGCTAATTATAACATTGACCTATAATTTGTCAATTATGGTTAGTCCCGATACCCAAAATAGTGCTTTTTCTAGGTATTTATAGTACAACTGCTAGTTTGCCATTTGATTTTAGCTTTGCTATTATGAAATAGCAGTGTCAACAAAAAACAATTTCAAGATGAACTCAGATTGGCCAAAAAATTCGGCGCTAGTCATCCCCTCTCAATTTTTTTGCATAAAATTAATTATTATAAAATAACAGGGATTTATTGGTTTTTGAATCTTTTAAAAAAATAACCCAGCAATGAAACAAAAAATACTGATTATTATCCACCCTCATTTTACCCTCCCCGGAGGAGCGGGGAAAGTTGCGCTGGAATTAGGCAAACAACTCTCCAAAGAAATGCGCGTGGTGATAATTGCACAAAAAATAAATCAAAATTATATCGATGAATATCCCGAGCTTGAATTTGAGAGTATCAATGGACCAATCACGAGCAGTTTTTTCTTTTGGTTTTTTTTCCCTTGGTGGTACCAAAAAACTGCTAAAATCATAAACTCCCTAAGAAAAAAAGGAGAAGTGTCAATTCTTTGCAGTGTTTTTCCGGCTAATTGGATCGGGCTTTTGTATAAATCTTTTCACAAAGAAATCTCTTGCAGTTGGTTTTGCCATGAACCAAGTGCTTTCATCCACATCAAAAAATGGCGAAATGCAATAGCAAATCCGTTGAAAAGAAACCTAGCTAATCTATTCTCCCCTCTTTTTTCAATAATCGACAAAAAATTAACCACCTACGCCGATGAAATTTTTGCCAATTCAAACTATTCCAAAAAAATAATTCAAAAATGCTATCAAAGAGATTCCACTGTGATATATCCCGGGATAAATCATTCCTTTTATACTCCTATTCCTTTTGAGCAAAAGAAAAACTATATCCTAACGGTAGGCCGACTTACAAAATTCAAAAATAACGATATGATAATCACCGCTTTGTCTAAAATAGAAAACAAAGAAATTTCACTTTATATCGTCGGCGACGGAGAAGAAAAAGAAAATTTGCAAAAGTTGGCAAAAAAACTTAACATAGAAAATAGGGTGAGAATTTTTGCCAATATTTCCGATCAAGAAATTGTTCAATTTTACGCCCAAGCAAAAATATTCATATTGGGCTCAAAAAATGAACCATTTGGAATTGTGCCAATCGAAGCAATGTCTTGTGGAACGGCGGTTATTGTGGATAATTCAGGCGGACCAAGCGAAACTGTTTTGGATGGAAAAACGGGCAAACGGATTGATTTTGAAGTTGAAAACCTCACAAAAACAATCAATGAATTGTTAAGCGATGAAAAAACTCTGGAAGAAATGTCTATTTTCGCCAGAAAATATGCCCAAGAAAATTTCAGCTGGGAAAAATCAGTGGAAAAAATAAAAAGGAGTTTTCAATAAAATATATGAAACTATCAATAATTACTCCAAGCTATAATCAGGGAAAATTCATCAGAGACACTTTCGATAGCATCCTCAATCAGAATATTGATTTTGAGTTGGAATATATTTTAGTTGATGCAGTTTCAAAAGATGAAACATCAAAAATTGTTGAAGAATTTTCTCCGAAATTCAAAGCCAGTGGAATTGATTTTATTTATATCTGCGAAAAAGACAATGGCCAATCTGATGCTATTAATAAAGGTTTCCATTTGGCTACGGGAAATATCATAACCTATCTAAATTCGGATGATTTTTATGAACCAAATTCCTTGCAAGCAGTAATTGAATATTTTGACAATAATCCAAAAATAAAATGGGCTTATGGGGGATGGAATCTTGTCAAAAAAAATTCCACAATATTTCGCACGCTAAGTCCGCAAAAATATGACAAAGATGCTCTTTTGAATTATTGCAATATTGGACAACCTAGTTGTTTTTTTAGAAGAGAATTATTAGATGAAGTTGGTATGTTGGACGAAAATTTGCATCTAGCTATGGATTATGATTTATGGCTACGCTTTGCATCGAAATATGATGCTGGAATTATAGGAAAAATTATTTCCAATATGCGCTACTACGCTGAAGCAAAAAGTTCTGCCAAAACGATGGATCAACTTTTGGAAGCCTTACGAATTGGAAAAAAATATACCAAATTATTTAGCTTTAGAAGATTTGCTCAATATTTTTTTTATCTGAGAGGATTGATTGTCGTTCTACTTAGGATTTCAAAAATTCAAAGAAATATTTCACATTAACTACTTAGATAGAGTTTTTTTAGATAGGCGTTAACCCTATTGGGTAAAAAAATCCTGATAAATAAAAAGAGTGATTCTTGAAAATCACGCAGGATATTTTTTGGATATTTTCTGCTGTAATAAAAAAATTCAAGCCAGGATTTCTTCTTTGAGCCATTTTCAATATAATAAAGTATTTTGAAATAGTGAGTTTTCCCTCGCATATATTTTATCGCTTTTTGCATTTTTTCATTA
>DHFM01000055.1 GCA_002400405.1 Candidatus Moranbacteria bacterium UBA4824
CTCAAGGATTCCTGCTTCAAAAAATTTAAGTTCCGATCTTGATTCACAAAAAGGATTACCAATTTCCAAAGGCACTATATTAATATCACATTTAAAAATATTATTGTAATATTCTTCTCGTGGCACTCTCGGCAAAATTTCAATCCGATCTTGAAATTCGTTAAGCTTGTTTTCAATATCTAGCGGTCCCGCCAAAAGCAATTTAACATTTTTATTTTTTTCTAAAATTTCTAAAAGTGCTTCATTTATCGTGGCAAAATCTTTATTATGTGAATAGGTTCCGGAAAAATATCCTATCCGCAAAAATCCATCTTGTTTTTTTCCTTTCAACAATACTCCATCAACAATTCCTAATTCATTATTAGAAATTTTATTCGGCACTATGAAAATTTTCTTATTCTTCTCTCTAAGTTTCTGTGCTAAATATGAAACGGTAGTCGTGCACACTCTAACATATTTATCATTTACAATTTCTGCGCCAATTCCTTTTTCATATTCTTTTTTTTCCGCTGGAGAAATGAGTGAAAAATAATCCATTTGCGATAAATATTTCGGATCAAAGTCTAAATCGTCCGTATCAAAAATAATTTCTTTGTTTTGTCTTTTTATATTTTCAATAAACTCCGCTATTTTTTTATCATAGGTTACTTTATGAAAAACAAAAATTTTAAATTTATTAGCAAATTTTGGCAAATTAAAATTATCCGCAATTGTAACAGCGCATTCAAAATTATGCATTCGCAATTCTTCCGCTACGCCAAAAGCTCGAAAATGAGCTTTGTCGCCTATTCCTCCTGTGATGAATAAGATTTCTCCTGAATTCACGAAAAAAGATTTGGCATAATCTTTGACATATCCCAAAACTATTTTTCCGCCAATTCTAATTCCACTTTTCTCTATCATCCGGCACGCTTTATTCAATTTTATAAAAAAAGATTTCATATTCCCAGCTAATCCCCCTTTTGAAATTCAAATTTCAAATCCTTGTCTAATGTTTGCTCTTGATTATATTCTCCGTCTTTAGTTTTCAGATGAATTTTGAAGGGAATATTTCCTACTCCAGATTGTTTTTGAACAAGCAAGCGATAGTCATCGATACCAAAGCCGGCCGGCAGTTCGTATTTTATTATGGCATTTGTTTCCCGGCCAATAAGCACATGGCAGATGAAACCAAAGTATGTTTTTTCAAAATCTTCACCCTTATTCGCCAAGCTCACCATTTTACTTTCTAAGAAAGTTGAACCCTTTGGAACATAAACGCGCAGATATGAATGGTAATCAGAAGTGCGCCAATCGCCATAAGTAGCATTATTTTTATATAGAATATTGAGCGTCACTGTTGGCTTTTCCAAAGTCAAATCAACGTCATAGGAAACATCTCGCTTGATATAGTGATCAGTTTTTAGAGCGCCCATATTAGCATCCACCATCATCAAATAATCGGAATTCCAATCTCTAGCCACTCGACCGTCCCAAAAGACACTCTCTATAAGACCCTGTAAATATTCATCCTTAAAATTTATCATCACATTTCTATTTTGCAATTCCTTGTGTCCAAGTTCAGCAATTTTAGCAACGTTTCCCAAACTAAAAAGTTTTTCGATCATCATTGGTGCCATCTTTCTCATAATTTCTTTTCTGTTTTGGGTGTCTATTTCCGGATTCATAATGTAGCGTTTTTCTACATATTCTTCCAGTTTCAAAGCTCCGTCTGTGCTGTTGAATGTTACGCCATATCCCGGAACAGTAATTGGGCCAGTGAGTTCCAAAACATCATTGAAAACTTCCGCATTGACTGCAATCACTCCGTCGAAATCAGAATTTCTTCCAGCCAAGCGATAGAAATATTTGGCTTTTTCAACATTAGTCGGAAAATCAGGCGAAAAATTTGAATCACGGAATTTCCACTTTTTTATATCCATCATCCGAGTAAAAGGATATGGAGGGGTAATTTTAGCATTAATTCTTTGATCCAGAAGATTAGCATCTTCAAAAAAAGTTGAAATTACTTCGCCGTCTTTAATTTTCAAAATCGCATACTGACCCAAAAATCCGCCCCCAGGGCGAAGTTCCATATTATTTTGAAGCATTATCATAAAAGTCCGCGTCACACCATCTTTTTTGGTAAAATATTCCACTAGTTTATTCATCACATCCAGCTCTTTTTTTTCATCATCCGGAATTGGCAAAAGACCGGAAAATTTAGTAATAACCGCTAACGATTTTATAGCAAGATCTTTTTTGTTAATTTTGGAAAAATTAAATAAATATACCCCCCCTGCCAGAAGAACCAAAGCAATTCCAATTAAAATCATTCTTCTTCTAGTGAAAATTTTTTTCATTTATTTTTTGTTTATTATTAAATTAATTTGCCGGAAAAAACAAAAAGTATTTTGCAATACTTGCTTCCCTCCCTGCTATTTAATTCTAACTCAAATATTAAATATTGGCAAAAATGATTTTGGAGGTTATAATAGAACATATGAAAAACTTCCAACAATTTAAGGATTTTTGCAAAAAATCATACTTCCTGCTATTTCTAATCTTGGCCATTTTCTTTTTGAAAGGACTAGTGCTTCTCACTGTTATTCCGATTTTTAACGGTTATGACGAAGCTCGCCATTATAACACTATTCAATATTTAGCCGAACCAAAAGAAAAAAATTGGCCGACAGTTGAAAAAGGCAAAACTAACGAGGGTGATTTAGTTCAACGCTTCAACTATAGCGAAGAGATAAAAAAAACGGCTGAAAAAATCCGCCGTGTCGGCGGAGAAGACAAATGTAATCTATATGAAACTAATCTTTTCGATCAAGGATTCTATGGTCGAAATGAAAAAGAAATCAATAGCCGATCATGGAAACAATATAATGATGAATATCCGGTAAATATAGCTTCTTCCGGAAAAAGCCTGTACCACAAACTTGGCGCCATAATTGAAAAATTACTTAGTGAAAAAAGCATCCTGACTAGATTTTATACTCTGCGAATCTTTTCAGTTCTATTTGGAACAACAACTATTCTCATTTTCTATTTAATCTTGAAAAATATCGGTTTTTCAAAAAAGCACAGCTTGCTTCTTACTGCCATCATTTCTTTCCAACCTCACTTTTCTTTCTATTATACCTATATAAATTATGATTGCTTATTGATTTTATTTTTTTCTACTTTTGTTTTGGGCGCAATTCTTTCTCTCAAAAACGGAATCAATTGGAAAAACTTAACCCTAATGATAGCCTCTATCTTTTTTGGAATTTGGATCAAGGGAACTGCCTATATACTCTTAGCTGTCTTTGTTTTTCTGATTTCTTTTCTTATATATAAAAAGTTATCCAAGAAAACCAACGCTAGAGCCGTTTATTGGTTATATTTTTTTCTAACCGTTTCCTTTTTTATTATTGCAATAACTCTTGGAAAATATTTACCCTTGATTGGAAATTTCAATGAAATTGCTGGAAGTTTTTTCCGTTATTTTATGAAAAACGCCGATTTTGGGCTTATCCTTTTATCATCTAAGACTTATTGGGGAACATTGCCTTTTGGCAATTGGATTTCTAATAACCTCATCAGCATCATCTGGCTCATTCAATTCATTTCAATCATCGGCCTATTTATTTTTATTTTCTCAAAAAAGAAACCCGAATTTTTGCCGGAAAAAAAATATACTATTTTCTTTATTTTGATGATTCTTGCTCTTCAGGCTGGCATTCGTCTGGCCGATTGGCAATATTTTGCTCAGGATGGGAAATTGGAGTTGCAAACTCCGGGGAGATATTTTTTTCCTAATATCGCTCTCCATATCACACTCGTCTTTATCGGCCTAGGCATGATTTCAAAAATCCTAAAAAAAGAAAATTATTTTGATTTTATTTTATCCTCTGGACTAGTTTTGATGTTTATTCTTTTTATGCATAATTTATTCAATTTATTATTATTAGATTTTTATTTATGAAAATAACCAGATTTAAATTTTCCAGAAAAATATTCCTATTGTTAATTTTGGCAATATTTCTACTTTTCATCTTTCTTAGATTTGGAAAAGAATTAGTCTTTTTTGAAAACAGCCTCCAGAAAAATTCCTCAATAAAAATCTCGAAGGGTCAAGAACTTTCGGGAAAATTTGAATCCACCCGCGCAAATCTCACCCAAGTTGAGATATTATTAGGTGGAGGGAAAAAATTGAATCCTAAGGCAGTTAAAGCTAAGTTGGCAGATGAAAATTGCTCCAAAATTATCCGCGAAGGATCAGTTAATCCTTCCTATTTAAAAAGAAAAGATATTTATGAATTCAGATTTTCTAAAATTGCTGATTCAAAAGACAAAAAATATTGCCTTATTTTAGGATATGAACCTCAAAAATTGGATGCAAAAAATCTTCAGGCATATACTTCAGGTGATCAGCCGACTATGCGAGCAGTCTATACAAATAACAATACTTGGCAAAACATCAACGAACTTAATCAAAGAGTGTCTCAATATAAGCCATTTTTCTTAAAACATTATTTTCTTTGGACTATTTTTCTCAGTTTTATCTTTTTTTCAATTTTTCTAATTATTGTATTAATTCTAATTTAATCTATACTATAAAGGATTATGTTTAAAGCACCGCTAAATAAAAAAGAACTATTTTCTGTTTTTATCTGGCTTTTTTTGGGTCAAATTTGGCTGGCTTTGATTTTGTCTTTTTTAGGAATTTTTTATTCGGTCATTATTTTGCTTTACGTGCTGGGTGCCGGTTTGTTTTTGGGCTATCTAATTTGGAAAAATTTTTCTCAAATTAAGCCGGCCAAAAGTGAAATATTTTTCCTATTTTTAGTTTTATCCTTCATTATCCTTTTTTCTTTTTTTTCTCAACCAACAATTTTTTCCGGCCGAGACCAAGGCTCCCTTAGCGAATCAGCTATCCGCCTTTCTCAAAACCATAAATTAACTTCTTCTTCCCCGGCTGAAAAAGAATTTTTTGAAATTTACGGACCAGGTCAAGCTTTGAATTTTCCCGGTTTTAGCTACAAAGAAAATGGCGATCTAATTACCCACTTCCCGCTTGGCTACATCGTCTGGCTAGCTTCGTTTTTTTCTCTTTTTGGCCTTTTCGGTCTAATAATCGCCAATGGAGTTTCCTTTTTTGTTTTCTCTTGTGCTTTCTATCTTTTAGCCAAAAAACTGCTATCACCTTTTTCCGCTCTCCTAGCTTGGGCTTTATCCACTACTGTTTTCACTTCTTTTTGGTTTTTCAAATTTACTCTGAGTGAAAATTTAGCCTTAGCCTTGGTTTGGCTCGGTATTTATTTTTTTGTTCTTTTTTGGGATAATCCGAAGAAATCATATTTTATCCTTTCCTTTTTAACCTTCGGACTTTTGATTTTCACCCGCATTGAAGGCTTGGCTTTTCTTTTAGTCGCCATAATTCTATTTTTCTTGAAATTCAAAAATCATCATCCATTCAAAATTTTGTTGGATAAAAAAATTATCTTTTTGTTTTTTTTCATTGCTATCCTTTATGCCTTAAATATTCTTATTGACTGGCAATTCTTTATCTCCATTGCTAAAGCGATCTCCAAGCCATTTCTTGAATCTTCAGCTAATTCTTTTTTGCCATCCAACCCCTTGTTTTCAATTTGGCAAATTATGAAAATATTCTATCTTTATGGACTACTACTATTTTTCCTTTTAGGTTTAGCTGGCTTTGCATTATCCTTACGAGAGAAAAAAATTAGAATACTCATCCCCTTTTTAATAATCTTGCCGACCTTCATATATATAATCTATCCAAACATTTCTGGCGATCATCCTTGGATGCTCAGGCGCTTTATGTTCGCCATCATTCCCGCTAGCATTCTATATTCAGCAATTTTCCTAGAAAAATTTTTTCGCCGAAAAATAATTATCTATGCTTTTTTAGCTTTATTTTTAGCCGGAAATTTATTAATACTATTGCAATTTTTAAGATTTATTCCAAACCAAAATTTACTTGCACAAATTGAAAAAATTAGCCATACTTTCAAAAAAGAAGATCTCGTCTTTATTGATCAAAAAGCTACGGGAGAAAATTGGGCAATGATGAGCGGACCGATGAATTTTCTCTACGGCCTGCAAGCGGTATATTTTTTCAATCCGGATGATTTGGAAAAAATCGATCTTGAAAAATTCAGCGCTGTTTATTTCATCATCCCTAATGATAATTTAGATTTTTATTCAAAAAATAATCTCATTGATAGACTGGAACCGGTTGAAAACTATTTCATAGAAAACATAACCCTGGAAAAAACTTCTCTAAGCGAAAAATTAGTCTTACCGAAAAGTGAAACACATCTAATTTTAGGCAAAATTTATTTGTTAAAATAATGCTTAATCCAACTAAAAATATAGCCCTGGAACCGGCCTGGCAAAAAATTTATTTTATTGGCCGTGTTTTAGTTTTTATTTTTTTCTTACTAATCGTTTTGTATTTTGCAAAAAACACTTTCTTCCCTCAAGAAGAATTGACTTTTGATTTTAAGAATCCCAAGTCATCAAAAAATGAATTGGGCTATGAAAACATTTCTCCTGATGAAAAAATTATCGATATGTATTCGAGAAAAAAAATATCCGCTATTGAATTTGAAATTACCACCAATAAAAACCATCCTGATTTGTTGAATGACACCGTAGAATTAAGAAGAACTTTTATCGCTTTTGCATATCCCACATCTTCACAGCCAGCTATATTTTCAGATGGGATGCTTATTAGAAATTCTGGAAATTTTTTCTTAATTTCCAATGAAAAAACAAGAAAATTTTCTTCGCCAAAAATTCTCGAAACGCTGGGATATTCACAAGATAATTTTCAAGAAGCATCCAATGAGGAGATTAGCTGTGTAGCAAAAGGAGAAGATATAATTGAAACAGAAAATTATCCCGAAAATGCCTTATTTTTGATTAATGGAAATTATTATAAACTCATAGCCAATAGTCTTCGACCTTTTGTGAGCGAAAAAGCTTTTCTCTCAAATTTCGAAAAAAATCAAGCCCTAGTCAAGGATGAATCTTTTTTGCAAAAATACTTGGTTGATTATGACAACCCACTTGGCTTTTCTAACGGGACACTCTTATCTTTTGATATTGGAGTGTTTTTAGTTGAAGAAGGAAAAGTAGTGCCCTTTAACAATCCGGAAACCTTTCTAGCTTTAGGTTATAGCTGGGATGATATAATCCCTGCTAATGAAGAAGAGATTGGACTATATCAACGCGATAAGGTTTTTTCCATCAGCCGGCCCCATCCATCAGGAACAGTTTTTTTCACTCAAGATACCAATAAGTATTATCTGGTTTCAGGACAGAATAAACAAGAAATCAAAGGAGAAAACATATTAAAAACCCATCTCAAAAGAAAACCAATCTTAGTTAAGGAAGATGATATTAAATTTAGCAACGCTTGTTATCTCAAAAAACATCTATGGCCATTTAATTCATATGGCTGTAAAATATTAACGACTGATCTGATAGATAATTTTGGAAAAGATTATCAATTTAAAATAAATTCTCCCTCTATTTCAGACATTTCAGCGGCAAATATAATTACTTACCAAGAGATAAACTGGCCCAACATGCGAGATGTTCTTTCGGATATCAAGCAACGTCTTTTGGGAAATTATGGTTATGAAGAAACACTCTAAACAACAATTAGAATTATTGATTTATAAATTACTTCACGATGTTCTTTTTCTGTGGCTTTTTGGAACTGTTTGTCTGCTAACAGCGCAAAATATATTGCCTAATTATTTTTTCAGTGAATTTTCTTTAGCGAAAATAATTTTCGGGCTTTTCGCTATTTTATTTTTTATCGGATTTTTTGGCAAAAGACAAAATGTTTCTACAGACGAAGATAGAGAAAAGAAAAGAAAACCAAATAGAACCTTAGTTTTTCTAATTATTATTTCTTCTATTTTAATTATAAATTCATTTAGAACTTTGGAAATTTTTCCCTTAATTGCTTCCTGCGCTTTTGCTCTGCTTATCTTTTTTGTTTTTTTTAAGATTTCTTCCAGAAGTCAAGAATAAAAAAACTAATTTTTTAAATAATCCAAAGTTTCCTGAGCGCATCTTTCCCAAGAAAATTTTTGTGCTTGTTTTATACCTTTGGAAATCAAATCTTTTCTAAGTTCTGGATTGTCCAGAATTTTTTTAATTTGTAAGGATAATTCAGCGTGATCTTTTGGCTCAAAATATAGCACTGCCTCCCCTGCCACCTCAGGAAGTGAAGAATTGTTCGCACAAATCACTGGAACGCCTGAAATGAAGGCCTCAAGCACTGGAATGCCAAAACCCTCATAGAGCGAGGGGAAACAAAAAATCTCGGCTCCGCGCATTAGATGCCCCAAATCAGCAAATTTTATTTTACCAGGAGTTATTATCTCATTTTTCACCGGACTATTTTCAATTTGCGAGAAAATTTCATCCCATAACCAAGCCTTCTCTCCAGCCAAAACTAATTTCACATCCTTATATTGCTCTTCTTTTTTTAGTTCTTCAAATGCCCTAATTAGCGTTCCAAGATTTTTTCTTGGCTGAAGAGCGCCGATATAAAAAATGTAGCGCCCTTGGATACCGAATTTATCTCTAATTTCTTGTTCTTTTCCAAGATCTCGAGCCTTATCAAAAACTTCCTTGTCAAAACCATGATTTATCACTTTGATTTTATCTGCTTTAATCTCAGGATAAAATTTCAAGATATCATTTTTGGTCGCCTCGGAAATGGCAATTATTCCATCGCTTCTTCGCACCGCCCAACCGACCAAAAGATTAAGTTTAATTAAGTCATATTTTCTGAAATGATCCGAAAAATATTTGAAAGCTAAATCATGAATCGTCACCACAGTTCTCATTTTTCTACTCCTAAAAAGTGGAATGTTATGCATCGGCATCCAAAGCACATCCGGCTTTTCCCAAAAAAGACTAATGCACAGGCGAATTTGCGTCCAAAAAAATGGAAAAGGAATTTTGTGAATTTCATAATTAGAAAAATTATCCGGAGTAAGTTCCGGATTGAAATTTTTTTTGTGATAAATTAGAAATTGGCTTTTTGGATCAAGTTTTCCGAAATATTTCAAAAGATTTAGGATATAAACCCTAGTTCCATCAATTCGCGCCCAATCTAAATCCGCCGCTTGAATAGCAATACGCATATGCGATGCAAATCTACGAACAACATGCGAATGATGCGAACCATTTGTGGCATTCGCATGAAATTCGCATTGTTCGTATCGCTACTAATTAATTATATTTTTAGAGTTTTTAGATAATCATCCAGATCATTTTTTATATCTTCTCTTTCATATGCATAGGCTAAAATGGCCTTTAGATAATTCAGAGGATCACCGGTTGTCATCCATTCCCCACCTTCAACTTTCTTGGCCATAAATTTCCCACCATTTTTCACATAAGTTCGAATAGCATCCACTATCCAAAGCTCATTGCCCTTGCCAAGCGCTGTATTTTTCAAAACATCAATAATATTTTGATCCAGAATCATTCTGCCAAAATCAGCTAAATTAGATGGGGATTCTTCAATTGAAGGCTTTTCAATAATATCTTCAATTTGCATTGTTCCTTCTTTCAATTTTACAATTCCATAACGATTAACAGTTTCTTTGGGAACTTCTTGCACACCAATCATTAAATTTCCGTTTTCATTATAATCATCCACCATCTGTTTAGTAAAAGAAGTTTTTGATTTTACAAGATCATCGCCCCAAACAAAAACAAAAGGTTCATCATCCACAAGACTTGCTGCACTAAGCACCGGTGTTCCATTGCCATAAGGTCCTTTTTGACGAACATAGATAAAATTAGCCATTTCTGGAATTTTTTTGACTTCCTTAGCTAAATCTGCTTTGCCAGATTTTTCTAAATCATTTTCCAGCGCCCAAGTATGATCAAAATGATCTTCCAGAGGTTTTTTATCCCAGCGGGTAACAAATATTATATCTTCAATTCCTGCCTCGACCAATTCTTCCACCACTAATTGAATAATTGGCTTATCCACGATTGGAAGCATTTCTTTTGGCATTGATTTTGTCGCTGGCAAAAGCCTAGTTCCAGAACCTGCCACCGCAATAATCGCCTTTTTTATCTTGCTCATAAATTTTATAATCTATTTTTTTACTACAGTATACTGTAATACTGTAGTGTTTTAAATATAAAAAATTATTAAATCAATCTTTTTTTGGCAATTGATTTTAATTCTTCGTTAAATTCTAAGATTGCCTTGTCAATTATTGGATCAAATTTTTTGTAAATCTCTTTTTCTTTAACAATATTACCAGCTTCCAAAAGAGTATCGAATGTTCCAGCATCCAACCAGGCACCAGAAAATGTGCTCACTTCCAACTCGCCTTTTTCCAAATAATAATTATGCAGTGATGTTATTTCCTTTTCTCCTCGCTCCGACGGAATCACATTCTTGGCTGCCTCTGACACTCGATTATCAAAAATATAAAGTCCTGGGATAGCATAATCACTGATCCAATTTTCAGGTTTCTCTACAATTTCCACTGCCTTATTATTCTCATCAAATTTCACCACACCATAACGTTCCGGATCGGGAACTTTTTTGGCAAATATTTTTCCGCCAAATTTGAAATTTTTAATATCTTTGGAAAAATCATCTTCGAAAATATTATCCCCTAAAATCATCGCCACATTACCTTTATCGATAAATTCCTCTCCTAAAACAAAAGCTTCTGCCAAACCTTTTGGCAATTTTTGCACCTTAAAATCAATATGGATGTCATATTTTTCAAAAATTGAACCCAAAAGATTCAGGTATTGCCCACTGTGTTCCGGCGCTACTATGATCAAAATATCTTTTATCCCAGCCTTAATAAGCGTATTTAGTGAATAGAAAATCATCTGTCGGTCATAAACCGGCAAAAGTTGCTTAGAAGTTGTGGCAGTGAGCGGAAAAAGCCTTGTGGCTGTTCCACCCGAGAGAATTATTCCTTTCATAAATTTTAACTTAAAATATTATTTGTCTGATTTATGCAGATATTCTACCATTTTTTTCAGATATTTGGAAATTTTTATCACATCCAAACATTCTCAATATTATTCCTATCCCGTTCCCACATCTTCGGATTAATTTTAATATATTCACGAATTTTCTGTAATGATTCATCCTTGCGAATTATATGATCATAAAATCGTGATTGCCAAGCAAAAGTGATTGATTTTAATTGTTTTTTAATTTCAAACGAACATCTGCCCTTATACCAGCGAATAACATTCGCCAACGAACTTGCATTCAGCATTGAATTATTTTCCCCCGTAACCCCACCCAATTTCTTTTTCTCTGTAGAGACGCGATTTATCGCGTCTCCTGTATTTATCGCGTCTCCCTTTGCATTTGTATCTTGATTCATAACGTCTTCTGCATTTATCACGTCTTGTGTTGTAATCGCGTCTCCCATATTTATTGCCTCTTGGGTAATTGCATTATTTGTGGTGCTACATTTAGTCGCGATAAATCGCGCCTCTACATTTGTTTTATTTTTATCTATTTCTAAAATTCCATGAATATGATTGGGCATTATTTGATATGTATCCAAATTCACAAATGGAAAATATTTTGGAATTTCTTGCCAAAATTGATCAACAATTTTTCCTATTTCATTCAAAATCATTTGACTATTTTCTATTTTTCCAAATAATTCCTCCCTACCTTTCGTGCAAATCGTCACAAAATACATTCCATTTTGGGAATAATCATAATTCTGTAATCTGGCGGATTTGATTTTATATTTGTCTTTGAATTTTTCAGACATTTTTTATTATATTCTGTAGAGACGCGATTTATCGCGTCTTCTGTATTCATCGCGTCTTTGTTTGCAATCGCATCTTGTGTTTATAATCGCGTCTTTGCATTTATCGCATATTGCATTTGTAATCACATCTTGTATTTATAATCTTATTTTGTGTGATATTTTCTATTTTGTTGTATATTTTTTAACACCCACCTTAAAACCACGAATTATAGACGCTAAATTTTTTGATTGTGGACCAAACATATTGCCCCTTTTATTTTGTAGAAACGAAAAACAAAATTCACTGTGTGCACTCCACCTAATCGACGGACTGGCAACCCTACCATCAAGTACGAGCTCATCGCCAACCCTGTGCAAGGCGAAAACATCCAGATTGCCATCGCGATCTCTAATTTGTTTCATAGCAATTAACATACATTCTCGACTTCTTTCTTGCAGCCGCAAATGCGGACCAACTTCTGTTGGGCATAATTCCAACCCTATTTTTTTCGCTTTTTCATATATTTCATCAGTAGTTACTACACTATTTGGAAAACCTAATTGTTTAGCAGTGAATCGCACCAAATTGTATTTTTCTTTTTCTTGGCTAAATTGTGTTTTATACAGAATATCTTTTCCACCATCAGAAAGATGCATATTTTTATCCCTGAGCTCTTTCTCTGCTTTTTCTGGAGAATTGATGCTTGGATCAGTTTCCAGTTCTCGCATAAATATTTTTTTGTCAGGAAATGATTCGTATAAATGAGAAACATTAGGATAATTTTTGATGGTTTGAAAAATTTCTATGTTCCATTCTCCAATATACACTTTAGTGTTTTCATTAATATCTTCCGGTTTATTGGCAACTTGCTTTTGCTCGCATTCAAGAATAGTTAGCTTATCATCTTCTATATTTCTTTTTTTTCGGATTTCTTTTATCCTCGGATCTTCATTATACCCAAAGCCTTGAATTTTATCATCTATTTCATACAAAAATATTAATTCTTCTTTGGTCAGTTCTTGATTAGTTTTAATTTTCTTTTCAATTTCAGTGAGTTTTTTCATATCTTCAGTTTTCTTTTCATATTCTTTGCCATCAGGAAATTCTGTTAGCTTTTCCTTAACTATATCATTTACATAAGGATCCAAATTTTGTTCATGAGCGATACCTCGCACTTCGGCAATTCTTCCTTCTTGCATTCGAATAGCCACTCGAGGAATAGTTGGTTTTTTGTTTTCATCATATGAATAATAGACATAGAAATCCCCGTCTTTAAGTTGAGCTTGCGCAGTTGATTCTCCGGCTGTGCACCAACCAGTGCCGTGACCCTGAAGAGATTCCACTAGAGGCAAATGATTTGAGCCTTGTTCATATTTTTTCCATTCACCCTCCGTGTTAGCTAATAATTCTTTGGAAGCTGGTGTCACTTTCTCAATTGCCCAAGCATAAAGTTTTGGAAAATTTTCATTCTGAAGAAATTTTTCAAATTCTTTTTTTCCTTCTTCATCATTAAAATCAAAGCCTATCTCTTCTTTTTTATATTTTTTTTCAACTGCATCCAAAACATAGGCCAAGGCTTCGCGATCCAGATCAGGAAAAGGTTTGGTAGTGCCTTTGGATCTTTTGGTAAATTGCTTTTTTTCTTTGTCATACTCTCCCATTCCCAAAATACTTCTAAAAGACCAGTATTTCAACCAGTCCGGATATGGGACTTCTTGATTATCAGTAGAAGTAAGATAATTTATCCAATTATCCAGTGAGCTTCTTTGGTCAGAAATTATCACTTCCGTATGCTGATTCCTTATCTCGTCTGTAATTTCAATATCGCCATGACCTTGCTCCCTAGCAATTCTTTTTTGGTTTTCAAAAAAACTTTCTGGAATATCTTGAGGCTTAATGACAAAGTTATCATAAAGAGTAGGTTTCAGAAGATTTAAATTCCTCTCTCTCCTATCTTCATTGGGATGCCCTTCTCTCTTTGCAGGATTAACAACGTTTTCTAACCGATTAAGATAATTTTGAATTTGATCTTCGGGATTGTTAGGAATTTTTTCTTTTGAAAATTTGGCTGCTGATTTTACTTCCGGAGAATTGTGTAGATTATATTTTTGTTTGAGGAAGTTCGGGTTTTCCATAAACTTATATTATATTTTAAGAGTAAATTGGAAACTTTTTACAAAGCTTAATAACTTCGCTATGAATTTTCTTTAGTTCTTTTTTATTGTCTTTATTTTCAATAGCGTCCTTTATCCATTTGGAAATAATTTTAATTTCTTTTTCTTTCATCCCACGAGTGGTGATAGCTGGCACGCCGATTCGAATGCCACTTGGATCCATTGGATTTCGAGTGTCATTTGGAATCATATTCTTGTTAAGCGAAATTCCAATTTCGTCCAAGGCTTCTTGAGCCTCTTTCCCGCTCACGCCCTTTGAACCCCAAACGTCCACTAGCACCATATGATTGTCCGTTCCACCAAAACAAATGTCAAATCCATATTTTTGAAGTTCTTGTTCCAAAATTTTAGCATTCTTTATCGTTTGAACGGCATATTTTTTGAAAGCTGGCTTCAAAGCTTCGCCAAATGCCACCGCTTTAGCGGCAATATTATTTTCATGCGGACCACCCTGAAAACCAGGAAAAGTGGCTTTGTCAATCGCCTTGGCATATTTTTCTTTGCACATAATCATTCCACCACGCGGACCACGCAAAGTTTTGTGAGTTGTAGTGGTCACAATATCAAAATATGGCACTGGATTTGGCAGAGCTTTTCCCGCAATTAGTCCCGCAATATGTGCAATATCAAACATAGTTATCGCTCCAACTTTTTTGGCGATAGCTTGAAATTTTTTATAATCCAATTGTCTTGTATAAGCTGAGAAACCCGCCAAAATCATTTTTGGTTTTTCGCGGATAGCCATTTTTTCCAACTCCTTATAATCTATTTTCCCCGAAGCATCTGTTTTATATCTAACAAAATTATATATCTTAGCGCTAAGCGTCACAGGATGACCATGCGTCAAATGCCCACCGTGCGCCAAATCCATCCCCAAAACCTTGTCTCTTGGTTGAAGAACTGCGCTATACGCAATCATATTGGCTGGGGCGCCAGAAAGTGGCTGAACATTCACATGCTCCGCGCCAAAAATCTTTTTCGCTCGAGCGATGGCCAAACTTTCCACCACATCAGTATATTCTTGACCGCCATAATAACGGTGCCCCGGATAACCTTCACTATATTTATTAGTAAAAACAGACCCTAGTGCTTCCAAAACTGCCGGAGATACATAATTTTCACTCGCAATCATCTCCATGCCTTCTTGTTGGCGCTTGAGCTCCCCCATGATTGCCTCATACACTTTCGGATCTTGCTTTTTAATATTTTTCATGTGTTTTCTTTACGAATTACTAATTTAATTACTAATATACAAATGTACGAATTTCTTATTAGTATATTCGTACTTAATTCATAATTAGTAAAGATCTACTTCAAATATTCCTTCAAAGCCTCTTTCCAACTTCTCATCGGATTTAATTTAGTGTTTACCAAAACTGAATAAAACGGTCGCTTGGCTGGACGAGGAAACTCCAAACCACTAACTGGAATAATTTTAGTCTTCATTTTTACTTGACGATATAATTCTACGACAGCTTCGTACCATGTGCAAGGGTTACTATTCACAATGTGATAAATTCCAAAAGGTTTTTTGGCATCAATTATTTCCTTGGTTTTTTTGGCTAAATCCGGCGCATAAGTAAAACAGCTAGTTTCTTCGTCCACTGCCTTAACTTCCTTATTCTTCTTCCCCGCTTCAAGCATTACATCAAAAAAACTTCTTTTTGCTCCTTCTCCTATAGCTGGCTTGCCAAATAATTTGGAAAGTCGAATAATATAATAACTTTTAGTATTTTTCGCTACTTCTTTTTCTCCCATCAATTTTGATTTTCCATAGTTGCTAATCGGGCTAGGCTTGGCCATTTCATCAAATCCAACCTCTGGTTGAAAGCCTTGATGAAGAGAACAAGAAGCACAGGAGTGGGAACAACCAGCAGGTTCAGGAATTTCAGGCTCGCCATCAAAAACATAGTCAGTGGAATAATGCACTAACACAGCTTTGTTTTTTTTGGCCGATTTAGCGAGATATCCCGGCGCTTTTCCGTTTATCTCCAAAGCTATTTCATATTCCTTCTTGGATTCTTCACATTTATCCACCGCGTTATAAGCCGCCGCGTTGATAATTATATTAGGCTTAGTAAATCCAATTTTTTTGGAAACTTCTTTTTCTTTGGCAATGTCGATATCTTCTCTGTCCCAGGCGATTACTTTATAATCCTTGTCTTTTTTAAATACATTCACCAATTCTTGCCCCAGCATCCCCTTGTTTCCTATGATTAATATTTTTTGCATAATATTGCTAATTTTACTAATATTATATACACTTAAGTTATAGTCTGATTATAACAAAAGAACTAGAATTTGTACATTTGTATAAATTCGCCCGCCTCGCGTCGACGAGCAATCGTCTTGCGAGTCGAGGCGGGTAATTCGTAATGTCATGAAAGAACAAATCGAGAAAATTAGGCAGGAATATGAAGAAATTTCCACTGAGCTTAATAGCCCGGACATTTTTAGTGATGCTAAGAAAATGGGCGAACTTGGCAAAAGACAGGCTGAGCTCTCAGAAACGATGGAAAATATAAACGAATTGGAAAGAATAGAAAAATCGATGGCAGAAAATGCTGTGATGATAAATTCCACTGATGAAGATCCGGAAATGAAACAAATGGCTATGGAAGAAAATGTTACGTTGAGCGCAAAAAAGGCTGTTTTGGAAAAAGAATTGGAAAAAACTTTTCTTCCCAAAGATTCCAACGACCACAAAAATGTTATCGTGGAAATTCGGGCTGGCGCCGGTGGAGATGAATCGGCTCTTTTTGCCGGAGATCTTTTTCAAATGTATGCTAAATATGCTGAAAAAAATCGCTGGAGCACAGTACTTCTTAATTCTAATGTTATAGGGATTGGCGGATACAAAGAAGTTGTTTTTGAAATCAATGGAAATAATGTACACCCCCACACCAAAGATCCTCACACTAATACTGGGTTTAGTTCCGGTAATTTTGGTGTGGGGGTATATGAAAAAATGAAATATGAATCTGGTGTGCATCGCGTGCAAAGAATTCCCGAAACAGAAAAAAATGGCCGAGTGCACACTTCTACTGCCACAGTGGCAGTTTTGCCGGAAGCAGAAGAAGTGGATTTGAAAATAGAAGAAAAAGACATTAGAATTGACACATTTTGCTCTTCCGGCCCTGGTGGACAATCCGTCAACACCACTAAATCAGCCGTACGTATCACGCACATTCCAACCAATCTCATAGTTTCTTGCCAAGACGAAAAATCTCAAATCAAAAACAAGGAAAAAGCTATGAAAGTTCTGCGCTCGCGCCTTTTGCAATTAGAAGATGACCGAAAAGCCAAAGAGCTGGGCGACGCACGAAAATCGCAAATTGGCACTGGCGACCGCAGTGAAAAAATCCGCACTTACAATTTTCCCCAAGACAGAATCACCGATCACCGCATCAAACAAAGCTGGAGCAATATCAAATCTATTTTAGAAGGAAATTTGGATGAGATGATGATTGTTCTGCAAGAAGAAGATGTGAAAAGAAAATTGGGGAAAATTTAAACCTATGGGACTTACGCGTTTACCTGAAAATCTATTTATGTAGCCAGTACAATGGCAGGATTGCAATTAAGTAACTTCTATCTATAATCTTAGTTTTAATTTTTTGTAATTTCAGCGAACAATAGATTTGAAGGGAAATGCGTAAGTCATAATTCAGAAGAAATGAATATAAATCAGCTTCTTATTGAATCAATTGAAAAATTGAAAAAGAAAAAAAATATAACTCCGCAACTTGATGCGGAGCTTTTACTTGGCTTTATTCTCAAAAAACCTCGAGAATATATCCTGATTCACCCAGAATATCAATTAACCAAGCCACAAGAGATAAGATACAAAAAAATTCTAGAAAGAAGATTAAATCATGAACCGATTGCCTATATTCTTGGACAAAAAGAGTTTTATGGCCTTAATTTTAAGGTCACTAAAGATACTCTTATCCCCCGTCCGGAAACCGAATCGCTCGTTGAACTCGCTTTATGTAGCATGAAACATGAAACATATAACAAAAAAAATACAACAATTATCGATATCGGCACAGGCAGTGGGAATATAATTATTTCGTTAGCTAAAAAAATAGAATCTGAAAATTTGTTACATGCTTCATGTTTTATGCTATATGGTATTGATATTTCTCAAAAAGCTTTAACCATTGCCAAACACAACGCCAAAAAAAATAATGTCGCTGATAGAATAAAATTCTTAAAAGGAAATTTATTAGAACCAATTATTAAAAATGTAAATTGTTACATGCTTCATGCTTCATGTTCCATGATTATCATTGCCAATCTCCCCTATCTTTCCAAAAAAATTTATTCCGAGACAATGCCTGATGTAAAAAAATTTGAGCCTCGCTCTGCTTTGCTTTCCGGAATTGACGGACTAGATCATTATGAAAAATTATTCCAACAAATAACTTTGTTGAAAAAGAATTGTTTCATGTTTCAGGTTTCATGTTTCATGGAGATAAGTCCCGAACAAAAACAAAAAATTACAAAATTAATCAAAAAATATTTCCCTAAAGCCAATATAGAATTTCAAAAAGATTTAGCCCAAAAATGGCGGGTTGCTATCTTCGAGATATAATCAAAAAAGCTTATTTCAAAAGCAAAAAATCGCGATTTCGCGATTTTTTGCTTTATCAATAATACCTAAGGCATTAAAGAACAATTATTCAAAAAAGACTATTTCTTTTTCTTCTTTGTTGCTTTCTTCTTTGCTACTTTCTTTGTAGCTTTTTTCTTTGTAGCTTTTTTAGCTGCTTTCTTTTTTGCTGCCATGTTGATTTCACCTTCCTTTCTATTTTTATTTTTTTAACTTTAAAATAATTTACATTTTTATTTTCGACCTTTTGTTTTCAAGAAATTTATTTTTCCGAATGTTATCGGAAAAAATATTTTTCTTAACTTAATTATACAACATATATTTTTTTTTGCAATAGAAAAAAGTTATCCACAGGTGAAAAAAATAAATTATATTTAATATTACAAAAAAAAATTCGGGATATTTCTTTTTCAAAAAAAATAATTTCCAAAAAAATATTTATTTTTATAATTTAATTTATTTTTAAAAATTTTCCAAAAAAATTTTCTCCTAAGAATAGTAAAAAGCACCTGTTTATTAAGCCCTAAATAAACCTCTTTGTCTAGTTGACGCCTCCGCATGATAAAGTTAAAATTTAATAGAAGACAAGCTTCAACGAAAGCACGTTAACAAAATAATAATTATCACCCTATGGAATATTTCCACAGGGTAAACTAGAAAGGAAGGTGAACATTATGGATAACCAAGAGTTTGATGAAAAAAATCTAGAAGAAGATTCTTCAATGCAAAACAAAGCAAAGGAATGGTTAGAAGATAATATGCGTATTATCGTGAGTATTCTTATTGTAATCTTGATTGCTGGAGGAATTTATTCTTATTCCAAACGAACAGAATCTCCTGAAATCAATGAATCAAGCGTAGCTGTGAACGAAGAAAATAGTTCTAGCGTTAACGAAGATAGCAATGTTAGCTCTACCTCTTCTGACACTTCGGAGGAAGCAGAAGCATCTTCAGTTGCTACTAGCCAAGAAACAGAAAATTCTCTCATAGAAACAGCAGCTAAGGGCGACGGTCAGACAAAACTAGCTAGAAGAGCTCTCGCTGATTTTCTTGAAAAGAACCCTGATTCAGCGCTTACTGCTGAACACAAGATCTATATTGAAGATTACTTGCGCAAAAATTCAGGTCACACAGGACGAGTTTCAATTGGTACATCAATAGAGTTTTCAAAAGATTTGATTAGGGATGCGATTTCAAAATCAAAAAATCTCAACGATAAGCAACTACAAAATCTACATAAATATGCCGTTTTAGTACCATCGTTGCAATGATAAACTTCCTTAATCCATATTATCTTTGTTCTTTTTCTAAGTAAGTATATTATTACTTTCTATATAACAAAAATCCTCTGCTCTTTGGGCGGAGGATTTTTGCTATATTATATAATAATAAAATCTAGTAAATTTTCACACTATCCCCTATTTGAAAATTATATTTACTCGAAAGACCGCTTTTTATCTCTAAAACTTTATCAGAATTTATTTTCGGATTAATTGTTTCAGGTGAACCTTGAGAAACATTTTTAGCAATATAGACTATTTTTCCTTCTTCTATCCATATAATATCTAAATCAAATTGCATGTCTTTCATCCAAAAAGAATGTTCTTTTTTTTCTGGAAACACAAAAAGCATGCCCTCGTTTTCTTTGATATCCTTCCTTTGTCCCAACCCTTGGGCTTGTTCATCTTCTGCTAACGCCAATTCTACAAAAAATTTTTGCTTATTAATTTGAATAATTTTATGATTTTTCATATAGAAAAAACATATCATTATCAATATTGAAAAAATTATCAAAAAAATAGCTACAATTATCCTACTGGTGTTTTTATTTTTTATATTATTTGTTTGCATTATCCAATTTAGAAATTTTTTTATTTATAAATAAAATCACACCTACTATAATAACTATCACTAAAAATAAGGTAATCCCTTTTCCAATCGCTCTAGTGTTAAGTGCAACGCAAGCTATAGCGCCCGTAACTATCCAGTAAATTAAAACTACTTTTCTTTGAGACCATCCCAATTCCATCAATTTATAATGCAAATGATTCCGATCTGGAATAAATATTGATTTTTTTTTGCGAATTCTTTCCCCGATTACCCAAAAAAAATCAACAACCGGAATAGCTAAAACCAAAAGCGAAGTGGCAATCTTAGTGCCGGCAAAAATTGCCAAGACTGCCAAAGAAAAACCCATAAACATTGCGCCTGTTGTTCCGGCGAGAATCTTAGAAGGATAGAAATTAAAAATCAGAAATCCTAAAATTGTTCCCATTAGAATTGCACACATTATAGCGATTGCTGGCTGATTTACTTCTGAATTAAAACTCAAAAAAAATATTGCACCTGCTGTTATAAAAGCAATGCCACCAGAAAGTCCGTCTATTCCATCCGCCCAATTAACTGCGTTCATAAGCAAAACTAACCAAAAGATAACCAAAGCCACAGAAAACACCACGCCCAAGCTTGAATCTAATTTCAAAATCCCGCCACTTAGCGGATTAGTCACATAATAGATTCTAACTCCCATAATAAACACAAAAACTGATACAGCGATTTGAGAAAAAAGTTGTATTTTCCAACGAATCTCTCTGAGATCATCTAAAAAACAAACTGACAAAAGGATAATATTGCTAATTAAAAAACCATAAAGCTGGGAGGTTATAAACAAGTCTTTATTTATAAGAATCACAAAATCAAAAACCACAATCATCACCAGCCCGCCCAATCTTGAAATATTACAATCATGAATATGACGCAAACTAACTCTACCTAACCACTTTGTTTTTTTCGTAAAAATAATAATTCCATAAATTGAAATTACCGTAAGCGTCAGTGAAATTAGAAACGGAATTAAATATTTCATAAAGTTATTTTCTCATTTTTTCCGTCACCCAAAATTCTCCAAAATATTTTCCCAATAAAATTCTTGTTTGCGAATCAATAGCTGGCATAGAACCAAGAAACGGAGCGATAATTGGCACTAAGGCCCATTGAATCAACATATAAAAATTTCTCCACTTAGAATACTTTTTTGGACGCGGAGGCATTAAAAGAAAACTAAGTGACATTGAAACCACAAGACCACACATAGCTAATGTCATAAGATAACGAGTAATAAATGGAAGATTATGCGCCAGAACAGATTGATTGAAATCATCGCCCCCGAAAATAAGTGGCAACCATCCTAAGACCGCTAAGATGAAACTGGCTGTTGCCCAACTATGATGACCTTCAAGCATTTCAAAAGCTACTGAAAACTTCTTCCAGAAAGAAATTTTTTTATTTGGTCCAATTGCTCTCATTATAATTGGAAAATTTTCAATTCCATAAGCCCAACGTCGTTTTTGCTTATATTGATTTTTAATAGTTTTCCAGTATGTTTCCGCCAAAACAGCATCCAGGGAAATAGGAAGATAAATTGGCGTCACCTTATAATCACCGTCATAATAAGTAAAACATTTCCAGTAAATTATTGAATCTTCACTAATCATATTAACCGGCCAAAAATTAACTTTATGTAAGGTATAAAATGGCTCACTATGAGAAGAAAAGGTTACCATTCCTTCCGTTCGAGTGCTTTGAAAAATATGCCAGAAACTTGAACCTGTCACGATCACGCGCACAAAAGCGTTAGTGTCCCATAGATTATTGTGATACATCGGTAAGGGCTGATAACTTCTTTGCAATCTCTTAGGATCAATTATATATTTATATGTCAGAGCAGCAAAATATTCTTTATGAGCTACGCTATCACAATCAAAATTAGAAAAAATAACTTTTTTAAAATCAATTTTTCTTTCTTCTAAATATTTTGCCAAAAATTTAGCTGCAAAAGTCGCATTTGATCCTTTGGCTTTCATTTCATCATCCTTGACTATATGAGTTGTAACTATGAAATCTCGAAAAACTCCTTGAAATTTATTTTTTAGATAATTAACCTTTTTTAATCTTTGTTCTTCCGGTTCGCGCTCTTCAGTAGCCAGAAGAATAATAAATTGTTGATTAGGAAAATTTGAATCAACAATTGCTTGAATTGCCGGTTCGATTACTTCAGCCGGCTCCCCAGCTGTTGGAAGCATCACTACATGCACTATTTCTCGCCAATCCAATACTTGCTCTTTTATTTTGGAAATTTCTTCTATCTCCTCTAAATATTCTTGACATCCTGCTATTTCCTTTTTTATAATTTTCCTTTCTTTTCTGGAAAAATCATTACTCTCTTGCAAACTTTCTTTCATATTTAAAATTCGATTCTCTATAATTTCCTTGTATTTCTGAGGATTCATAATATTTTGGCATCTTTCCCACCAATTAATTTCTTTTCCTTTTTTCAAATTATGATAACCATCAACTGAGTAATAAGCAATAAAAATAGTTCTATAAATCCAGTAGATATCAAAAACTATGATAAAAACAGCCACATAAACCGGCAAAAGAAACGAAAAAACAAACATACCAATGAGAGTTATCCAAGTCAAAATTCCCGGAATAACTTCCAAAATTCGCTGAATTCGTCTTTCTTTAGGTTTTGTAGTTTTGGGGTCAGGAAAATTGAACATAATTATTGAAAATTAATTAAATTGTCATCCTAAACTTGCCGTGCCTCGCCGGCAGGCGGGTTTCAGGATATTACTATTCTAACTTGAGATTCTGAAATAAATTCAGAATGACAGAATTTTAATAGTTTATTAGTATAACACTAACTGAAGAAATTATCAAGTTTATTTGAATAATCACTGAAGCCAGGAGCAAACTATAACTGGCGATTCTTTCTTTGTTTTTATAGAAGAAAAAAGCTAAACTTAAGTTTATTAAGAACAAAAACAACCCGATAGCTGGTGCCGTAAAAGACTGCTTCCAATTTCCTAAATTGTCTACGCCGAAATAGACATTATAGTGCAAAATTATATTTCCTTCAGTTTTATTAATGAAAATTGCTAACGCTAGCCAGTTCGACACATTAGAAATAAAATTGAAAAGCAATAGCCAAAGAATAATGTGATTTTTGAAAAATTCTTGATTGAAAAAAAGCTTGAATTTATAAATTAAGCTTTTTTTTGAATCATCTATTATTTTAATTTCATTGTAATTCTCCATTTATGTATTTTGTTTCATGTTTCATGCTACATGCCTTTTATTCTTCCTTTGGTTTTTCTAATGATATTGGTTCAATAATTTTTTCTCCCTCAGTAATTTTGGCTACATCCTTGTCAATTTTTCCCAATTCCTTGTAAGCGATATTATATTGATTGACGGTCGTACCCAAACCGTTACCCAGTTTTTTCATATAATCTTCAAAGGCCACAATATGTCTGCCGAGTTTTTCCACATTAGTTCTGATAGTTTTGGCACTTTCTTCAATTTGAAAAGCTCGCAGTCCCTGAAGCACTGTTTGCAGATAAGCTAAAAAGGAAGTTGGCGAAACAATGATCACTTTTTTGTCTTGAAAAGCATATTCGATGAGATCGCGAGTGTTGACCTGCACTGCTCCAACTTTGTTTATCAAAAGATCATAGTATATCGCTTCGGAAGGAATAAACATAAAAGCAAAATCCATTGTCCCTTCGGAAGGCTTGATATATTTTGAGGTTTCATCAATTCTATTTTTCAAATCTTGTTTAAAAACTTTTTCTAATCGCTCTCTCTCTTCGCTATCTTTACAATTTAGAATTTTTTCATAATTTTCCAAAGAAAATTTCGAATCAATCGGGATCACATTTTTTTTAACAAAAACTACTGCATCGACAATTGTTCCATCTTTGAAGCCATATTGCATTTGATAAGAATTTGGTGGCAAAACATTTTTCAGAGTTTCTTCTAAGAAATATTCTCCGAGCACACCTCTTTGTTTTGGATTTTTCAAAATATCTTGCAAATTTTGCAATTGTGCCGAAAAATTTATCACTTGTTTATTCGTTTCCTCTAGTTTAGTCAATTTTTCTGTGATTTCTGAGATAGATCGCACGGATTGACTAGCAATTCCTTGGGCTGTTTTCATTGTTTGTCCTAATTGTTCTTGAGTTGCCCTATGAGTTTCAGAAAGCTTTGAGTCCATTGTGCGTCTAAGTTCACGATTTTGTTCGGCCATCATAGACAAACGCTCCAAAATCGCCACCGATTTTTCGCCATCCCGATTGCCGTCAATTTTTTTCTTCATATCCAAAATCAACCAGATCAACCCAGCGCTTATTATTATTAAAAGTATAATTAGAATATTAAGCATTTTTATTTATTTTTATAATTTATTCGTACATTCCTGCCTACCAGCAGACAGGCGTATAGAATTCGCCCGCCTCGACTCGCGGAGACGCTTCGTCGAAGCGAGGCGGGTAATTAGTAAAGACTACAACTTTCGTTGCGCGATAAATCTCTTTAGTCCAGAGATTTTATTAATTACTTCTTCGTGCGGTCCTTCAAGGAATTCCAAAACAAACTTGTCCAACATATTCAAACGATATTTAAATTCATCCATCGTCATTAAAACAAAATTAATTTCCTTGCCGATTTCCGCTTCCAAGCTACTCATGAGATTTTTTAGCCTAGCCTTGCTCACTGCGTCCCCAACAATTATCATATCCGCTTTACTTTTATTATAATTGATAAAAACGCCACTTATCACTGCTAACTTAATATTGCCAATCTTGGCAGTTTTAGAAAGGCTCTGGCATTGTGGATAGATATTTGATTTAGCAATGAGATTTTTTAATTCCGGATAAAAGTTGAAATCTTGATTAAGCTGATAGAAAGTTTTTCCGCCTTTTGTTCTTCGCAGGACAAATTTGATTTTCGCCAAATTAGCTAACTCACTTTTGCTTCTTCCAGAATTTAGCATATTTCTCGAAATAATTTCAGAAAAACTAAATACTGGCTCTGGATTCTGCAAAAAAAAGCGCAACAGTCGCGCCCGCTCTTTGGAACCGAAAAGAATTTCTAATATTTCTGACATAGGTTTTTATTTAGATAATTAAATAACTTACTGTTATTAGTATAGTATCAGATAAAACAAAAGTAAACCCCACACTAATTTAGAAAAATTAACCCAGAAAAAAACCGGCCTTATTCAAAAAGGCCGGTTTTAAAAATAAAATGAAATTATTCCGTAGTTTTACCGTCAAATTCTTCGTCATTACTTTCTGCTTCAGCTTTAGTAGATCGGATTATCCCATCCTTATGATGCGCGGGGGAATATATTGTATAAAGCTTAAGTGATTCAGTTTCGGAAATATTAATCACATTATGCTGGGCTCCTGCCGGCACAACAATTGCTACGCCGTCCCCCACTGCATATTCATTGCCATCGATAATCACCTTTCCCACTCCCGCTTCAAAACGAAAAAATTGATCATTTTCCGCATGAACTTCCATACCAATTTCTTCCTTTGGTGCTAAACTCATAAGCACCAACTGACTGTGCTTTCCAGTGTAGAGCACTTTTCTAAAATTTTCATTCTCGAGAGTGTCCTTCTCGATTTCTCCTCGGTATCCTTTCATATTTTTTAAATTTAATTATTAGCTTTGTTATTTTTTTCAATTTCACATTTTTCACTTTCAAAAATGTTTTTTGTCATACAAACTACCCAGTCCCAATGAAGAAAAAAATGGATTATTATCAAAATAATAAAAATTATTCCAAACCAATCATGCATCACACTCCATGATCCCTTTTGGATTCCCAAGAATTCCTGAAGCCTGCCTTGCCTTACCCCTGAAGGCATAAAGAAAAAAATAGCCAACCCAGAAAGAGCCGTAATTAGAAAAGAAATCAAAGCTAAAAAATCTATAATATAATTTATTTTTGGTTTACTCATATTTTTTTGTTAATTATCATTTAGCTAACTACTATATTATACATCAAAGTTCACAATTTAGCTCATTTGTTTTTTTAAAACACCGTATATGTTTTACTAATAATTCAAAATAGAAAAAGATGGCAAGAAGCATGGTGATAACTAGCATTGCATAAAGAATTGGACTAGCCAGAACTACACTGTAGAAAAAGCCACCCAAAACAACAAACGCCACTAGAGGACAAATCAAACCCCATTGAGTGATGTAGAATTCTTTGAAGTGATTTTTCTTGAAATAATCAAAGAGTAAGAAAATACCAAAAGCGAAATACCAAATTTCAAAAGCAAATGATAGTCCAATAACTAAATAGAAATATGCTCCTAGATGAAAACCGTGCTGGCGCTCAAGAAAATGTCCTAGGCGAAAAAAACTAATAGCAAAAAGAGTGATATTTGGAATGATAATTAAAAAGCTGGGCAGAAAATTTTTCTCGGGTAGTCCAGAAGAAGCAAAATGACTTTTGAAAATAGCAATCAGTTTAACTAAGAGTAAAAACACTCCCATGGAGATAGAAATCATTGACATAAAAGCGGCCGAGTTGGCAATATTTGCATCTTGCGCCATAGCGGCGATACCAGTCCCAACAGTAGAAAGCATTCCAAGAGCGAAAGGATGCAAGAGCCAGCCGAAATTGATCTTATCCACATCAAAACTTTTCTTAAAAGAAATTCCTAATAGATATATTTCCATAAGCATCACAGCGACAAAAAGAAATGACCAAAAAAGCATTGCTGGCAAAAAAAGACCTTGAAAATTATCTGACATAGCCGGGAAAAAATAACGTATAGGGCCAATAAAAAGATTCATGGTCATTAAAATTGAAATGAATGGTGCCATAATCGCGCTGTTTTTCAAAGGATTACCCATCAATTCTTTGAAGTCTTCGGTGTTTAGCCATTTAATCAATTTATAGACAAACCAGAAAGTTAAAACAAAATGAATAAGAGAAAAAGCAATCATTACTAATTCTAGAAAATTATAATAGAGAACTGTAATCCCAGAAAAATTATTATTCCAAAGCTGACTTCTCGTTATAAGTCCAGCGCCATGTTTGATGGTGTATTGCATCAGTACAAAAGGCATTACGGCGATTCCGCCCGCCCCAAGGGAGGCTAAAAAAACCAAGGGATTGAATTTTTTTATCATATTTTTTTGCTAATTAATTAGGCTCTAGACTAGAAGATATTT
>DHFM01000029.1 GCA_002400405.1 Candidatus Moranbacteria bacterium UBA4824
GACATTCTTACTTAATGTTGACAATCGCTATTGACATATTTTCCAAATCTGGTAGTATTATATACAGAAAAAGGCTTTCGGCCGTGGTTTATACACCACACTTAGCGGAGGGTCTTTTTTTATTTGTCCATATCGCTCGGACCATCCGCTGGAAAAACAGAAATCAAAAACTTTTGACTTTTCTTTTTATCTTCTTTGATTTGTACGCAAAACAATTCATCCTCTCCGGTTGTGCCATAAAATCTATGCAAAATTTCAGATGATTTGTTGGGATTCTCTTTGGATTTTGGTTCGAAATAAGAATTTTTAATCAACTCAACAGCACAACCAAAATATTTCATACGTCGCACACGGTCACGCCAATTTTCTTTTTCAAATAAATGATGCCAAAATAAATCAATAAACACTTTTTCTTTGTTGAAGTAGGCCGAACGCAGATAGGCACGACGCTTTGATTTCTTTTTAATTTGAGAATAAAGACTAAACGCTTTCTGATGAACTTCACTAAAATCAGAGCCAGAATATTTTTTAATATTTGCTTTATATACTTTCATAAAGAAAATAATCTTGTTTTATTGTAATGAAAAATAAAAAAGTGCTTGACCCATTTATCTCAGTTTGTAAGCTTGAATGTACTAATGATTTCTTTCATTTGGCTTTCCATTAACCCACCTTTATCAGCGACACCTGTTATTTCGTAAGTTTTTCCATTCATTAGAATAACGAGAGATGTCATAGCTTTTGGGATTGGTCGCCCACCACCGCCACCTGGCATAGCAAGTGGTTTTTCAATATAGTAATTATATTGCGTAAATATTTGACCATTTATATTTATTCCTTCAGCATTAAGTACCGTTCCTAATGGAGGTACTCTGAGAATATCATAGACCTTTCCGTCATATATATAAACTACAATATTACATAAGGCACCACTTGCATTTCTTAAATCAAACTCCCCAAGAGAATATTTATTCGTATGTGAATCAGGCTTAACGCGATACTGTGAATGATTAAAACTATTTGGAAATTTAATTTCAAAACCGAAGTCTAAATCTTTATATAATCGCCAGTCTTGAGGAACAGTTAAATTTTTTTCATACACTTCAGTTTTTGTATTGATAATTATTTGTTCATTCAATTTTGGGAAATCTTCATAATTAAAATCAAATACTTCCTCCCCCTTTAAAGTTAGGTTGCTATTATCATCATTGATAGAACAAGTAATTGCCTTATTCCAATATGAATTCAGTATAAAAAATTCTGAATTACTTTCAATGCATTTATTTTTCCATTCAGCATAACTATTAAATTCTTCCCAACTTATCGGCTTATAATTTCTTGTTTTATTACTCGCATGAGAATAAAACATTAGCAAAACAACGGAAAACAGAATTGCAATAAGAATAGCTACAAATTTTATTTTTTTATTCATGTATATTATTACATTTTAGGGGATGAAGGGGTCAAGATGAATGGATTAAGTGCCTTTTTTTAGAAAGTAGATTAACAACCTTTACGGCAAAAATTTTTCCACCCATTTTTTCAAGTCTCCGGCTTTTCCACCAAAACCACTTTTCAAATTATTCATAAGCCTGCCAGAGGATTTTATTATACCTCCAGATTCATTGGCTTCAATTCCCCAAAGGACAAGTCCGATGACAGTCGCAAAAGATGGGTCGTCAACTTTGTCCACCAGTCCTCCAAGCGAAGTTGGAAAACCAGTTTGCGCCGGTAATCCCAAAACTTCTTTGGCCAAATCAACCGCCCCAGGAAGCTTGGAAGTTCCGCCAACCAAAACTGCGCCTGCGGGAAGCAATTTTTCTTTGCCGATTAATTTTAATTCTTTGTTGACTAAAGTGAAAATTTCTTCCAGTCGTGCTTCAATTATTTCCGCCACATGATGGCGAGAAACTATACCTTCTTCACTAGAATCAATTTCAGCTAAATTTATATCTTCTTTTTTGCCAATTTCCCGTGGAATGGCGCTACCAAATTCAATCTTCACTCTTTCTGCCACATCAATAGAAGTGCGAAGGCCAATAGCAATGTCATTAGTGATATGATTTCCGCCGACGGGGATAATAACACTGGCAATCAAATCATCTTCTTCAAAAACCGCCACGGAAGTTGTTCCGCCACCAATGTCAATAAGCACCACACCTAATTCTTTTTGTCTTTTGGTGAGTGTTGCCTTAGCCGAAGCCAAAGGCGCCAACACAAAATTTTCCACTTCTATCTTGGCTTGATCAAAACATTTTGAAAGATTTTTTATGTATGGCGTTGCGCCTTCAATAATCAGCGTGTCAGCTTCTAAGCGAACCCCATTCATTCCCAGTGGATCTTTGATGTTTTTTTGATCATCCAAAGAATAATTTTTTGGAATAATGTGAATTATTTCTCGATTGGCCGGAATAGAAATAGCTTGCGCCGCCCCGATCACTCTTTCGATATCATCCCCTGTCACTTCTCCATCGGCTCGGCCTACCGCGATAACTCCTTTGGAATATTGCGAAGATATGTGATTGCCTCCAATACTCACAACCGCTCGATCAATTGTTATGCCGGCGGTTCTTTCCGCTTTTTCCAAAGATTCATTCACCGCTTGCAAAGTTTCTTCAATGTTGACTATCACTCCTTTTCGCACACCCAAAGAATCGGCGGTACCTACGCCAATAATTCTGGGTTTTTCTTCCGGAGAAATTATCTGAGTAATGACTGTTCTGATATTAGAAGAGCCAACATCAATTCCACAAATTATATTCTTTCTCGACATGATGAAAAACTTATTGATTATGAAATGCTTTTTTATTATACACTTATTATACAATAAAACAAAAATAACCCCAACAGCTTCCCCAGTTAGATTTATTTTTATTTTAAAAAATATGCGGGATAAATATCGCCAGACCGATAATGAGAGCCAAGATAGAAGTCAGCAGAACACTAGCCGCCATCAAATCTTTGATTAGTCTAGCATACGGATGAACTCCCGGTTTCAAAATATCAATAATTCTTT
>DHFM01000047.1 GCA_002400405.1 Candidatus Moranbacteria bacterium UBA4824
AAATATCTTCTAGTCTAGAGCCTTATTAATATTAGAAATTATTTTTGGCAAAAGATCTAATGGTACAATATTGCCAGCCAAAAAAAACATAATCATTCGCACAAGAAAATTAAAACCCCTCACATCACCCAGCCAAAAAGTGGCTAGCCCAACTATATAGAAAAATAAAACAAAAATGCTAAAAGCTAAAAAGATTGAAAAAATAAAAAAACCAAGCTTAACAAAATCCAAACCGTCACCGAAAAAGCTAGTGCTGAGTAAAATTATAGGCACCACAATAATAAAAGAAATAAGCAGATTCAAAAAAGACTTTCCCGCCACAATCCAAAGTGTTGACCAAAAATAATTTATTGGCTTTAGGATAAAATTGGTAATATTTCCGAGTCTAATTTCATCGCCAACTCTCCAAGCGACATCCACTCCTTGGATTACAAATGAAATAATTGCCGAAAGAATATAATAGCTAATAAGCCCGCTCAGCGAATATCCCCCAATTTGATTTCCCTCCGCATAAATGGCCTTCCAGAGAAAAACAAAAACAAACAGCGAAATTGCCTGCGAAATAATAAGCATAAAAATATGCGAGCGATATATCAACGCTTCAGAAATGGAATTTTTGAAAAATAATAAGTATTTTTTCATAGAAATATTAGCTTATTTCCTACTAAATCTAGCATAATGCAAGAATAAATTCAAATTTTTCACAAGCCCTTGACAAAAAACAATTATTGATTTATATTCTACTTAACGATATGAAAAATATACAATCTAATCTAATTCAACGACGACGACGCAACCACTATTTATTGAGGTTGTTTGTTAGCGTTTAAAAAACTTTTAGAAAATTCATTAAACTTTATCAGACGGCCTCAAGGGCTGTTTTTTTTTGCACCTGCTTTCAAAACTGAAAGCGCGAGACCGTCAAAAAGTTCTTTAACAATTCAGGAGAAATCAATAGAAACTTATTTCTTGTAAATATAACTAGACGAAACATAAACCAAAAAGGGAGGAAATAATCATGGAGAAAAAATCGAGTATACAAAGCACAAAAAAGTTACAAGCTTTAAAAAATGAGGACAAAAAATATCCCTTTCGTAATGAAGACCTCTGGGCTCTTCAACACTTAAATCTCGACCCAAAAGAGAAAAAAATGGCCTGGGATAAATTTATTAAAGATTTGTATAAAACTTTTCACTGGGCTTTTTCTGGCAAAATTAAGATCATAAATTACGATCTCGAGAAAATGAAAAAAAGAATCCTGAAAAAAACAAAAGGATTCAAAACAATTTCCCTCGACCCATGCGTTCAGGGAGATTATAATTTGTACATTTCTCGTGTGTTTTTGCCAGGAGGAAAAAAAGATGTTGGAATAATGGGACGCCCAGGATTTGGCTCCATTGAACAACAGCTTCGTCAGATACCCCCAAGAAACTATATCGTCATGGAAGATGATATTTTTTCCGGAGGAACTATTGTTAGAATATTGGAGATATTCAAAAGCAATGGGATAAATGTTTTGGAAATATTGACTGGCATTCAAGTTGGCAAACCAACTTCAGTTAATATTCCAATATCTTCACTGGAAAAATACTCTTCCGATGAGGTTATTGATCTTAACGACCCGCGTGATTTTCTCGCAGGATCGTTTGGCGGTGGATTAGTCATTCAATATCCTGATGGATTAGTCCGCGCGCCGTATGTTCTGCCCTTCGTGGATACACATGCGCGCTCTAGTATTCCAAAAGAAAAAGTTCTTGAGTTCTCAAAAAAAATCTGGGAACTCAACATAGCGTTTTGGCAAAATTTTCCCCACATTGAAGTTAACGACGGTGAAAAATATTTTGCTAAGATGCTTGCAAAAATTGGATATTCAGGAAAAGAGAAAATAATCGATGTCTGCAAGGACATGCTTCGATTATTAAACTTTCCGGATGAACCACCTAAAACGAAAACAGAAAAAGGTATTATTTTTATCGATTTGAATGACACCTTGATCGATAATGATAATAAATTAACCTTATCCGTGGATAAATTAAAAACCGTAATCTTAAAAGCCCAAGAAAAAAGTTGGGGAATCGGACTCTGCTCTGATTCTCCGGAAGAGCCTTTGAAAAATTGGGCACAGGATCACGGAATAGACGGGCCCGTTATTTTTGAAAACGGGCAGTCCGTTTCACAAGAAAAACTTGATACTGACAATATCAAGAAAATAATTGAGGCTTGGGCAAAGGATAATGAAGTTGAAATTTTGCCTGAAGCTCTCGCGCCAGAGTTCGGCGGAAAAATTCTCGGTAGTGGAGTTGCTATCGGATTAGGCAGAAATTTTTCAGTTTCAATCTTTTGTCAAAAAAATAATTTACCTGATTTATTGTTAAGTGAAAAATTAGGGAGTTATTTAAAAGATAAACTGAAAAATATTAGTGTTGACATTTCTCCTGAATATGGGTTCATTGGAATTCATAGTAGCGACTATCGCCAGATGAAAGGCAAAGCCCTTCGCGCAATCGGTTGGGCGCTGTACAGAGAAAACAAGGCGTGCTGGATGCTTGGAAATTCTATTTCCGATGCCACCCAAGCACCAGCCCTTTGTGGATTTGGAGCGGTCGCAAACGCTTCAGATCTTGCCAAAAACATGGCTGATATTATTGCAAAAGGTTCTTTCACGGAGGGTGTAATTGAACTGATTGAAAATATTATCGGCTAATAAAGGGGGATGGTATATCTAATATACTGTCCCCTTTCTCAAAAAAATAATCAGTTTTTGAAATATTAAAAAACTAAATTAAAAAATATGAAAAAAATAATAGACTACACAATAATTTCTGATCCGGGAGTTGATGACATCTTGGCGCTTTTACTTTTGAAAAAATTGTCTCCTGCATCAAAAAACACTTTGATTTCAACTTTTGGCAATGTCCCGGAAAAATATACCGCAGAAAATGCCAAAGAATTTATCCAAAATTTTGCACCTGATTGGAATTTTATATCCGGCTCAAAATCACCCATGAAACCTCTGAAATATCCTTGGCCGACATATTTCCATGGTTCTGATGGAATCTGGAATACTCATTCAAAAAACTTTCTCGCTTCAAAAGAAAAAATTAAACACCTGGAAAAATATCCAAAAAATTCTCAAATCATTTCACTTGGTCCAACGACAGATGTTTTCAAATTAAGTCAGCAAATTAAGATAAAAAATCTTACCCTTATGGGCGGAGCTTTTAATGTTTCCGGCAATGAAACTGCCTACGCCGAAACAAACATCGCTTTTGATCCTGATGCTACTTCTAAGATTTTCAATTCTCTTGGAAAAACGAATGTAAAAATAGTTCCTCTAGATGTGACCAAAAAAGTTTTTTGGAATTTTGAAAAAATAGAAAAAATTCCAGAATTCAATGAATCATACAAATGGGTGAAAAACATTCTTCTGGCTTGGTTTGAAAATTACGGGTTGAAAAATGATATGTCTTTTGATTTGCATGACCCACTAGCAATTTATGCGATGTTTTTTCCTGATGATTTAGTATGGGAGAAAGCTAGCGTTGAGATAATAACCAATGGAGAAAAAAGAGGTCAAACAAAAAAAATTCAAAATAAACTTGGCAATTGCGAAATTGCAATTGGACTCAAAAAAGATGGCACTAAAATCGCTGATGATATTTTTGATATATTATTCAATACTCAATAATTTCAAATTTAAAAGGGCGGATGAATGATACCATCGCGCCCTTTGTCTTTTACAGAGAAATATTCAGGTTTTGCACCAGAATATTTCTGCCTCCAACTTTTTTGATTGCGATTATTGAATCCGTAATCGCCTCCTTAGTAATAACGGTTTCAATCGCAATTGAACCATCTGCCAAATCATTAATGGTTGGCGATTCCATAGCTGGCAAAATTTCAATCAACTGATCCTTGTCTTTTGAATCTGCATTGAATTTCACCAGCTGATACATTTCCGCTTCCAAAGCACCTTTTAGCATTTGACCAAAAATTTCAAATTCTTGACTTTCTTTTCGCACGGCGAAAATTACCGGAGTAGTCAAAATAACTTTCACAATCTTAAGATTGTTGTCCCTAAGGCTTTTTCCGCTTTCAACCACGCCAACGCCGTATCGGAAGCCAAACTCCTCCATAGCAACTTTGATTTCTGTTGAACCGGTAGAAAAAAATACCTGCGCTTTTTTGAAAATAGTTCTCGCCAATTCCATATATTCTGATGAGACTAAGATTTCTTCTGAATCAACTATTTCATCTAAATCATTTTCGCGACAGAAAACCACGACTCGAGCCGGCAATCTAGATTTCTTGGAAAAGTTAAGCTCTATTATTATACAAAGCTCTTTTTCCAAACCACTTTCGAGGCACATATCAAGCCCTGTGATGATGCCATCCACGATTCCGTTTTTGAGCGCTAATGGCAAATCATTTGGTCGCATAATTATCGCGCGAGAAAAAATATCGCTTCCTCTAATTTCCGCCATAAAATTGCGCCCATTGGCTACCACTTCGATTCCTACTTTTCGAAGCAAAGCTACCGTGGAATCGAAAAGTGAACCAGAAGGAACTCCTAAAGTCAGATTTTTTTTCATTTTTTTTCTCCTTAATTTTTAGGTTTATTTTACTCCAGCAACAATTTGCTAAAGCACGTTGGTTTTGAAATGCCATTTTCGTCCTTTTCATGACATACGCCTGCTCCAATTGGAATAACTTGGATTAATAATTGATCGTTATTGCAATTCAGAAAAATCTTGACGACTTGAAGTCTGTCGCCACTTGTTTCTCCCTTGAGCCAGCGGGTCTTTCTGGATTTACTGTAAAGAACAACAAAACCAGTTTTCAATGTTTCTTCGAAATTTTGCTGATTCATAGAAGCTCCATAAAGCACTTGACCATTGAGATTATTTTGCAAAATCACATCGATCAAATCCGGCGCTTTTGTTCCATCTCGATGAATGGCTCTGCCGAAACTAACCTTGTTCAAAATTTCACTATTAATCATTGATTTGTTGATTTCCATCTTCTTCTCCTTTATTCGATTTTTAATGTACTAATATCAAGAGGCATAAATAAAAAAACCTCTTCCTATCCCAGAAAGAGGTTTGTAAAGATAAATAAATAAAAATCTAAATCAACCGCTTTCTAGAACTAGAAGAGGTTTTGTGATGATTTTTAGAAATTCTTTTTAGCATTAAGCCATATCCACCTGTGCCTGCTTGCAACCATTTAGAAATTCGCGCCACGGTGGTTGAACTAAGACCAGTTTCTTTTTCTATTTCAGAATAAGTTTTTTTCGCGTCCAACATTCGCACCGCTTTCCAACGATTACCCAATTCCAAAATTTCCTTTTCCGTCAAAAGGTCACGCAAAAACATCTTGGCTTCTTGCTTGTTTTCCAGCGCCAAAATAGCTTGCATCAAATCTTCAGTTTTGCTATCATTTAACTTTTTCATATTGCTTTACTTTAAATAAACTACTTTACTTAGATAAAGTATAGCAAGTATAAGAAATATTGTCAAGGAAAATTTTGACTTAGGTTATCTCTTCATTTTTAGCCTGCTTTCTTTTTTATGTCTGTCGATTGCTAGACCTATTAGGTTGTTTATCAGTTTAGCATAGGCGATACCACTTTCTTCTAATAATTTTGGATACATACTCACTGAGGTGAATCCTGGAATGGTGTTGATTTCATTGACAAATATTTCATCTTTTTCTGTCAGAAAAAAATCAACTCGACCCATTCCCTCACAACAAAGAATTTCAAAAGTTCTGATGGCTAAGGCTTGAATTTTTTTGACCAAAGACTTGCTAATGTTAGCCGGGATTAGCATCTTTGCTCCATTTTCATCCAAATATTTTGCTTCATAAGAATAGAAATCATGCGTTGGAATTATCTCCCCCGGCACTGAAGCAATCAATTTTTCATTACCTAAAATCGAACATTCAATTTCCTTGCCTTTGATATATTCTTCAATAACTATTTTACTATCAAAAGCAAAAGCATTTTTTATCGCTATGCTAAATTCGTTTTTATTCTTAACTTTACTGATACCCACCGATGAACCAAGATTTGCTGGTTTAACAAAAAACGGCAATCCCAAATTTCTTTTTATTTTTTCAAAAGAAATATTATCTTTTTCCATTTCCTTATACACTAAAAATTTTGCCACCGGCATACCCGCTTCTTTGAGCAGTCTCTTGGAGACATCCTTATCCATACCAATTGCCGAACCTAAAACACTTGGACCGACGAAAGGAACATTATACATCTTAAGTAGTCCCTGAATCGTTCCGTCTTCGCCAAAAGGCCCGTGTAAAATCGGAAAAACCACATCAACTTTTTTGTTATCCTTGCCAATTTTTAGAAAAAATTTATTATCCTTTGCAAATGGGATAACCTCCTGCAAAGCTGATTTTTTTTGAGAAAATATTTTATCCTCCAACAATTCTTTTTCGTTAGCCAAAAACCAATCACCTTTTTTATCAATCCAAACTAAAGCAATATTATATGCTTTTCTATCAATCGCTTTGACGATATTTCTCGCTGATATAACTGAAACTTCATGCTCTGCTGATTTTCCCCCAAAAATTAAGGCCAGCTCGATTTTATTTTTTTTCATAATAGTTTAAAGTTAGTTAATTATTTAGAAATTTCCCCTATTTAAGTATAGCATTAAATAGCCTAAATTTTAACAGACCCTATCAAATAGTTTTGTGCTGAGATATTTTTCTCCTCGATCGGGAAAAATGACGGCAATTCTTCCAGCGGGAATTTTTTTAGCTATCTCAAAAGCCCCTAACATCGCCGCTCCACTGGACATTCCCGCAAAAAGCCCTTCGCGCTTGGCCAATTGTCTTGTCATTTCGAAAGCTTTTTCACTTTCTATCGTCACAAATTCATCAATTTTGTTTTTGTCATACAGTTTGGGCACAATCGCCTCTTCCATATTTTTCAGTCCTTGAATATAATGACCTTTTTCCGGATAAGCACAAATGATTTTTATCTTTGGATTTAGTTTTTTCAAATATTCACTCACACCCATAATCGTTCCGGAAGTTCCAATGGAAGAAACGAAATAGTCTATCTTGCCTTCCATATCCTGCCAAATCTCTTGGGCGGTCGCTTCATAATGCGCCAGCTTATTATTCTTATTAGAAAATTGATCCGGCATAAAATATTTTTTTGGATTTTTCTCGACCAACTCCCTCGCTTTCAAAATCGCCCCGTCTGTTCCTTTTTTTTCATCAGTCAAAATTACCTTAGCGCCAAAAGCTTCAATCATTTTTCGCCTTTCAATGGAAACCGCACTACTCATCACAATTTCTACTTTGTATCCCAAAACTGCTCCAATCATAGCCAAGCCAATGCCGGTGTTGCCAGAAGTCGGCTCAATGATAGTTTTCTTTTTTGTTAGTTGTCCGTTTCTCTCAGCTTCGCGAATCATTTTCAAAGCGATTCGGTCTTTAATGCTCCCCCCAGGGTTAGTGCCTTCTAATTTGGCAAAAATTTCCACGCCTTTTTTTAAATTAAAACTATTAATTTTCACCATCGGCGTGTTCCCAATTTGCTCTAAAATATTTTTATAAATCATAAAATTTATTTTAATAATTAAAGAATTACGCGTTTGATTGCGGAAAAGATATTAACGCAGTCGCCAGGAAAATATTTTGCCTAAGTAGTTTTTAATTACTGGCGGGTTATTGTGTTTTATAATTATTTTTGCGACGAGCATATCTTGACGCGAACAAATGCGTAAGCCCTATATTTTTAAAAATTAAAAAAATCCCGATCACGCTCGAGAAATTTTGTTTAGTTTATATTTAAAAATTATTTAGCTAACAACAAAAATTTCTCGGGCATATTTTTCCGAGACAACAGCACGCTATTTGCATCAATTTTTTTCTTTTCTGTTTCATTTTTTTAGTTTATCGCTTCTTCGCTTTTTATTTCTTCATCCTCAACTTCTATTTCCTCCTCATCCCCAACCAGACCTTCTTCTACCTCAATTTCCTCAGATTCTTCAATTTCTTCTTCGACCTCCTCCCCATCTTCTTCCTCGATTGGATTATCTAGCAAATATTCCACTGGGTCATTACATTCCGCCTCTTGCTCAATTTTAGTTTCTTCATCGCAAAAAACTATCTCACAACTTTCTTCTTTTTCTGGATTACATTCCATTGGAGCGCATCCTACCTCACCGGCAGACAAGTTTTCATCTTCCTCCGGATTGCAAAGTGGAACATTATAGGCTTTTCTTCTGACTAGCTGATAATACCAAATATCATTTTCTTCATCTCCCGTGCAAGCCTCACCCTCTTCAGTTGAATTTGGATCACACTCCCAAACAAAACATTTTTCCGTCTCCGGATCACAATCAGTTTGCATTTCAACAATATAGTTTTTGAAAACTACTATACGCAAATATGTCACACCAATCGAACCGAAGATTAGAAGAAACAGAACTATGAAAAATATTTTATTCTTTTTATCCATTTAATTTTTATTTTTAAGCTAATTTAGCCAACATTAATTTTTCCATTTTTACCACTCTGTTTTCTAATTTATTAAATTCCTCCCGATCAACTTTTTCCGAAAGTTTATGCTTTATCTCAGTAATATCGTTTTGCATACTATCAAGTCTGCCATTAATAGATTTGATATTCTTAACTATTTCACCATGTTGTTCACCGATAACCTCAATGCCACCATTTATTTGCTCAAGCATCGACATTACCTCACCTGCTTTATATGTTTTTTCTTCACTCATATTTTTAAAACTAAGTTTATTTTTATATATACATCTTACCACTCTCACATTTTCCGTCAATTGGTAATTATCCCTTATTTTATCTTTTCAATTTCCTCCAAAAGTGCTGAGAGAATTTGATCTTCTTTGACTGATTTTATAACTTTACCCTTGGCAAAAATTGCGCCCATCCCTTTTCCTCCAGCTACTCCGATATCAGCTTCGCGCGCTTCTCCAGGACCATTAACCACACAACCCATAACCGCAATATGAATATCTTTGTCTATATCCTTCACAGCTTCTTCCACTTTTTTAGCTAAATTAATCAAATCAATTTGTGTTCTTCCGCAAGTTGGGCAACTCGTCACCGTCACTCCTTTTTTTCGCAACTTCAATGATTTTAGAATTTCCCAGGCCACTCCAATTTCGTCCAATGGATCAGCTGTCAGTGACACGCGAAGCGTAGCGCCAATTCCCTCATAGAGCAAAATTCCAAGTCCAATTGAAGACATAATTGTTCCACGAAAAATCGTTCCCGCTTCTGTCACTCCGATATGTAATGGGTATTTAACTTTCTTAGAAAGCAAACGATAAGCTTCAACTGTTCTTTTAATATCGGAAGCTTTAAGCGAAATTAAAATATCCTTAAAATTATGCTTTTCCAAAATTTTAATATGGCGCATCGCTGATTCCACCATTCCTTTGGCTGTCACCTTATTTTTATATTTTTTCAAAATATCTTTTTCCAGTGATCCCCCATTAATTCCAATTCGAATTGGAACTTTATTTTTCTTGCACGCCATCACCACCGCTCTCACTTTTTCATCAGACCCAATGTTTCCAGGATTTATTCGAACTTTATCAATCCCCTGAGCAACAGCTTCCAATGCTAATTGATAATCAAAATGAATATCCGCCACTAATGGAATGTGGATTTGTTTTTTTATCTTTCCAATTGCTTTGGCCGCTACCATATCCGGCACTGCCACTCTCACAATCTCACAACCAATTTTTTCTAAAGCTAAAATCTGTTTAACTGTTGCTTTGACATCGCGCGTATCAGTGTTACACATTGATTGAACTCTGACTGGATTATTTCCGCCCAACTTATACGGTCCGACTTTGACAACCCTTGAAATGTATTTTTTCATAATGCTAAAATTAAATTATTTATTCTTAACCAATTTCCACAAAAAATTCCGGATATTTTTTCTCGAAAATTTCTTTAACTTTCAAAGCTTCTTTTTTGGTTTTGAAAATTCCAAAAACTGTCGGGCCTTTACCTGTAATCGAAGCGCCCAGTGCGCCAAAAGAAATCAGACCATTTTTGATTTCTTTGATAATCGGGAATTTTTCCTCCGCCACGATCTCAAAATCATTATACAGCCAATTAGACATTATTTCCAAGCTTGAAGAATTCTTGATTAACCTCCGAGAAATATCTTTTCTTTTCTCATCCTCCATAAACCACATCCGCTTATCCAACTCACCATAAGCCCAACCAGTACCAATCTCTCCCTTAGGATTGATGAGTATAAAATTCAGTTTTGGAAAATTCTTAATCGGTTTCAATTTTTCTCCCGCCCCACTCACATAAGCACAACTTTCTTTTTGTAAAAAAAATGGAATGTCTTTTCCGACCTGCGCCGCCAAAGTAACCAACTTATTAAAATTCAAACTATCTTCAAAATAGTCATTGAGCGCCAAAAGAACGCTCGCTCCGTTAGAACTCCCTCCGCCCAGCCCCGCCAAAGCCGGAATTCTTTTTTTAATTTCAATTTCAACTCCAACTCTTCTTTTTGTCTTTTCAAAAAATTTTTCTGCTATTTTCCAGCAAATATTCTTTTCATCCGTCGGAATACTTTTATCGTCACAAAATATTTTAATGCCCTCTTTTTTTTCATCAAAAATAATCTCCATCTCATCATAAAGATTTTCTGTTTTTACCATCACCGAACGCAGACCATGAAAACCACTGGGCAATTTTTTGATAATTTCCAAAGTTAGATTTATCTTAGCCGGTGAAATTGTCTTAATTTTATTCATTTTTGATCAGACTAACAATTACAAAAACTTGAATGCCCTCACCTCGACCAAACGCCGTGAGTTCTTCGCCAGTTGTAGCATTAATTCCAATTTGCGATTTTTCAATTTGCAAAAGTTCCGCTAATCTATTTTTCATTCGCTCTTCAATTGGCAATATTTTTGGCGTTTTTGCTTCAATGGAAATTCCCAGATTATTTATATCATATCCATCTTCTTTCATATGAGAAAGCGCTACTTTCAAATACTCCGCACTATCAATTATTCCATTTTTACACATCTCATCGGCATACACTGAAAAATTAACCCTTCCCAGAGCTTGTTCAATGGATGCGCAAATGGCGTGCAAAACTGCATCACCATCAGAATTACCTTTCAGGCCTTTCTCTCCTTCAACTTCAATTCCACCTAAAACCAATTTTTTGTTCGCATCATCCAAAAACCAATGCGAATCTTGTCCGAAGCCTACTCTAAACATATATTTTAAAAATTATTTTTTATTCTTCAAAATTATCTTTGCCAATTCCAAATCAATCGGCGTGGTTATTTTGAAATTATTTTCTGAGGCCTGAATTACTTTCACTTTTTTGCCTAATCTTTCCACGAGAGATACATCGTCTGTGCCTAGAAAATTATCTTCCCTAGCTTTCTCGAAGGCTTTAACTGCCAAAGAAAATTCGATCACTTGTGGAGTTTGCATATTCCAAAGATTAGTGCGATCAATCACACCCAAAGATTTTCCATTTTTGTCCACTTGTCGAATAGTGTCCTTGGTTTTGTGTGCCACAACTGAAGCGCCAATCTTTTTCGCATTAAAAATGACCTCGCTAATTTCATCCTCCGAAACAAATGGATTAGCGCCATTATGAAAAAGAATGGTTGAATCTTTCTCAATTTTTTTGAAATTTTCTTTCACAAAACTCACGCCATTATATCCACTATCCTGCCTTTCTTTTCCGCCAGAGATTATCGCCTCAATTTTTTTAAATTTATATCTCTCTGCTATTTTTTGAAATAGTTTCTTTTCATCTTCTTTGACTACTAGAATAATTTTGTCTATTAAGCTTGATTTTTCAAAATTTTCCAAAGCATAAAAAATCAATGGTTTTTTCCCAAGCTCAAGTAAGGTCTTGTTTTTCCCTGCGCCCATTCTTTTCCCCATTCCTGAAGCGAGAACAATCGCGATATTCATGATATAATTTCTTATAATTTAGTAATTAAAGGGGATTGAAATTTTCGAGAAATTCTTGTCTGAGAATCCAAAAATTATCTAAAATTTTTCTATGGTAGCCGTTGATTGAGGAAAAATTTTAGCAATAATTTTTAGGATTCGAGTTTAATTTCGAGAAAATTTTAATCCTTTGTCAATTCTTTATTTAAAAATATTTTTCGCCTCTTCTCTTGCCCAGTTAATTGCATTTTTAATATCTTCTAATTTCGGATTTTTAACATTTTTGTGACTTTCCATCACTTTCTTGATTGTTTCATATATATCCAAAATCTTACATTCTCCATCTAAAAATTTTCCCACCATAAAATCATTGGTCGCATTCATCACGGCTGGCAATGTCCCAAGATCCTTAGCAGCCCAAAAGGCCAAACCGAGACAAGGAAATCTTTCAAGATCCGGCTCTTTGAAAGTCAGATTCTTAGAAAAATCAAAACGTTTGATTGGCGCGTCCCAACGCTCTGGATATGAAAGAGCATATTGAATTGGCAGTCGCATATCTGGATCAGAAAGTTGCGCAATGATGCTGGCGTCGGAATATTCCACCATTGAATGGATGATGCTTTCCGGATGAATCACCACTTTTATTTTTTCAATCGGCATATCATATAACCACATTGCTTCAATTACTTCGAAGCCCTTATTCATCAACGTCGCCGAATCAATTGTGATTTTTTTTCCCATACTCCAAGTTTTGTGACCCAGCGCATCTTCCACGCTAGCATTTTCAATTTCTTCTTTGGTCTTGTCACGAAGCGCTCCACCCGAACAAGTAATCACTAATTGATGAACTGTTTTAATATCCTCCCCATTCAAGCATTGGAAAAGCGCACTATGCTCTGAATCAATCGGCATAATTTGCACTCCATTCTCTTTGGCCTTCCTCATCACAATCTCTCCCGCCGACACAAGCGTTTCTTTGTTGGCCAGCGCGACATTTTTTTTGCGCTCTATCGCAACAAGTGTCGCATCGATTCCCGCCAAACTCACCACTGAATTTATCAAAGTATCATATTCTTCTAATTTAGCAATTTGAATGTTGTTCTCTTCCCCAGAAAAAACCGGAATGGAAATTTCTTTTTTCAAAATTTCCGCTTTTTCCGTATCAGCCACGCCAACATAAAGTGGTTGATATTTTTCTATTTGTTTTTTGAGAAGTTCAACATTGCCATTAGTACTAAGCGCAATAATTTTGAACTTTTCCGGATACTTATCTACCACATCCAAAACCTGCGTCCCCACATTTCCCGTGCTTCCCAAGATAGCTAATTTTTTCATAAAATTATTTTAATGTTTTACAATTTCCAATTTTATTTTCCCATCTTTCGCCGAAAATTTCACTGCTCCACCGATTGGGAAAGTTATCATTGATTGAGTATGCCCAAAATCAACGTTGATGATGATTGGAATTTCTTCTAATTCTTTTTTAGTTTTGATAATTCTTATCATTTTCTCATTGGTAATTTCGCTAGCTCGTTGAAAACGCCCAAAAACAATTCCCTGCACTTTGTCAAAATTTGGCAAATGCAAAAGCGATTGCAAATTTCGATCAAAAGTTACGGCGTTAGATTCATAATCATCTTCGATAAACAAAACTGAATTTGAAATATCAGGAAAAAACTCAGTCCCTTGAAGCAAATTAAGCGTGCAAAGATTGCCACCCAATAATGTGCCTTCAGCCTTGCCTTCATTAACAATCAACGATCCTTCGTTTTTGAAAAAAGTTCTGTTTTTTTGATGGCAAAACTTCGAAAGATTTTTTTGAGAATAAGCATTTTTCAAAATATTCCAATGTATAATCAAAACCTTTCTTGTCGCCAAAAGTAGCATAGGCCGGACCGGAATAATTTACTAAGCCGGTTTTGGCAAAGATAGCATTGCCCAGCGCCGTGATATCCGAATATCCGCAAAATATTTTAGGATTTTTTTTGATTAAATTCCAATCGATATATTTCAAAAGCTGATTGCTACTAAATCCGCCAATCACGCAAAGAACAGCTTTGACTTTGGGATTGCGAAAAGCTTCGTGTAAATCTTCAATTCTCGATTCGATACTAGAAGAATTAAATTCATCAATTTCCTCCACGTGCTTTCCAAAAACCAATTTTAATCCCATTTTTTGGAAACGCTGATTGGAAATTTCCCGATTTTCCTGCGAAATAATTCCCAACGAAGAAGCAGGCGCCACAACTTGCACCAAATCCCCTTTTCTCAATTTTTTCGGAAAAATTTTGTTCATAAAAACTCCTTATTCTTTAGTACTAAATCTAGCATAATACTGAAATAATTTCAAATAAAAAAGGGGTGAGTTGCAACGCGCACAACCCACCCACGAAAACAATTAAAGCTTACTCATGCCTCTTAATATATCCTGAGCTTTTTCTCTCTCCTTTTCGGGCATATAATACAGCTTAACCAAAAAACCATCCAGGACCTCATCACAAATGCCATCGAAATTTTTCGTTGGTATTATCACAACTTTATTTTCTTTATTATCACTCACGATCAATCTCCTTATTTTTTAAAAAACCGTTTTAGAGAGCCGAGCGTTGCGACCCTCCGCTAAACTACCAATAACTGACCCCGAAATTTTTTTCCTTAAGGAATAAAATTTCGGGATGTTCTTTTTGATGAGTTTTTGCGTATACTCACCCAAACTGTAATATTCCTCCCAAAAAAGATCCCAGACATTCTTATCTTTTTTTATCAAGCCAACAATCGACTCGATTTGATCTCTTTTTTCTTCAGGCTTTTCTATTTTCCTTATTGCCTGAAGTATTACGCCCGTTACTGTTTTCAAGCCAGCCCCTCCTTTGCTTAAAATTGTCAGATTAATATTAATTTTTCATCTTTATACATTACCAAAAAAAACAAATTCGAGCAAGTTGACAAAAAACAACCCCGTTGCTATATTTGTCTTATGAAAAAGATTCTGACAAACTCATTACCGCAACCGATAAGCCCAAAATCATCCTTGAGGTTGTTTGTTAGCGTTTAAAATACACAAAAATTGAACTTTATCAAACAGCCTTAAGTGGGCTGTTTTTTTGTGTTTCCAATGGTGGAAATATGAGAATGAAGTTCTTTAATATTTCACAAAAGGAGAAAATGCCATGTTGGAATTTAATATTATGCCCACAGATAACGAAACAGCGATAGAGGCTAGCGATCTTCTAAAAACAATTGGTGTCATAAGAGATGCTTCTAGCCTCTTTCATGGAGAATGCTTAGTCGCAATTAATGGCTATGATATTATTGCCTTAGCTGAAAATGTTTCACCGGCAAAAAACATCAACCGAGCTAATGTTTTTTATTTTCAAAAAATGAAAAAGAAGCATAAGTCAGAAATCAAGGTCGCATTTTTCAACATCATTTTCAACCGAAGATTCTGGCTAAGAAACAAAAACTCTGGAAATTTTAAAGAGAACTTTTCCAGAGAAAAGGAATATATGTTCTCTTGAATTTTCGAAAAAAAACAGAGGCGGTCAATGCACCGCCTCTGCCATAAATTTCTACTTTGACAAACATCCAAATAACCCATATTCTTAAGATAATCATTAATATAAAATTCATATGAAACAATCACAACTTTTCACCAAAACTCAAAAAAATGCCCCGAAGGACGAAGTGAGCCTAAATGCACAACTTCTTATTCGCGCCGGGTTTGTAGATAAACTTTCAGCTGGAATATACACGCTCCTTCCGCTTGGCTTGCGCGTTATCAAAAAAATAGAAAATATCATTCGAGAGGAAATCAATTCTATCGGTGGGCAAGAAATTTTTATGCCTTCACTTCATCCCAAGGAAAATTGGGAGATAACCAACCGCTGGAAAAGCTTGGATGAGGATATGTACAAAACCAAAGACAGCAGTGACAAAGAGTTTGTTCTTGCGCCGACACATGAAGAAGTTATTATTCCTCTCGCTAAAAAATTCATCAATTCCTACAAAGACCTGCCGTTTTCAGCCTATCAATTTCAAAACAAATTCAGAAAAGAAAAAAGAGCCAAGTCCGGGATCCTCCGCGGACGCGAATTTATAATGAAAGATCTTTATTCTTTTCATCTTACCGAAGAAGATTTAAATGACTACTACGAAAAAGTCGACAAGGCTTATCTGCGAATTTTCGAACGCGCCGGTATCAAAGAAAAAACATACAAAACTTTTGCCTCAGGCGGAACATTTTCAAAGTATTCGCATGAATATCAAACACTGACTCAAGCTGGCGAAGATATTATCTATATTTGCGAAAAATGCCACACTGCCGTTAATAAGGAAATCATAGCTGACGTCGAAAATAAATGTCCAGAATGTGGAGAAAAATTAAGCAAAACAGAAAAGGCAGTTGAAGTGGGAAATATTTTTAAAAACAAAGATAAATATACTCTCCCCTTTAAAGTTACCGCCAAAAACGAAAACAGTGAAGATATTTTACTTTTGACGGGTTGTTATGGAATAGGTCTTCAAAGATTAATGGGAACAATTGTCGAAGTATTCAACGACGAAAGAGGCATCATCTGGCCAGAAACAGTAGCGCCTTTTAAGGTTCATCTGATTAGTCTTTCTCAAAATGAACAGGCACAAGAGATTTATGATAATTTAGTCAAAAGTGGAATTGAAGTTCTCTATGATGATCGAGAAATTTCCGCCGGAGAAAAATTCGCAGACTCAGATCTCATCGGCATTCCCTACCGCATCGTTATCAGCAAAAAATCTTTGGAAAACGGAGGCGTAGAAATCAAGAAACGAAACGAAAAAGAAAGTAGGATTATAAAAATAGAAGATATCGCAAAAGAAATAAAATAAAAAAAATACTTTCAAATTAAAAACAGACCTTTTTTGAGTCTGTTTTTTTATTTATTTTTTCACTACCATATAAAAACTCCTCGCCATTTTTCTTTTCCCAAAAGAAAAGTGGCAAAAAAGAAAAAGGCCATCTGGGCTCATAGAAAGATAAATTTTCAACTTTTTTGCTAAAATTATTAACTCGCTCGTCCCGATTACGGGACTTCACTCAAACAAGAATAATTTCTTAACGCGAAAAAGTTTCAATTTATATCTTTCTATTTCGCAAGGATGGATTAAAAATGCAAATACAAAATTATTTTTTTCTTAAATTCAGCCTTGCGAAACGTGCCATTATAAATTCGAGTGAGCTGGCGTTAAAAAATTTATCCTGTTTGAGCGAAGCGAGTTATAAATTTTAGCCAGCGAACGTAGAATTTATTGGAGTGTGTAGCTTGGCTGAGAGTTCTTTTTGTTACTTTTTCTTGCGGAAAGAAAAAGTAAAGAGCTAAAAATTCTTCATCAAAAACTCATATTCATTCTTTCTCTCTGGATGAAAAACCAATTCTGTTTGAGTTTTTTCAATTAGATTTTCAAAAAATTCTTCGGGACTCTTTATCCAGTCAAAACTCACCAAAAAATCCGAAGTATTAAGCTCAAATGGATAACTTCTCGCAATGCCAAGGGGTGTGAGAAAAATCAAATTTCTTCTAAAGTTCATCAGTCTTAACTTGTCTAAAATAAAAGCCATTTTACCAAATTTTCCCCTACGCTTCAATTTTCCTAAACGGATATAGGATATCTTAAATTCTTCTTTTATCTTCAAGGCAGTTTTGAAAAGTGGCGGAAAAAAATGAACATGCTCATGCGAATTTATCCCATCCGGATATCTTCCAAAAATATTTTTGAATTCTTCAATTTGTTTTTTCCAAATTATTTTTACTTTTCCTGAACTATACCAGCCCGTCATAAAATCAAACAGAAAAATTGCTATTCTCTTAGTTGTTCCATCTTTTGATTCTTTTTCTTTTTTATCAAAAAAATTCTTTTCTAGAAGATGCAAATGAATGTCAATCTTCACTCCTGATTCCAAAAGATCCTTGACTTCATCCTTGGAAATTTTTCCACCAATCATTACAGCTACCCGATCAATTTTTTTCTCCCGCGCCAATTCCAAAATCGCCCGATTAGCCTTCTCGCTTATCCCAAAATCATCCGCCGAAATTATTAGATTGTTTAAATGTTGTAAATACATAATTTTCTAATTTCTCTTTTCCTCCTCTCCTCGCGAGGTGATTTTATTTTTTAGGAATTTTTCCTGTTTGAGAAAGTTTATTTTTTTATTTTTTGCGAGGCAGTTTTATTTTTGAGATAATTTACTGTTTGAGAAGGTCTATTTTATCTGAAATTGTTTCGTTCCGCCGTTGCCTGTCGAAATAATTTCAGCTAGAAAATAGACCTTCGAGTTTAAATTATCTCAAAAACAAAACTTGCCGAGCTACTCCACGTCCCCCATATTCTGCAAATTAATAAGCTTCTCGTAAAGCCCGCCTCGAACATGAGAAAGCTCCACATGACTTCCCTCTTCAGCCACTTTCCCATTTTCCAAAACTATTATCTTGTCAGCTTTTTTGATCGTGCTCAAGCGATGCGCAATGATAATCACTGTTCTGTTCTTTCGAATTTTTTCCATGGCGTCTTGAATTAGTTTTTCCGAATAGGAATCCAGACTCGAAGTCGCTTCGTCAAAAATCAAAATTCGCGGATTAGCCAAAATTGACCTTGCGATTCCAAGACGCTGTCTTTGTCCGCCAGAAAGTTTTATCCCCCGTTCTCCTACAATTGTGTCATAACCATCCTTAAGTTGAGTGATAAATTCTTCCGCATTAGCAATTCTCGCCGCCGCTTTTATCTCAGCCAAGCTAGCATTGGGCTTGGCATAAGCGATATTTTCTTTGACAGTTGAATTGAAAATTTCCACTTCCTGCGCCACAATAGCGATAAATTTTCGAAATGCATATAAATCATATTCTTTCAAATTTTTTCCATCCAGCAAAATTTCTCCTTTAGTTGGATCATAATGACGATATATCATTCGAGCAACTGTAGTTTTTCCTCCGCCCGACGGACCAACCAAGGCTGTCACACCCCCTGAACAAATTGAAAGATTCACTCCATCAAGCGCCTTATTTGCACTTTCTTTGTAGACAAAATCAACATTTCTAAATTCAATTGTTCCTTCAATGCTTTTTGGTTTCAATCCACGAGCCGAATTTTTTATTTCAGATTCTTCCAGCGACAATTCATAAAGTCTTTCCACCGCCTCTGCCGATTCCATAATTCGATCATACAACCGAGAAATTCTAAACAGTGACACTAGAGCTTTTTCCGAAATAGTATAGACAAAAACCAAACTTCCAACCGTGATGTGCCCTTTGATGACCAAATAAATTCCAAAAAGCAAAACAAACCCACGACCCAAATCGATAACCAAATTTCTGACTACATTATATTTCAATATCAAACTAAATTCATCAGTGACATTGTCTTTCACATTTTGTGTGGCAGCAGAAAATTGCCGGTACTCTCGAAGTTCTTGCACAAAAGATTTTACTGTATTAATGTTTATGATTGATTGTGTCATAAGACCGGCTGCCACTTCTTGATTGTTAAATCTTTTCATGCGAAACGGAAAAACCATTCTATTGACTCGCAGTGTCAAAAAAACAAAAGCGGGAACAAAAATCAAAATAATGACTCCAAATATCCAATTCACCCAAAAAAGCGTCGCGGTAGTTAAAATAATTTGAAAAATGGTCGGTGCCACTTCCCAGAAAAAATTTCCAAAAAGATTGTCAATCTTATCCACCCCGCGACTGATTTTTATAATCTTACTGCCGGTGTTTTCTTTCT
>DHFM01000015.1 GCA_002400405.1 Candidatus Moranbacteria bacterium UBA4824
AAGAGTTTTTTGAAAAACTTGGACTCAAACTCAAAACCGAAAAAAATGGACGGGTTTTCCCCGAGAGCGACAAAGCTCAGGATGTGCTAGACACTTTGAAAAAAAGTTTGAAAAAAAATGGCGTGGTAGTGAAACTCAATCAAAATGTTTTGGATTTTGAAATTAAGGATAGAAAAATAGTCTGCGTCAAAACAGCCGAGCGAAAAATTTATGCGAGAAATTTAATTCTCGCAATGGGCGGAAAATCTTTTCCAACTACGGGTTCTACGGGAGATGGATATATGTGGCTTAAAAAAATTGGCCACACAATTGCGCCTCCAACGCCCGCGCTGACGCCGATAAAAATAAAAGAGCGCTGGGTCAAGGAGTTGCCGGGAGTGAGCCTTCCAAATGTCGGGATAAAAATATTGCAACAGGATAAAAAAATATTTGAAATAACTGGAGAAATTCTTTTCACTCATTTTGGACTTTCCGGCCCAGCGATAATTAATGCCAGTAAATATGTTAGTCAAAATATTTCTAATGGCGAAATTTTCTTGGAACTTGACCTCTTCCCCGCCCTCACTCTTTTTGCGCTAGAAGAAAAACTAAAAATTGATTTTGAAAATTATAAGAAAAAGGATTTGAAAAATTATCTGGCCGAATATTTTTCGCAAAAATTAGCTCTGACTATTTTAGAACTCTCTAATCTTGAAACTAATCGAAAAATTTATTCTCTCGGCAAAACTCATCGCAATAATTTGGCCAAACTTTTGAAAAACATTCGTCTGAGTGTCGATTCTCTTTTGGATTTTGAATCTGCTATGATAACTTCCGGCGGAGTGAGTTTGAAAGAAGTGGAAAACAAAACTATGCGCTCAAAAATTATTCCTAATCTATATCTCGCCGGTGAAATTTTGGATCTAGACGGACCAACCGGCGGATACAACCTCCAAATCGCTTGGACCACTGGATATGTGGCTGGAAAATCCAGCGTCCAGAGCGTCCAGAGCCATTGACAAAATTGAAAAAGAGGCGTATACTAGTTTACAAGTCCCAATAAGCCTGCAGTTAGAAGAATCGTCGAACTTTTTTGCAAAGCCTCTAGTGGAACAATTTAAATAATCTATATCTCTATCACAATGGAACAAGGAACAATCAAAAAATTGACTGATCGAGGATTCGGATTCATTTCCCGAGAAGGAAATGACAAGGATCTTTTCTTTCATTCAAAAGAACTTCAAGGTGTAACCTTTGAAGAACTGCGAGAAGGTGACAAGGTACAGTTCGAAGTAAGCGAAAGCCCAAAAGGACCATGCGCTGTCAACGTATCAAAGATCTAATACTGTCAAAAGTATCTCACAAAACCGTCCCGCAAGGGGCGGTTTTTTTGTGGCTGTGATATAATTAGATTTATGGAAATTCGAGAGCGAAAAAACTTGCGAGTGAAAAAATATAGCGCCCGAAGAAAACTTTTTGTGGGTTTGTTTTTTTTGCTCATTATTTTTATGCTTTTCAAAGGAACTATCTGGCTAAAAAATATTATTTTCACTAAAGAAAAACCGCCAGAAAAAACTACTGAGGGAGTAGAAGAAATTTCTATACCTGAAACGAAAAAAAATACTGACCGCGTGGTGGAATATATTGTCTCGGAGGGCGATATTCCCGCTGAAGTTTTTTCCTCCCAAGGGAAGGTCAATGCTAACGATGTAGTGTCACTTCTCTCTTGCGCCAAAGATGTTTATGATTTTACCAACATTAAGATTGGCCAAAAATTGCGTTTCTATTTTGAAGAGGAAGAAAAAACTAAACGCATTGAATATGACAAAAATAGTGAAGAAATGATTGTTGTGGAGCGAAAGGAAGATGAGTTTAGTGCCTGTGAAGAAAAAATTTCCTATGAGATCTCCCAAAGTGTTGCGCGAGGAAAAATTGATAATTTTTTCTATGTCGATGCAATCGAAGCCGGTTTGCAAGAAGCGACTGTCCTAGAAGTGGGTGATATTTTTTCTTTCGACATTGACTTTACCACTGAAATTCAGCGTGATGATGAGTTTGTTGTTGTTTATGAAAAACGTTTGCGTGACGGAAAAAGCGCACCAGACGGAAAAATTTTAGGCGCAAAATTTGTCAATTCCGGCACAGCCTATTTTGCTTACTATTTCGATAATGACGGTAAAGGCGGATACTATGACACCGATGGACGACTACTTGAGCGACAATTTTTGAAAGCTCCTTTGAGTTATCGCCATATTTCTTCCGGCTTTACAGGAGCGCGCCTGCATCCGATCACACGAAAAGTTTCCGCCCACTATCAAATTGACTATGCTGCCCCAATTGGCACGCCGGTTTCTGCCGCCGCTCATGGCACAGTAGTGAGCGCTCACTTTGAAGGAGGCTGGGGAAATATGATTCGACTTGTTCATGATAATGGCTATACTACGCATTACGGACATTTGAGTAAATTTGCCCAAGGCTTGCGTGTTGGTGAAAGAGTTAGTCGTGGACAAATTATTGGTTATGTCGGCTCAACTGGTTGGTCAACTGGACCGCATCTGGATTATGGGATAAAACTCAACGGCGTTCCCGTCAATCCTCTGAAAATGAATCTGCCCAAGGGCGAACCAATTACGGGAGAGCAAATTAATCTTTTTGAAGAAACTAAAAATAAATTTGGGGATTTGCTAAAATAATCCCATTTGACATATTATTTAAAATATAATACTATTCTAATATAAATTAGAATAGTTTTTTTATTATGAAATTTAGATGTTGCGCCAAAAATTCAATTAGAGAAAAAGAAATTGAGAAAACTTATCAATTTTTGCGGGCCATTTCTGATGCCAACCGACTCAAGATACTCTGCCTTCTTCAAGCTGGCGCTAAATGCGTATGCGAAATTGTGCCAGCACTAGGCATTTCTGATAAGCTTGTTTCACACCACCTAAAGCAATTGAAAAATATTGGGCTCCTCTCGGAAGAGCGTGAAGGTAATTTTATCCGCCATTCACTTAACAAAAAAATCATTCGGGAGTACAAAAAAATTTTTAATCAAATAATTAACTAATAAAAAAATTTATGGAAAATAATTGTTGTGATACCTCCAGCAACTGTGGTTGTGGGTGTGGCGGNNGAACTGACTAAGCCACATAATAAATTCGACATGGATAAAATTGTTCCTTTAGTGAACGAACCGAAATATATTTGCCGTTGTTGCGGTAGGCTAGCGAATGAAAAAGAAAGTCTTTGTAACCCGTTAATTTTAAATAAATAATTAAACAAATTTATGAAAATCGAAGTCTTAGGTTCAGGTTGCCCAACCTGCAAAAAATTGTTCGAGCTAACTAAGCAAGCTATGGCAGAATTGAAACTGGAAACAGAAGTGGAATATATTACTGATATTCAAAAAATTCTGGAAATGGGTGTAATGTCCAGTCCTGTTTTGGCGATTAATGGAAAAGCGGTTCTAGTTGGTCAAGTGCCGGAAGTGGAAAAAATAAAGGAAATAATTTGTTCCAAGCAACCAGCGACAGATACTTTTTCCGGCGGTTGTTCTTGCGGTGGTAAATGTTAAAAATAAAAACAAACTAAAATTATGGATATTTTTTACCCTTTGCAAATAGTAGCGGATTGGTTAACTTTCGAAGTTTTTCAGTTAAGCGCTCATTCTCACGCGGGAGAAAGTGTGAATTTTTTCATTTACGATTCGCTCAAAATTGTTCTTTTGCTTTTGATTATCAACTATTTCATGGCGATCATTCGGCATTATTTACCAATAGAAAAATTGCGCGATTTTTTGGCTTCCAGAAAATGGTATGGCGCCGATCATTTGCTCGCATCTTTGTTTGGCACTATCACGCCTTTTTGTTCTTGTTCTTCCATTCCACTTTTTGTTGGATTTTTGGAGGCGGGCATTCCACTAGGCGTGACATTTTCTTTTTTGATCACTTCTCCCCTGGTCAACGAAGCGGCAGTAGTTTTGTTTGTCGGGCTATTTGGTTGGAAAATAACTTTTTGGTATGTTTTCGCCGGAGTGATGTTGGGTGTTATCGGCGGGTTTATTTTGGGAAAATTGAGACTGGAAAAATATGTGGCTGATTATGTTTGGAAAATCAAAGGGCAGAAATATCAAGAAGTGAGAAACAAAAAAGAAAGCATAAGCGTACTAATGAAAGAGTTTTGGAAAGAAGGTTGGCAGATTACCAAAAAAATATTGCCTTATGTTTTAGCTGGAGTGGCTTTAGGCGCTTTGATTCATGGCTTTGTGCCAACCGGATTTTTGGAAAAATATATTACTAAGGATAATCTATTTGCAATTCCAATCGCTGTTATCTTGGCTGTTCCGATGTATGCCAACGCCACTAGCGTGATTCCAATTATGCAAGCCTTAGTAGAGAAAGGTATTCCCCTGGGCACAGCCTTGGCTTTTATGATGGCGGTAGTGGGACTATCATTACCGGAGGCTTTGATTTTGAAAAAGGTGATGAAAATTCAATTACTCGTTTATTTTTTCACTATAACTGCTATTAGTATAATGCTGATTGGATATGCTTTTAATTTATTTTTTTAACTAACCAATAAAAAAACTATGAAAAAAAACATTAATAAAATTCTGTATGGAATAATCTTGCTGGTGGCAGTATTTTTCATCTGGACAGTTTATAGTGATAACCATCCAACTAGCAATGCCAATCAAAATGTAAAAGATAGTTCCAAGGTGGCCGAGGTGCAAAAAAACACCAAGCCGGCGGAAAAAGTGCAAATATACGAATTCCACTCCACTAATCGTTGTTATTCCTGCATAACGATGGGAGAATATGTCAAGGCAATGGTTGAAGAATCTTTCCAATCAGAACTTAAGAGCGGGAAAATTGAATTCAAGGAAATTAATGTTGACTTACCAGAGAATAAAGCAATAGCTACCAAATTCAAAGCAGCCGGAACATCTTTATTCATAAACGCCATCATTGACGGTGAGGATAATATTCAAGAAGAAGTGCAGGCTTGGAGACTATTAGAAGACCAGAAAAAGCTTTCTGATTATCTGTCTAGTAAAATTAGAGGAATAATTGGTGAAACAGTTTCGATGGAAACAAAAGATAATATGGAAAAAAGTAAAATCACTTTTTATTCCGGTGATAATTGCCCTGAATGTATCAATGTTGAAAAATATTTGACGGATAATAATGTAAAAGACAAGTTAGCTTTTGAAGAAAAGAACATTAATAAGAATCAATCTGATTCAGAGCAGATGGCTGAAGATGCTCTGCAATGTGATGTTGAAGTCGAATCCTTCGATGTTCCTTTCCTTTGGGCGGACGGAACATGCTACTTGGGAGAAAAAGATATAATCAATTTTTTTGAACAAAAATTAAGCTAAAGTTATGAATAACAAAATTATTATTCCATCTATTCTTTTTGTTCTCGTCTTATTTTTTTCTTTTTTTGTTTTGTCTCAATACAAAAAAGATCAGGCCTCTAGTGGCTCGACGGAAAACGAAATTATTTTCTTCTATGGCGACGGATGTCCCCATTGCGCCATTGTTGAAGAATATATAAAAGAAAACAAGGTCAATGAAAAAGTAGCCTTTTCCACAAAAGAAGTTTATAAAAATCGCAATAACTCCAAACAATTGGAAGAAAAAGCTAAGATTTGTGGAATGCCTACTGATTCAATCGGTGTGCCATTTTTATGGGACGGAGAAAAATGTCTGGTTGGAGATGTAGATATTATTGAATTTTTCAAACAAAAAATAATTAAATAAATAAAAAAAGAAATGAAAAAAATATTATCTTTGGCTTTATTATTTTTTACCATTAGCTTATTTTTTACCAAAAAAGCCTTGGCGGTTTGTCCGATTTGCACCATTGCTGTTGGGGCGGGAGTTGGACTTTCTCGCTATTTGGGGATAGATGACGCGATAACCGGACTTTGGGTCGGAGGCCTTACAGTATCAATGATTACCTGGACGGAAAGCTGGTTAGACAAGAAAAATATCCATTTCAAAGGCAGAATTATCATTAATGTCTTGGCCTATTTTGCCTTAATTGTTATCCCGCTTTATTATTCCGGCATCATCGGTAATCCGCTAAATACTCTTTGTGCTTGTGGTCTGGATAAATTACTTTTCGGTATAATTGCAGGTAGTATTGCTTTTTGGTGCGGAGCTAGTTGGTATTTTTATCTCAAAGAAAAAAATGGCGGTCATGCTTATTTCCCCTTTCAAAAAGTGGTGATGCCGGTTTCCCCTCTTATAATCCTAAGTCTAATTTATTATTTTTTAACTAAATAATAATCAAAAAATTATGGAAAAAAAATTTAAAAATCTCAATGAATTCGTAGAAAAAATCGATCAAATGAAAAAACAAGACAAGATGGATTTGTCTTCCGATCAAGATCTTTCCATCGCCATTATGAATCTTATTAGCATCGAAGAACATTTTTTCTTTACTGCTGAAAAAACTGGCAAAGACGAATATTTTGATTTGCTTCAAGAAGTCAGGAAAATGCGCGGAGAGTTACTGCGAAAAATAATCAAAGAATATGAAGGTGAAGTTTGGTGTATTTCCAAGCATCTCTTGGCCGCTTCAATGCGTCTGATGGAAGTTGGCACTAAACAGCAAGGAATGGGAAATAAAGAGGAAGCTAAAGATCTTTTTCAGAAATCTTTTGATCTCTATGGAATGTTTTGGGCCTTAAATATGAAACTGATTGGGACAAATGATATTAAAGAAGTGGCAGGAATTGAAGCTGGTTCGAATAGTCAAAAAAAGAAAGCTGATACTATCAATCAGGAAATAGGCATTAAAAAAATTGATGAAAAGGCTCTTAACAAAAATGACGAGAATCCGACTGGATTTACTGGAAAACTAAGAGAGCTAGTCAGGAAAGCGATTGATTGTTGTATTGAATAATTTATAAATCTATGAAAAGAATAACTTTCTTCCTTGTTTGCTTGTCTGTTTTAGGATATTTTATTTTTGCAGAAAATGGGAATGTTCAACAAAATACAATCAATAAGCAAAAGGAAGTTGTTTTTGAAAAAATTAGAATTGCTGCTTGCCCAACTTGTTTTGAAATTGCTAAAAATGTTAATACTGATAAATACAAAATTATTAAAACCTCCTCCACTGCTGAAAGTCTGGCTCTATTACAGGATAAAAAAGTTGATATGATTTTGGCTGGCCGAACATTGAAACCAAATGAACCGCAAATGGATGAACTTTTAATAAAGCAAGGATATTCTTTTTTAAGTGATAAGGAAGATGTAGTTTATACTGATCAATTAAAAGATCGGATAATTTATACTGATTTGGATATAGAGAATATTAAAAATGTTTTATCATTACAAGTAATAGAGCAAGTTGATAATGTTTATGATTATCTAAATAAAGGCATTATAATTACATCTTGGGAAAATACTGATTATGCACAAGCTAAAATTGTTCATGTGCTTGAAAGGAGCGGGGAAAGATTTAAATTGTCTCGTCAGCCAACCATTTATTGCCCGCATGTTTGTGGCCAGGAAGCACGAGAACTCGCTTTATCAATAAAATAAAGTTAATAATTAATAATTTAAAAAAACACAAAACATGGAATTTCTAAACATTTTAATCGATCAATATAATTTTCCTCTGCTCACCGCTTTTATTTTGGGCGTGATGACTTCCATTAGTCCCTGTCCACTGGCCACTAATATTACTGCCATAGCTTACATTTCCAAAGACATCAAAACCGCCAAGCACACTCTCATTAGCGGTTTGATTTATACGCTGGGGAGAGGGATAAGCTACACGCTTTTGGCAACCCTGATTTATTTTGGTTTTTCGGCATTTTCAATCGCCAGTATTTTTCAAGGCTGGGGAGATAAGATATTGGGAATAGTTTTGATTTTGATTTCACTGGTAATGTTTGGGGTGATAAAAATAAACTTAGGTTCAAAAAGTGAGAAGGTGGAAAAAATAAAAGAATGGCTAGCAAGCAAAGGTCATATCGGAACATTACTATTAGGAGTTCTATTCGCTTTGGCATTTTGTCCATATAGCGGAGTTTTATTTTTTGGGATGCTGGTGCCATTAGTTTTATCATCAACGGAAAGCTTACTCTTGCCACCACTCTTTGCTTTGGGAACAGGACTGCCAGTAATCATTTTTTCAATTCTTCTCGCTTTTAGTGTAGAAAAGGTGGGAAAAATGTATAACGCCATGGGCAAAATTGAAAAAGTGATGCGCTACAGCGTAGCAACAATTTTCCTTTTAGCTGGAATTTATTATTTACAATTTTTGGTAAAATATGTGATTAATTTATTATAAAATTATAAGAATGAAAAACGAAATCAAAGAAATTTCCGTTCAGACTGCCAAAGAAAAAGCTATGGCCGGAGTTATGTTTGTCGATGTAAGAGAAGAGGATGAGCTGAGAGAGATATCCTATGCAGTCTCTAATCTTATTAATATTCCCCTTAGTCAGCTCAAAGAAAGATTTAGTGGTTTACCCAAAGACCAAGAATTGATTTTGGTTTGTAGGCGCGGTCGTCGTAGCTTGATTGCCAGTGAATTTTTACTCAGTCAGGGTTTTTCCAATATTTCTAATATGCGAGGTGGGATTTTAGAATGGATTGATGCGGGATTTCCAGTTAATTCCGAGAACTAAGGAAGTTTTGAAAAAAAAGAAAAGAAGAATTTAAATGATAATACCTAATAAAATATATGTCTGAACACAATCATAGTCACGCAACTACTTCAAAAAATCTTATTTTATCAATCAGCATTAACATTGTCATTGTTGTTTTTGAAATTGTCTTCGGTTTGCTGTCGCGCAGTTTCGCATTAATTACTGATGCACTTCATAATATCACGGATATCGGTTCGATGATCTTGAGTCTATGGGGAGAGAAATTGGCGGATAAACCGCAAACTGAGAAGAAAACCTATGGCTATAAACGTGCCGAGCTTTTGATCGCTTTTGTTAATGGCGCTGTGCTTTTGGGAATTGTTGGCTTCATTCTGCTTGAAGCTGTGATGCGTCTTTTGAAACCTGAACCAGTAGCCAGTATGATAATGCTGATTGTTGCTGGAGTAGCGCTATTGGGCAATGGAATCGCAACATTTCTTTTGCAAAAAGGTGCGGACAAAAATTTAAATTTAAAAAGTGCTTGGCTTCATTCTCTGCAAGATGCGCTTTTCTCATTAGGCGTAGTAATAAGTGCAGGAATTATTTATTATACCGGCTGGAACTGGCTAGATCCTTTGGCTTCAATTGTAATTTCTATTTTTTTACTTAAGGAGATATTTCATATTCTCCTCGAGGCAGTTGATATGCTGATGGACTCAGTCCCTCGTGACATTAATTTTGCCGAAGTCAAAGCTAAATTGAATAAAATGTCGGGAGTAGTCGAAACAAATGATTTGCACATTTGGCAAACTGGCAGTGAAAACCGCCTGCTGAGCGCGCATTTGAAAATAGCTGAACTTTCTGCTAAAGAACGAATGGAGCTAATTGCAAAGATAAATAATTTTTTGAAAAAAGAATATCACATTGAGCACGCTACCTTGCAAATAGTTTCGATTGAAGAATCAAAACTAATAAAATTAAATTGCAATCACTGTAACTAATTTTTAATAATGTTTAACATTCCCAAGGAAAAATTGAAAATTTTGAAAGCGTTAAATGACCCGAAAAAAATTCAGGCTTTTCTAAATTCAATGCCGATGAATTTTGAAAAAGATGGCGATACTTGTTTTTCGCCCATGACAGTTCTGGACAAAAAAGTTTGCCATTGTATTGAAGGTGCTGTTTTGGCTGCCCTGGCGCTTCGACTAAATGGTCAATCTCCCCTTCTTCTTGATCTTATGGCGAGCAAAACTGATTTTGATCATGTAGTGGCGGTTTTCAAAAAATATGGCAAGTGGGGCGCCATTTCCAAAACTAATCATGTTTTTCTTCGCTACCGCGAGCCGGCTTATTCTTCTATCCGAGAATTAGCCATGAGCTATTTTCATGAATATTTCGACACCACTGGCCGAAAGAGTTTGCGAAGTTTTTCCGCTCCGATAAATTTGAAACGTTTTGATCATCTCGATTGGATGACCACCAAGGGAGAAATCTTCTATATCCCCGAATATCTCGCCGACGTCAAACACTCCCCTATTCTCAATCGTAAACAAATAATGTACCTCCAAAAAGCCGACTGCATGGAAGCTAAGGTTGGAAAAATTTTGGAATGGGAGGAATGAAAGGTGTCGAATTCGACACGGTTAAAATTTTATATTTTCTAATTTTTTTATACTTGCATTGCCTACGAGCGATTTCATTTGAGAAATTGCACTTTCATTTTGGCTTTTAATTATGGCGAATTCGCCATAATTAAAATAAAAAGTGTTACTGAGCATATTGCTGAACAAAAAATTATTCTTTGATTTTTGATAAAAATAATTCGATATCTTTATTTGACTTAAGAATATACACAGCTTTTTTATTTTTTGATGATTTAATTATTCTGATAATATCTTTTCTGTTATCCCTTGGAAATTTCCACAACACCCATTTTAGCAAATTGAAAGATATGCGCTCTCGACAATTATCCAACTCATCTACTCTATTTTTATTCCATCTTCTTTTTAATATTCGATAACAACAGATCCATCGGGAAAAATCCAACCAAATTATCGTATCAGCTTTAGGTAAACGTAAATCTATTGTGCTTCGATAATTTCCGTCCATTATCCATCTCTCGCCTTTGACTAATTCTTCAACTTTATTTTGCCATTCTTCATTGTCGGTTTTTGTCCAATTAGGTTTCCAATAATGTTGGTCAAGATGAATCATGTCTATTCCTAAAATTTTATGTAGCTTTTTAGTAAGGGTTGATTTTCCTGCTCCGCAAGAACCAATTATTAAAATCTTTTTCATGTTTTAATTTTAAAAAGTGTTACTTAATATATTACTTAACAAAAATTATTTTTTATACAATTAATTTTTCAAAAATCGGGTCGTTGAAATTTTCTGGTTTGTGTTTTTTGATCGCCTCGATTGTCTTTCGACAATATTCCAACTCATTTTCATTTTGAGTCGCTGTGTAGTGACCGAAACTATCCAGTATGTCCGCTGTTTTTACAATTAGCGCTCCTTCCCCACTCTTTACGCAACGCCAAATATTTTCTTCAATTCGTTTGTCCGAATCTTTGATTGTCCTGTCTTTTGAATTAGCTTTCACAATTTCCAAAATCTTTTCCCCAAAATCAACTCTGAGCATCTCCTCAGAAATTTCCGAAAATTCCAGCGCGTCATGCAAAACTCCAGAAAGGACGATGTCGCTCGAATAACCATTTTCATACAAATACACTCCCACGCGAATATCATGAAACAAGACTGGCTTTCTTGAGTCCTCTTTAGGTTCCGGCATAAATTTCGCCATCATCCTAACGGCTTTTTCAAAATCTAAATTAAGTTTTTGTTTTTCTGTCATATTTTTATTTAAGTTTATCGTGTTAAATTGATTTTTTTATTTAATAGGGTAACATATTACGTCCGAGTTAATTATTTATATCTCGATCGCATTGATTTGTTCTGAGATTATACCATTTACTACTTTGATTTCTTCTTCATTATGGCGGTAGTCATGTCCGATATTGGAAATATTTACAAATTTTTTCTTTCCACAAATATTCTCCGATAATATCTGCACATCTTGTGGCAGGACTGTCTCATCTAGTTCTCCTGCAATCAAAATAACTGGTGCTGTAATTTTCTTCGCTTCGCCCAAAGTATCATATCTATCCAAATCCAAAGCGTGGCTAAAAGGTAAATGAAACTCCCGATAATTTTCCGGATCACCAGGCAAATCTCTTTTGGAAATTTTTATACCAGTTCTTTTCCATTCCTCCCTCTTTTCAACTTCAATCGGGCTAGAGGAAGGCATAATTCCCAACACCAAAGAAATTCTTGGATCACGCGCAGCATAAAGAACTGACATTCTTCCCCCTCGACTATGTCCGCCCAAAAGAATGTGGGTATATTTAGAATCAGTATTCATGTAATCAATTACGGTTTTTATATCTTCGAGATATTGAGTTGTATTATAATCAGCAATCTCCCCAGAACTTTCCCATGTACCAGTCGGATCCAGTCGCACCGCCGTGTATCCGCGCTCTGACAACATCTCGGCCAACACCACCAAATGCCGGTAGTCCTTTGAATCCAAAAATCCTGGACACAACACCGCCAATTTGTCCGTTTCTTTTTCCGGCCGATGCACCGCCACTGACAAATATCCATTAAATGATTTTATTTTAATTTTTTCCATATAAATTTATTTAAAAAGTATTACTGAACAAAAATTATTTTTTGATTTTTGATAAAAATAATTCAATAGCTTTGTTCAAAAAAATAATATCTCTAGCTTTTATAAATATCCCTTCATAGTTTTTTGGCGCATCATTATTTAGTAATTTAATTGCCTCATTAAGCGTAACCCAAAGAATATTAAATCCCTGACTCGCTTCTTCTTGAGTAAAATCAGGGCTCCCTTTGTCTCCTGTATTCTTTGCTAAATAACATAATGATTCCTGTTCCTGCTCAAATTCATCACGAAATTCTATAATCCTACCAACTTCACTAATTATTTCAACATTGCAACCAATCTCTTCTAGCACTTCCCTATTTAAAGCCTCCATCAAATCCTCTCCCTCTTCAACTCCTCCTCCTGGCAATTTGTGATATTCGTGCTGAGCTACATTCAAGAGTGCAATTCTATTCTCAGCATCAAAAACAACCGCTCTCACAGCCTTTCTTTTTTTATAAGTTATCCCTTCTTTATGGATTAACCCCAAGTCTTTGTCTTTGATTATTTTTAAAATTTCCATATTTTTATTTTAAAAAATGTTACTGAACAAGTTACTGAACAAAAAATTATTTTTCTACTTCCTTTACTGCCTGAATATAGGTGCAATAGTCGCATTCTTTTGAATATTTAGGAATTTTGGAACTCATCAGGCATTTCTTGGCGTCAATTAGAGCGCCTTCAACCCAACTGTCATCTCCCACATAGGGAATGACTTTGACATTAAATTCTAATTTTCCATCAAAAGCCTCCTTATCCTTGTCTCCATTACAATATACAAAATACCCGATCTTAGATACTTTGAAACCATTTTTTCTAAAAAGCCATTGATACATTTCCATTTGCCTTTTGTACCCAATTTGCCAATCGGCATCCAAGCTCACTTCTCCATTTTTGGAAGTCGCCTTATAATCCACAATCAAAAGTTCGCCTTTCGGATTCACCCAAACATCATCTACCCCACCCGTGAATAATAGATTAGTTTTTGGATGCAAATATTGAATCCCTCGGCGCAAAGAATCTCGCCACTGATCCATTCGAGCATCTTGAAAAGGCACGGCATCAATGCCATATTCTTTCATCAAAGGATGAGTAGTTTCATTTGCCCTATGCACATCAAATTCTTTTTTCAAGAGTGCATCCACCGCTGAATTTAGATTAAACGGAAACCCCGGTGGCTGACCAACTCCCAAACGACGATCCAAATAGAAACATCGAGGACAATTCAAAAATAGATCAAGCTTGGAACGACTAATGCGAAAAGGCTCTTTTGATTTGGGATCAAAAAGATTTCGAATTCTTTTGGCTTTATAATATTCAGACATAAATTATTTTTTGAAAAAAGTATTACTTAACATATTACTTAACAAAATTATTTAGATTGATTTTGCTAGCGATATACCGAGTTTTTTAATTACACCCACAACTAAAGCATTTCCCATTATAAAAGCTCTTTTCACATCAGGCGCGCCTTTTGTGTGATTTTCAGGAAACATATTTAAGCGCTCTAATTCTATTGGCATCAACCTTCTATATTTTCCAGATTTAGTTTTTATAATATGTTTAAAACGTGATGGCGAACTACCACCTTCTCCTGTCACTATTGTTCTCGAAGGCTTATCTAATAAATCTGGAAAAGCCATTGCTCCCTCGGAATATTTATATTCATGTCCAGATTTTGATTTTCTCATTTCACTTTTACTTCCTTTTAATTTCTTCCATTGCTCTAAATATTTTCCGTCAATAAAAAATTCCTCTGAAACATTTTTTTCCTCTTCGATAAAATCTCCGAGTTTTGCCATTTCCCCTTTATAGTCTGGCTCAACTTTTATTGTAAATATTTTTCCGTCAATCATTATCCCCGAATTTTCAAACGGACTTTTTGCAGGTTTATCAATAGAAAACTTCTTAGAGACCTCCGCTATATCTTTCCATGTCTCAACTTCTCTCATTTCCTTTTCAGATTTTTTAATTGGGAATTCTTTGATAATAACACCTTCATTAAAAATCCATTTTTTTGGATTATTTAATTTTTTAATTTTATTATAAATAGAAGAATTTTTCTTGTATCCTAATATAAAAACTCTGCGCCTTCTTTGTGGAAAACCATATTCTGCCGCATTTATAACTCTCCACTCAACTGCATATCCAAGACTAGCCAAAGAAGAAAGCATTACAGCAAAATCTCTTCCTCGTTGTGATGCTGGCGATTTCAAAAGTCTATCTACATTTTCTAACATCAAAAAATTAGGAGCGTTTTTCCCCTTCTTTTTTAAGATATTAAAAATTGACCACCAAAGAACACCTTTCTTTCCCTCTAATCCTTCGGCGTGACTTAATGTTCGAGCAACCGAATAATCTTGGCAAGGAAACCCACCCACTAATAAATCATGGTCTGGAATTTCTTTAAATTTTTTTTCAATAACTAATTTAATGTCTTCACAAGAATGGTCATCTTTTCCAAATCTTTCTACATAAATATCTGAAGCGTATTGTTTACTTGCTCCAGGCTCCCATTGACTACTCCAAACAACATTGTATTTAGTTTTTTTATCGCTCACAGATTCTAGGCCAATTCTAAATCCCCCTACACCTGCAAAAAGTTCCACGATTTTAATTTTTTTCATGTTTTTGCTCTATTTTTTGTTACCTTAACATCCTATCAGATTATAGCAAATTGATCAAATTCGATCAAATTCGTATTGCATCTTGTATATATTTCGCATTAAGCCAAAAACACCTTCTCATTTCTTGTGTTCCTTGTGGCGTAATAATAGTATCGGTAGCATCTTTCCCATGTGGCCGAACATGTGCAACTCTATTCTCCGACATTTTAGGTAAATCTTCATATCTACCCTCATTTATACAATCAATAGTTTTATCAAAAACTTTCTCCGCTTCATCAATATCTTTCATGGGAAAATTCCAAAACATTATTTTTCTTAAAATAATATCTTCTGATTTTTTTTGTTTCTGAAAAATAACAAATAAAAATTTCTTAGTTTCAAGTTGCAAGTGAAAATCAGCCATCGTTTCTTCTTCATCATCAATCCAAATTTGAGTAACTAAATCTTTATAATCAAAAGATGGAAATGAAATTGATTCTCTTAGCGTTCCAGTATGCTCCAAAGTTATAACCTTTAGCGTTATATTCGCTTTTTCTAACTCTTCAATATTATTTGAATTAACATCCAATATTCGATTTACAATTAAGCGCTTATAGTTTTTAGCTTTTTTTCCAAGGCTTGAATTGAGCCTAGTTAATATCTCCTTATCTGTTTTTCCAATAAACGAATTAAATTTTTCTTTAATTACATCCTCTATTATTTCAATCCTTCTTTGCTTTTTAAAAATCGAATCTGTATTGCTTTTTTCCCCTAATAATTTTGTTTGGATTAGATAGTTTATGTATTGTTGCTTAAAGGAAAAAGCACGTGGCTTTGCAGGCGTGCGATTCATAGGTTGATCTCGCACCACGCGGCTATTTGCCGCTTTTGTACAAGCGCCAAGATAATAAGTATCTCCCTCTGATAAAAGATGCGCTTCGCCTCTTTTTATTTTTGCAATAATATATTCCCAATCTTTCTGAATTTGAAAAACATCCTCATCGGAAATATCCCTTAGCAAATCTAAAAAATGCGCAAATTTAAACTCATAATCAAGAATGCTCTGATTCTCAATCCACAAATAAAACATCAACAACAAATTCTTATTCTTTTTTAAAAATGAACTCTTTTCCCATGTTTCACCTACGACTGTGTCATAATTTATCATTGAGAAAACTAGCCTCTCTTTTGAAGAAAATTTAACTTTTGGATGCTTTTTTAAAGGAGTAGTTTTTAATTCTACGCCTGCGACTGTAAAATCTGGCTCACTAATATTTCCCGGATTAATTTCGAAAAAATATTTTTCCATTAAATCTCCAAGAAATCCTTTACGCTTCATGCCGTAACCTCCAATTTGTTTCTCAATAATCTCAATAGTTTTTCCTGGAATAACTTCACGCAAAGATTTTCGAAGAATTTTCTCCGCTTTTTCTAAAACTTGTTCTTTTGTTTGATATAAATTAATCACAAAAATTTATTATTTTCTTAGAGATGTTCTTCATTGATTGGTTGCTCGTCTGCCAATATTTTTTCTTCCGGATTTTGTGGCACAACAGACCAAAATTCATTTAATTTTTTCTCTGTTAAGATAGGCGCTGACCTAATTTTCTCCTTCGCATCAGAGGAAGCTAAATCTATTTCATTCATTTTTCCATGCAACTTTCGAAGATTTGCATAGTGGCCAATATTTATCATAAAAGCTCGAAATGTCACTCCTTGTTGAGATTTATGAGTAAATGCCGTTTTAACTGTATGAATAATCTTATAATCCAATAAGCGATATATAAGCCTTTGAATTTTTTCATTATCCTGCAAAAGTTTTTCAGATATTACAAAAACATTACTTTTTTCACTTAAGCAGAACTCTCTAATAGTATAAATTCCCCTTATAATAGGATCGAGCTCATCCTTTTGAGATTCTTCTTTTAAATCTCTCATAATCCTTTCATGATTCGAGAGACTTAGATTTCTTATATCATCTCTACCTATTTTTCCATCAACACTTTTTGTTGCATTATCCAATGCTTCAAGAAATAAAGAAAGGCAATCGCGTGGCACTCCACCACCAGCCAAAATAAGCCTACGGAATCCATCTCCTTTAAAAAGTGCATCGATTTCATTTTCATTCCCCCCCGCCAATTCTCCATATTTGTAAAAAATCTTTTTTACTTGATCTTCGGTTTTTTTAAAATCTTCAAAAGTAAAGTCTATCCTGATTGGCTGGTAGTCATGTCTATGCTGAGCACCAATGGGTTGTCCATTACTTTCAGTATAAAGATTACTTGCATGCTCTAATGTAGCAATTTTGAAATAAATTGGTAAGTTTTTACAGAAACGATGAATAAAATCGACTACATACGGTTGCAATTCTCGCTGTAAGTGGTAAAAATCATCAATTTGTATATAAATATTTTTAATACCAGAATTCAACTCAAAAAAATCTTTAAGTTTATTTTTCAGTTCTGGCAGTATATGATTTAATTTTTCTATTTTTATATCATATACTTTATAAGTTTTTACTATTTCAGCTTTATTATTATCTGTAATGCCAGAGCTTAAGCTAAAAAATCCTTCGGCGCTTGCTCCTGCCTGAGCATTAACTGATTCCTCGTGCTGAGAACTTTCCTTAACTTGCTCCTGATGCTCATCTGGACGCTCCTTAAGTTTTGACAATTCTTTTCTTATATTTGAAATTATTTTTTTTGCTTTTTTCTTTTTTCCAATTAAGGCCATGCATCCTGAAAATCTTTTTTCAATCTCGCGGAGAGCACCATCAAGCACCTCGATAATCACATTAGGGAATGAGTGATTCTTATAATCTTCACAATTTAAATATACAACAGCCGTATCCTTTGTTATATTTTTTGCCGAAGTTTCCAATAGTAAGGTTTTTCCGCAACCTCTTCGAGCAAATATAACGTGGCTCTGCCTTGCGCCTATATCATCAAGAGCTTTTGTGGTATCAATATACTGTATCGTAGGCGCCCCATATTTTTGAATTCTTAGATTTTCAGTTATTATTTTTTTTAAATTTGATTTATCCATATATTTTAAATAATGCTCTTGAAATTATTAATGTAACTTGAAACAATTACATGGTCATTTATTTTTATATCAAGAATTTTTCCAGCATGAATCAATTTTTTCGTGATTTCAATATCAGCCTGCGATGGCTCTAAATCTCCTGACGGATGATTGTGTGCAATAATAATTGAAGAGGCATTATTTTTTATTGCACTCTCAAAAACTTCACGCGGATGTACTAAACTTTCATTTAGCGTACCAATTGAAATAATTTCTCTTTTTATTTCCTGATTTCTACTATCCAGATAAAAAACCACGAAATGCTCTTTTTTACTTCCTCTAATATCTTCCATGCGTTCCCAAACATCTTTCGGAGATAATAATATCGCTGATTTTTTATCCTTCAACATTCTTTTCCCAAGTTCGAAACAGGCAATTATTTCACAAGCCTTAGCAGACCCCAATCCATGAATAGCTTTCAATTCATCAATTTTCAAATCAACAATTTTTTCTTTCTCAAATTTCTGTAGTATTTTTTGAGATAATTTCAAAACATTTAATTCCTTAGTACCAGTTCGAAGCAAAATTGCCAAAAGTTCAGCATCAGACAATTTTCCCGGTCCATATTTTTCCAATTTTTCTCTTGGTCTTTCTATTTTTGGAATATCTTTTATTTTTAACATTTCTTATTTTTTCCAATCACTAATTACAAGATTCTTCCCAACTTTTTTCACCACCACTTTTTGACGCTCCCGCCAACCGAGTTCTTGGACGAGTTCTTTGGGGATGGTCATCCCGAGACTACTTCCCTCTCTCCCCATGCGGGTTAATTTTCGCACATTTTTTTCATCAACTTTTCGCGTAGGCATATGTTTATATTTATGTTACTTAACATGTTACTTAACACTATCATAAAAAAATCTTTATTTTCCACAAACAAAATCCTCGGCAATTTTCCAAGCGCCTTTTTCCAAAAATGCTTCAATGGTTTGCCGAGTCGCTTTGTTGATTAGATTTGAATGCGACAATTTGTTCTTCTTGGCATATTCAGAAAGAGTGATGATTTTTTTACCTTCCAAATAGGCCAGTCTTTTGTGATAACTATTTGTGAGCGCCTTTCCAACTATTTCTTCCATAACATCAGTCGCCCCATTTAAATCAAAATCTCGAAAAGCCGTATAATATTTTTGCCGATCAATAAATTTGATATTTATCGGCACAAAACCTTCTCGTAAAAGTAAATAGTTGTTGATAACGCGTCCAATTCGACCGTTGCCGTCGCAAAAAGGATGGGTGTATTCAAAATTCAAATGCAATTTCGCTATTCGTTTAATGATATTTTCATGGCTTGTAGCATTATATTCAGTAAGTGCTTTTTCCAACCTTTCCACTACTTCTTTTGGATTGGGAGCGATGTGACTGCCAACGCGCACAAACTCATTCTCCGCTCTAAATCTTCCAGCAATGTCATCGCGGATATTGGAAATCAACATTTTGTGCAAGGACAAAATAACTGGGAGTGTGAGCTCTTGTTCTTTAGATTTTTTTTCAATGTATTCCACCACTCGCGCCAAATTCTTAGCTTCAAAAATTTCTCGCTCACTAATAAATCGATCTAGATCAATCTGCAGAAGTATTTTTTCTGTATCTTCAAGTGAAAGAGTGCTATTTTCAATAGCGTTGGAATTATAGACTTGCTCGGCTACTTCGGCTTCAGCGATAAGTTTAATAAGGGCATCTTTGTTAATGGATGCTTTGTAATATCTTTCGCGAAGTTCGCTTATTTTACTATAAACATTAAGTATTTTTGCCATAGTTTAATAACGTTAATCATACTACTATTATACACTTTTTCACGCTTTTGTCAACATAATCGTGAAAATGTGGTTAAAATTAGTACATTTTCACGGTTTTGAGGATGTTTTTCATCTTCTTATCCGAAGCCTCTAATTTCAGACGTTAATCAATCAGTTTCGAAATTAAAGGGAATTCTTTGTAGGGTTGATTATAATAATTTGAACCCATGTGTCCTTCGTGCAAAATTATCTGCATACCACCTAACTTATCAAACATAATCCTTCCTTGTGTGTCATCGCAAGTCCAAGGATCATTGTCGGAATTGATGAAAACAAATTTTTCACATTTTGGTTTGATCGCCTCCCAATCATACTCATCAACATTTTTTTCGCTACTCTCTTCTTTTCGCAGTGCCTTAGCATATCCAGACACCATAATAGCTTGTTTGATTTTCACCTCCAGCTTTTCCAAAAGACTCAAAATTATTTGGGCGCCAGCGGAGTGACCAATAATGACTGTCTTTTCCGTGAACTTTCCGTTTTCCAAAAGAAACGGTAGCCAATCTTTTCGATTAGGAAACTTGGCGTTGGGAAGTTCCGGAAGCCACACTTCATAACCCTTCGTTTCTAAATCTTTTTTTAAAGACGGAAACCAAAAATCAGTCGGTTTGTCAGCCGTTCCATGCAATATTATAGCGTTTTTATCTTTTGCATTCATAAAATTATATTTATGATGAGACGAGTTACCTAACACTTCCATTTTACCCCCTTTCCCCCAATAAATCAAAAAAACAGCCACTAAAGCTGATTTTTTTAATTTGTACCGCGTATGGGATTCGAACCCATGATTTCCAGGATGAAAACCTGGCGTCCTGACCGGGCTAGACGAACGCGGCATATAGTTCAATAAAAAATGCCTTAGTAGGGCATCTTTCAATGATAGAAAGATATTATCATATATTTAAAAATAAATCAACTATTTCTAATTCTCATCACAACATCTCACAACTTGTGCGTGGAAAAGGTTGTCGTCGTCAATGTCGCGCGTTCCAATGGCACGCAAAAATTTATCTTTTTCATATTTGTCGATCATTATATTTTGCGGTTTTTCAATGGAGACTCTAATCATTTTTCCGTTCTCATCTTCTACTAATACTTCCCCTGAAGAAAAACTTTTCACTTTTCCGAAAAGCATACTCTCTTGTGGAATATCTTTCCCCGACCAGCTTTGAAGAAAATCTCCCGCCCCCATAACGCCAAAAATAGTTCCTAAGATTATGGAGCCGGCAAAAAAATACACAGCAAAAGAATCTGTTCGGGTACAATTTCCGCAAAACAATTCGATTTGATTGGCAAAATAAATAGCTAGAATGACAAAAAAGATAAACAGCGCGATATAGTCATAGGGCAAAGTTAAAAGAAAAATTTTCAGTCCTGGAATACCGAGGCTCAAAAATTTCAACGCGCCGGTTTTTTTCAAGAAATAGAAAATGACACTCACTAGAAGCGACCCGAAAATTATCGCGCCGGCCAACGCACTTTCTAAACCTAATTTTTGCGCCATAAAAGTCAAATGACTACGCATTTTTATTTTTTTGCTTCTTATTGCTTGCATTACATCATCTTTGACGCCCTGTTTTTTTTCTTCCATTTTATTTGAATTATTTACCCCACACCAATTAAATACAAACTTCATTATATTATTAAATCTTTTTCACAAAAGAAACCCAACCAATTTTCTACTTTTAAAAAATATTAATTGGTGTGGGGTGAATCAAAAGGCAAATCTTGTCCTCTTAGTTTTTCAGAAAGTTTTTGCTTGGCTCGACTGATTAGCGTTCCTACCGTGTTAACTGGTTTGCCTAAAATTTCACCAATCTCTTCATAGGACTTATCCGAGTAATACCGCAGTATCAGCACCTGTTTATATTTAAAAGGCATTTCATCTAATGCAAAATTTACTTCTTTGCCTGTTTCTTTTCGAAGCCACGCCTTATCCGCCCCATCCTCAAAACTCGCCATATCCAACTTGTCTTTAGTGGCTGCGATATCCTCCCATGGGATAAATCTTTTAAGAGATTTTCTTTTGATAAAATTTACTGCTTCATTATGCGCGATACGATAAATCCAAGAAGAAAATTTTCGACTACTATCATAGCTTTGTAAATTTCGATAGGCCTTGAGAAAAACATCTTGCAAAATATCTTGCGCTTCATCCCGAGAACCAATCAAGCGAAAAAGGTAGGCAAATAATTTTCCTTGGTATCTTTCAATGATTTCGCCATATCTTTCCTGATCCGAATTTCGCACAATTTCCACTAATTCGCTATCAGTTAATTCTTTTTTTGACTTATCCTCAACCATTTGTAATACTTGAATTTATTACTTTATATTTCGTAATAATAATGATACTATATAATCAGTAATTATACTAGCAATTTTATGATAATTTTAAGCCTTGAAACATCTTGCGATGAAACTGCCTGCGCTATTTTGGAAGAAAAAAATGGTGTTTTTTCGGTTTTGGCCAATATCGTCTCTTCACAAATAGCCCTCCATGCCAAATGGGGCGGAGTTGTGCCTAATTTAGCGGCCAGAGAACATCTCAAAAACATTATGCCGGTTATTGACGAAGCGCTGAAAAAAGCCCGCCTAACTTCAAAGGATATCGATCTCATCGCCGTCACTAATGGCCCCGGACTTATCCCAGCATTACTCATCGGAGTTGAAACCGCCAAGACGTTATCCTATCTTTGGAAAAAACCCCTGATTGGAATTCATCATATTGAAGGGCACATCTACGCCAATTTTATTCACCCTATGGAATATCCCGCAGAGCGGGATAATTTCGCAAAGCGAAATTTATTCCATAGGGTAAACTTTCCAATCTTATGTCTTGTAGTTTCCGGCGGGCACACTCAATTAGTTCTAATGAAAAAACATTTGAGTTATGAGATTATTGGCGAAACGCAAGATGACGCCGTGGGAGAAGCTTTTGATAAGGTCGCAAGAATTTTGAGCTTAGGTTATCCCGGCGGTCCAGCAGTAGCGAAGGAAGCAATGAAAATTAAAAAATATAATTTAGAAGCTCCTCTACCACGCCCGATGATTAAGAGCGATACTTTTAATTTTTCTTTTTCCGGACTCAAAACTGCTGTTTTATATTTAGTCAAGAAAAACGAAAAATTACTAAAGAACAAAGCTTTTGTGAGCGCAGTTTGCCAAGAATTCCAACAGTCTGTTTGCGATGTTTTGATTTCCAAAACCATACGCTCGGCAAAAAAATATAACCCCAAAACCATTATGCTAGCCGGTGGCGTATCTGCTAATGCCGAACTGCGTCGACAACTTGGTGAAGCGATCAAAAAAGATCTGCCCGATACCATCTACTGTATACCAGAAACTAAATATAGCATCGACAATGCCGTGATGATTGCTATCGCCGCCTCTTTTCGCTATAAACTCAAAAAGAATACTCGCGTTTTGAAAAATAATTGGAAAAAATTGGAAACGAACGCTAATTTAAAATTAAAATAACCATTTTGGGCTTACACATTTTTATGAATAAAATTTTTATTTTTCTTCTTGGAATAGCCGCCGCCTTTGGCGCTTTGATTCTCCAAACAATTTTCACTATCATCTTTCCTGCCTTAGAAAATTCTGCCCTTTCGGAAAAAATTGGAACTTTTATGCTTTTGGCAATTTTCATCGAAGAGCTTATTAAGCTTGGCCTTCTATGGAAAATTTCAAAAAGTGCAAAAAATATTTTTTGGTATTCAATTACTTTAGGTAGCGGTTTCGCCGTAGCAGAAATATTTCTAAATATCTTAAATAATAGCCCCCTTGATTCTGAATTATTTCTCTCTTACTTCGGACTATTTCTGATCCATGTTTTCACTTCTTCCATTTACGGACTCTACTTCACCAAGAGAGAACCTTCGTCAATTTTAGGAATTCTAGCTATTTTTTGTCTTGGCTATTTCTTTCATTTTCTCTTTAATTTTTTTGTTTTTATTTCAATCAATTCGCTCATACTTAATGGCGGATTAAGTATTCTCATTTTTTCAGCTTTTTTCCTGGGTAAAAATAGCAAAAAATAACTTTTCTTGCCAAAAAGCCAGAATTAAATTAGAATTAAACTAAGGTAAATAAATAACAATATTATATGACAAAAGTAAAAAAATCTTTTTTTGAAAAATTAACTGGTGCTCGAACAATCGACACTGAAAATGAACCTAGTTCTTTTGAAAGAGAACGTCCAATGAATATCTCTAATATCTATTCTGAAGATACCGCTGAAGCAGAAATGATCATCAACTCATCTCCACGCATGATGGAACGAGAAGAAACACACTCGCCAGCTATTCAAGAAGACGGCGAAGGACAACTCACGATAGATGTCTATCAAACCGACAACGATGTAGTGATTCGCTCTACGATTGCAGGAGTCAAACCAGAAGATTTGGATGTGAGCATTAACAACGATATGATCACCATCCGGGGAGAAAGAAAGAAAGACGAGGAAGTTTCTGAAGAAAATTATTACTATCAAGAATGTTATTGGGGGAGTTTTTCTCGATCAGTCATCTTGCCAGTAGACGTTTTGGCTGACAAAATAGAAGCTTCGATGAAAAATGGAATTTTGACCATTCGTCTGCCAAAAGCTGATAATACTAAAACGAAAAAAATTCAAGTTAGAGGCTTCTAGATACTATAGGATTTATGCGTTTCACTGAAAATCTATTCCATAGCCAGTACAATGCCAGGATTATAATCAATAACTTCTAGCTTTAATCTTAGTTTTAATTTTTGGTAATTTCAGCGAATAATAGATTTGAAGAGAAATGCGTAAATCCTATAATAGAAAAATAACAGAATGACACAGAAAAATTCTGTGTTTTTCTTTCTATTTATGCTATATTAAAACTATGCAAACTAGAAATCACATTCTAATATTTTCTTTTTTGACTCTAGCTTTTTGGCCTGGGAATATTTTTGCGCAAACTTTACCCGCAAATATTTTAGAAAAAATTCCGACTGATTTAAGCTTAACTGTAAATGGCACCCCCTACTCTTTGGCAAAATCGGAAATTTCTACTTGGACAAAAGAAAAAAATTATCTTGCTTTTGAGGCTGGATATTTTTCTGAAATAGAAAATATCAATTTTTGCCAATATGAAAAATCTCTTGAATGTCGACTTTCCCTTCCCTATGAAAATCAAAAAAATATTAAGAAAAAATATACGCTCAGCATTGATACTGATTCAATCAAAAATTTCATCAAGGATTTAGCTAGAAAAACCAATAAGGATCCGCTAGATGCTAAATTTGAAATAACTGATGGCAAGGTTTCTGTTTTTGCTCTTTCTAGCCCAGGGATAAAACTTGATGAAGAAAAAAGTGTTCAGATTATTGAGGATTTTCTGTTAACACAAAATTTTTCAACTCCTCTTGATCTACCAACACAAAAAATTCAACCAGAAATTTCTTCTGATTCACAAAATAATTTAGGCATCACTAGTCTCATCGGAACTGGAAAATCAAATTTTACCGGTTCAACTAAAAATAGAATATTCAATATTAATGTAGCCACCAAAAGATTTAACGGTGTTCTCATTAAACCCCAAGAAGAATTTTCTTTTGTAAAAATTCTCGGAGAAGTGGATGGCGAACATGGTTATCTACCGGAATTAGTTATTAAGTATAATAAAACAGAACCGGAATTTGGCGGCGGAATTTGCCAAGTTTCTACTACCGCTTTTCGCGCTGCGATAAATTCCGGCTTAGAAATAACCGCCAGACGCAATCATGCTTATCCTGTAAGTTATTATAACCCACAAGGAATGGACGCTACTGTTTATGTTCCTCTGCCGGATCTACGTTTTATCAATAATACCCCCGGGCATATTCTCATTGAAACAAAAATTGAAGGCAAGGAATTAATTTTCAATTTTTATGGGACAGATGACGGAAGAAAAATAAATATTATCGGACCAACAGTTTTAGAAAGAAAACCTGATGGATCGCTAAAAACAACTTTTACTCAACAAGTTTTTGATAAGAATGAAAAAATCATTCAAGAGGATGTTTTCAATAGCAATTATGATTCTCCTAATAAATATCCCCATCCTGGAGCTGAAAATATCCTCACTGAAAAACCCAAGGATTGGTCAAATAAAGAATGGAAAAAATATAAAAGTGAACACAATATGTAAAATCAGTTGACTAGGCTGTTTATTTAAGCTAGTATTTTATATGTTAATGCGCCCGTAGCTCAATGGATAGAGTACTTGGCTTCGAACCAAGGGGTTGTAGGTTCGAGTCCTGCCGGGCGCACAAAATTTTTACGAATATTCAAGAGATGCGCCCATAGCTCAGTTGGTAGAGCAGATCCCTCTTAAGGATATGGTCCCAGGTTCGAGTCCCGGTGGGCGCACATATCAAATCTATAGAGGGGCGGTCATCGTCTATCGGTAAGACATCGGTTTGTGGTACCGAGAAGCTGGGTTCAACTCCCAGTGACCGCCCCTGTGTAGGTTTTTATAGTATGCGCCGGTAGCTCAGTGGATAGAGCAGTAGCCTTCTAAGCTATTGGTCGCAGGTTCGATTCCTGCCCGGCGCACAAATAAAAAATAATTACGTAATTCGTTACGTAATTATTTTTTTTATCCCCCTGCTTCATGCTTCATGTTTCATGTTTCATAATTTTAATTCCCAATCTTCTTCACCCACCCAAAGGTAGATTCAAAGTTTTGGATGATAAGATCAAGAACTGATTGTTGTTTGGTAGGAGTAAGGAGGGAATAGTTTTCTGAGACTGAGACATTACCATGTTTGTCAAAGGAAGCAGTTCGGAATTGATAGACACTGGCTGGTTTGAGGTCAGTCAGGACAAAGAGATGGTTTTTAGTTAGATCAGATTTTTTGACTAGTTGCCAGTTATCTACTTTGGTAGTAGTTGGATCTTTGAGTTTGTCAATTAGAGAGTAGTCTTTTTCTACGCCTTGGCGGTAAGCTAGGATTGAGTTAGTGTCTTTGTCGGTGTTCCAGCTAATGATAGTTTGGATTTGAGCTTCTT